>CACPMT010000009.1 GCA_902635045.1 uncultured SAR86 cluster bacterium | reverse complement strand
TAATTACAGGTTTTTTTGTAAGCGCAATATTTTTAAGCAAAGTTAAATCTGTAACCTCAAATGATGCAACTTTATATGCAGGTACTTCAAGCGATTCGAGAAGTTCTATTGCTGATTCATCAAAAGGCGTACTGAAACAAATTATATTCTCCTCCTTAGCTACTTCGAATAATTCCTCATGCCACTCATAAGGAGTGTAAGCCTCCTCATAAAGCTCATAAAGATTACTGCCTTTCCATAATCCATCTTTGATCAAAAATTCATCAGAATCAAAATTAATTGTCATAGTATCTGGTGTGTAAGTTTGGAGCTTTACTGCATCAGCTCCAGAATTTTTTGCTGCAATGATAGATTCTTTTGCAACTTCAATATTACCATTATGATTTGCGGATAATTCAGCAATTACAAATGGTGGTTGAGTTTTGCCTATTTTTTTATTGCTTATTTCAAATTCCATTTTATTTGTTTTTTTTAATTTTTACAGACGCAGTTAAAACATCATTATCCAATTTCACGTCAAAAAATTCAAAAATATGATTATTTTTTTTTAAAAAGGCATGAGGATAGTTTGGGGCATCTAACATCCTTATGAAATCGTAAAGCTCATGAAGAGTAGTAAATTTCTTAATTTCACTTTGACTAGGCTTTCGTCTAGAAAATTTTGTTACTTTTCCAACCTGTTTTTTAGGAACGATTTCATTTGAAATCATTTTTTGAATCATTTTACAAATAATTTTTGAAGACCTTTCATAAATTTCTTTTGCATTGCCCTTAAGATTTAATTTTTTTTTATAATATATCGGGCCTGCGTCAAATTCATCAGTCATCTTTAGAGCTGAAATCTTTGTCTCTTTGTGTTTTCTCAAAATAAGATTTTGAAGAGGACTTCCGCCTCTTCCATAAGGCAAATCGGTCATATGAAAACAAACACATTCATAATCATCTATTAAATTTTTTGGAACTATATGACTCCAGTGAGGGAAAAATATATATCTTGGATTTAAATCATTTAGCAGTTTTTCTTTTAGGTCTTTTTTATCGCTAATGAAGTAGAAGTTATCGAAAGGATTAGCTTTCACCAGGTCATCATAAGCTTTTTTATCCCAAAAATGATGTGCAGCG
The DNA here is from genome assembly GCA_902635045.1 of uncultured SAR86 cluster bacterium. GTDB lineage: Bacteria > Pseudomonadota > Gammaproteobacteria > Magnimaribacterales > AG-339-G14 > CASICS01. Next base: position 899 of record CACPMT010000009.1, on the reverse strand, counting down.
ATAATATAATTCATTTCGTTTCTTTTTTATAAACAAAATGCTCAAATTCTGCTGATTGAAGTTTGTATTTTGCTTTTTCAAAAACTTTAATGCTTGATAAATTATCTTTAATTATATTAGCAACTAGTACCTTCGGAAACAGTTTATTTGAAGACAGGTATGATTCAGATTCCAATAGCATTTTTGAAGCAAAACCCTTATTCCTAAATTTAGGGTTTGTATTTATTGATACATGTGTTTCTTTATTTTTAAGGTCAAATCTAACAACTCCAATTTTATCTTTTTCACTAAAATGAATTATTAAAATAGACTTATTTGATTTCATCGTCTTATTGAACCAGTCCTCATGTTCTTTTCTTTTGACGATATTATTATTGAAGAAACTTTTTCTTGTAATAGGATCATTTCTCCAAGAGAAGATTTCCATTGAATCACGATAGTTTGCTAATCTTGAACTAAACATTATTTATTTGAAGTTTATTGCATATCTTTTTCGTGATGTTAAGAGTTCCATCAAGATTAAAGAAATCTATAGTATTTTTATGCATCATTTCCAATTCTGCAGTTTTGAGGAATTTATCGATAGAACTCTTAACTTTTTTGTAATCTAGACTCTTTTCAACTAAAGCCATATTTTTTAGCTCTAAATTTGTTGCTGTCTGAAGTTGATTGTTTGCTTTTAAAAATATAAGTTGAGGAATTTGAAAATATACTCTTTCAAGAGCAGAAACTCCGCTTGATCCAATGCATACATCCGTCTCAGAATAAAATTTACCTAAAGCATCAGGAGAGTAATGAACTTCGTATTTAAACTTAGATAAATTCAAAGCTTTCTCAATAGTTTTTTTTATATTTTTGTTAACAATAATAATTACTTTATTAATTGTTTTAATATTTCT
>CACPMT010000008.1 GCA_902635045.1 uncultured SAR86 cluster bacterium | reverse complement strand
ATCAGCACTTGACTCTGAAAATGAAGAAAAAATTATGAAGAATTTGATGGAACAGAAAGAAAATTTAACTCTTTTGTTTATTTCCCACAGTGAAAATGTATTAAAATTTTTCAATAAAGTCATTAAACTCGATTAATTATGTTTGAAAATAAAAATATTCTTATTACTGGTGGAACTGGGTCATTTGGAAAAGCATTTGTAAATAGACTTATAGATAACCACCCTGAATTAAACAAAATAATCATCTTTAGTAGAGATGAGTTAAAACAATTTGAAATGTCTCAAACTATAAACACATCGGTTCACGAAGGTATTAGATATTTTTTAGGAGATATTCGTGATGCTAACAGATTGAAGAGGGCTCTTGAGGGAGTAGATTATGTCATCCATGCCGCTGCTCTTAAACAAGTTCCAGCTGCGGAATATAATCCTTTTGAATTTGTTAAGACAAATGTTGTTGGTGCTCAAAATTTAATCGACGCATCGTTGGATAACGATGTAAAAAAATTAATTGCGCTTTCTACAGATAAAGCTGCATCACCAATTAATTTGTATGGCGCAACAAAATTGTGTTCAGATAAATTATTTGTTGCTGCAAACAATACTGTTGGAAAAAGAGACTTACATTTCAGTATCGTCAGATATGGTAACGTTATGGGTAGCAGAGGCTCAGTTATTCCTTTTTTCTTGTCTAAAAAATCTTCAGGAGTTTTACCTGTTACTGATAAGAATATGACAAGATTCAATATCTCACTATCTCAGGGAGTTGACATGGTAATGTGGGCCTTAAAAAATGCCATTGGTAGTGAAATTTTTGTCCCAAAGATTCCAAGCTATAAGATTACTGATGTCGCAGAGGCAATTTGTCCTGAGTGCGAAATAGAAATTATCGGTATAAGGTCTGGTGAAAAAATCCATGAAGAAATGATTTCAATTTCTGATAGTTTGAATACTATTGATCTAGGAAATTATTTTGTAATTCTTCCTTCAGATTCTAAAAAGACTAGAGATTTTTACATTAAGAAAAAAAATGCGGTTCTTGTCGAAAAGGGATTTTCTTATAATTCAGGAACTAATAATGATTTTTTGAGTGTTGACCAATTAAAAGAAATTTTCTCAAAAGAATTTGATGCATAAATATATTCCATACGGGAGGCAGGATGTATCTGATGAAGATATATCCGAAGCAGTTAGAGTTTTAAGATCCGATTACTTAACGCAAGGGCCCGAGGTGCCAAAATTTGAAGAAAATATATGTGAGTACGTAAATTCAAAATATGCCTACGCAGTAAATAGTGCGACCTCTGCATTGCATATATCTTGTCTTGCCTTGGAAGTAGGCAAAGATGATATTGTCTGGACTTCAGCAAATACGTTTGTTGCATCTGCAAATTGTGCATTATATTGCGGTGCTGATATCGATTTTATAGACATAGATAAAAAAACTAACAACATATGTATTGAAGAATTAAGCAAAAAATTACAACACGCAAAAAAGAACAATAAACTTCCAAAAGTTATTATTCCAGTTCACTTAGGCGGTAATTCTTGTGACATGAAATCTATTTCTAAACTCTCTAAATTATATAATTTTAAAATTATTGAGGATGCCTCTCATTCTATTGGTGCCTCCTACGATAATTCTAAAGTAGGAAGTTGCAAATATTCTGATATTACAGTCTTCAGTTTTCACCCTGTAAAAATCATTACTACTTGCGAAGGCGGTGTAGCCATAACAAATGATGCAAAAATTGCAAAAAAATTAGATTTATTTAGAACGCATGGAATCACAAAAGATTTTGCAGAAATGCGTACTGCTGCTCATGGCCCTTGGTACTATGAGCAGCTTTGTCTTGGTTTGAATTATCGAATGACGGAAATTCAAGCAACTATTGGTAGGAGCCAATTAAAAAGGGTTGATGATTTCGTCTCAAAAAGAAACGCTCTTGCAACAATTTATGATGCTGAAATTTCAAAAGAATATTTTGAATTTTCATCTTTGAATGATTTGTCTTATTCAAGCTATCACCTTTATGTAATCAAGTTAAAAGCAATATTTGATAGAAAGGATCATCGTTTGTTTTTTGAATACCTTAGAGATCAAAATATTGGAGTTAATATTCATTATATTCCAGTGCATTTTCATCCATACTATAAGAAACTTGGCTTCAATGTTGGAGATTTTCCTAATGCAGAAAATTATTATCATAGAGCAATAAGTATTCCACTTTTTTATGGGCTAGAGGAAGAAGAACAACTTTACGTTATTGATAAAGTAAATAATTACTTTAAGTAGAATGGAACTCGTTTTAGGTTCGGCTCAATTTGGTTTGGACTACGGTATCTCAAACGCTGATGGGATGACAACTTTAAATGAAATTTCTAAGGTTCTTAGGTTTGCTCAAAAAACTAAAATTAAAAAAATTGATACTGCCTATTCCTATGGAAATTCCCATAAAAGTCTAGCTTCTACAAACCTTGAAAATTTTAAAATAATATCGAAACTTCCTAAATTAGATGGTGTTATAGTTGATAAAGATTATCCACTTCGAATTACAAATGAGATATTAAGTGATTTGAATTTGAATCAAATTGAGGGACTTCTCTTTCATTCTTCAAAAGATCTTTTATCTAAGAATGG
>CACPMT010000007.1 GCA_902635045.1 uncultured SAR86 cluster bacterium | reverse complement strand
GATTGTTTTCTTATCAGAAGAAGCAAGAGGATCAATTTTTAAACTATTTTTATAAAGTTTTAAACCTTTTATTTCATACAGCATTCAAAGAGCTACCTTTTCAGTAAATGACAAAAAGATCCTTGAGGATATCTTCTGTGCTCGTGAGACTTGTATGGAGAAATTACTATTTCTAGATCATAATTCTTTATGAATTCTAAGACTGCGTCTTGAACTTCACATCCAAAATAACAATCATGTAATAATAGACTACCTCCTGAAATAAGATTGTCCCACCAATTTTTCATATCGTTGAAACAACCTTCTTTTGAATGATCCGCATCTATAAAAAGCAAATCAATATCTTTTATTGATTGATATTTTGTTTTTTGTGAATCGCCCACAATTAAATTTACATTCGTTCCAACATTTAATTCAGAGAAAAGCCCTTTCAAAAAATCATCATCTTTAGGATCAAAGTCAATTGAATGGATTGGAACAGATTTATTTGCCAAAGAAGACACCAGGGTAGACCCTCCGTTAAATCTTCCAGTTTCAAGAATCCCGACTTTAGAATAATGCGATAGCATATATAGATATTCTATCTCCCATGGTTCCTGTCTAATAAAATTCGATGGTATTTTGCTTGCTTTGCCAATCCTATAATCAATTCTATTTTTTTTTCCAAACAAAAATGAATAAATAGATCTTAAAAGTTGAGGTTTATTAGGAAGAAATAAATGCTTCGTTCTACAAGCCGATTTTAAAAGATCAATGTTTTTAATATCTTCAAGACTTGCGGGTGAGTATACAGGGCCAGATTGCGTCCAAGCATATACCTCAGACGATTTAGATTTATTCATTACGCAAAATTTTAACTTTTTATAAAAGCATCAATACTTTATCATTTATTTTTTTAATATTTACATTATCAGCATTAAATTCCTTATTAAAATATTCCAATTTTTTTTTGAGATCGAAAGTATTTTCTTTGGAGAATTTATAATCACTATATCTATAGTCACTATCAAATAAATATTTGAAAGTTTTTTTAATGCTATCCAAATAGAGATTTGAGTTTAGTTTATCCATTTCTTTTTTGTATTCCTTTGATGTTAACGGATCGGTATCATTAAAAACTTTAAAATAAAACTCGAGCAAATCATCCTTTAATTCATAAAATGGATTTGTATTTTTAAAATCATAATTGTGAATGAGTAAATGTGTAAGCTTTTTTTCAAGTGAACTAAAGTTAAGTGTCTCTTCGCTCATATTGTTCGCTTGCCATGAATCCCATTTTTTATTTTTTCTTGGGACGTGAGCTATACATGGTTTTTTATAAAAATAAGCTTCAAATGCAGATGTACATCCACTATGAATAATTACATCTGATGCCATTATGTACTCAGTGACTGAGCCTTCATACTCAATAAATAAATTTTTTCGTTTTGGTAATATTTTAATCCATCTACATATTTCTTCATTTGGATGAGGTCTAAAAATAAAATTGATATGCTTAAAACTATCAGCTACCTTAATTACATCTCTCATAAATATCTCTCTTCTTTTTTCAATGTGATCTATTCTTTTTAAAATTTTATCTAACAAATGAGGATAATTTTTTTTTGCTTGATTAATAACACCCTCAGTTCCATCTGGCCTCATACTGCCGCCAAAATTAGACGGAATAAATACAAAATCTCCATATTTTTCTTTTAAAGCGTTCATTTTTTTTATGTTTGATGGAATATTTTGAGAATAATTTTTCCAAAAAAAAGTTCTAAAGCTACCTCTCTTAAAACATTTCATATCAGAAATATCATAAAATTTTTTAACAGCATTAAAATCGTCTTTACCCCAAAAAAAAATTCCTTTTGCGAGATCTATATTTTTTTGGCTAAATCGCGCTTGAGAATATATTTCTGGAACGTGGCATCCAGAAGCTTCAATATCATCACAAAAAATTTTAATGTTTTTTTTAGACAAGTTACTGTAAAAATTATTATGCGCAGAATAAAGAGTCTTATCTAAATAAATGGTTTTTTTTGAGTTTAAAGCAAGATTTTTTATATCAAGTTGAGATCCGATCACAACCTTCATACCTTTCGAGGATAGATATGATGCCAGCATAGCAGATGAAGACAATTCTCTTACTGGCAATTCAATCGGTATAAAGATTATTTTTTTAATCACTGAATCATTCCATAAATTCTTCTTTCAAAATTTTGAATCTAATTATTATTTTGCCTTCATTGCTCTTTATTCTTTTGATCTCTTTTAATCCAAGTTTTTTATTACTTTTTATAGCTGCAATATTTTCTGCTGAACATCCAGCTTCAACGCAATCCAATTTTAAGTTATTAAAACAATAATCAAGCGCCAACATTCCCATTTCAAATCCAAGTCCCATACCCCAGTAACTTTTATCGCCAATAAATCTAGAATACTCAGCGCTTTTAAATTGCTCATTTTTTAAAAAGTTGTATATCTTAAGATTGCCTATATGCTTATTATTTTCCTTGTATATGACAGGCTTAAATAAAGAATTTGAATTATTATGCAACTTTATATATTTTTTAATTTGATCTAGAGAACTTTTTGGTGTTTCGGATGATAAATGTTTAAAAACCTCTTCATCCGATAACCATTTTTTATAATCTTTTAAGCTATCTAATTCTTTAAAATCAGATAATCTTATTCTGTAAATCATTAGAGTTTGGCTCTAATTTAACCTTTCGAATCCACTGTGACAAATAGGACCTTCAAGTTTATCTAATACATCTTCTCCATCTTCAAAGTCTCTAATTTTCGAAAATAATGGTTCTAATTCATTGAAGTAATTATCAATGATTTTAGGGGTATGGGATACGGAACTATAAATCGTATTTCCACATAAAAAATTCTTTTTAAGCATTTCTTGAGTTATATATGTTTTGTATTCTAAAAAATTTTTTGAAGAAAAATTAAATCCGCAAAGAGAGGGTAATCCGAAAGTATCAATAGAAAGTTCATATTTTTTTGCTAAATCCAACCATCTCTTTGAAATTTTCTCGCCAATTGATGTAATTTTTTCCCATGATTTCTCTCTTTCCATAATTTCTAATGTTTTAAGTCCTGCTGCCGGGCCGATTTTTTCAGTCCAAAATGTACTACTTATAAAAGTTTCTTGGGCATTTTGCATAATGTCTCCAATGCCCACCACACATGTTATTGCATGTCCATTTCCTAGCGCTTTTCCAAATGTTGCCAAGTCTGGTGTTATATTGTATTTTTTATGTAGTCCACCGTTTGTTTCTCTGAATCCAGATGTACATTCGTCGAAAATTAATACTATGCCATTTGCAGAAGCAAGTTCTCTTACTTTTTCAAGGAAATTATCTTTCGGTTCGTCATTTCTTTTAACTTCCATTTTTATAGCAGCTATCGCATCTTTGTTATCAAAAACGAGTTCTTGAAGTTGCTCGAAGTTATTATATTCAAATCCCATCACAGTTCCTTCAAGCCCTTTGGGGACACCTGCTGGATTTAAACCACTTAATAGATGATCATTTAAACCATCTTTATCATAAAGATTTAGCGATATGTACCAATCATGCCAACCATGATATCCACACACAAGAATTTTATCCCTACCAGTAGCCGCCCTCGCAATTCTTATTGACATGGCATTTGCTTCTCCACCCGTTCTAGCAAACTTTATCATTTCAAACCAAGGATGAATTTCAATCATCTTCTCTGCCAGATAAACTTCTTCGGGACAATTTAATGTTGACATATTTCCATCCTGGACTGCTTTTATGACAGTTTCCTCAACCTCTGGATGAGAATAGCCTAATATATTTGTTCCAATTCCCATTGATGCCATATCAATGAACTCATTTCCATCAAGATCCCAAACATTACAACCTTTACATTTTTGAAAATATGCCGGCCATTGCTCAGGTAGAAACATTTCAGGTCTTTTTGAAAGAAGCATATTCCCTCCAGGAATTACTTTCTTAGCTCTCTTATATAGCTTTTGTCCTTTTTTTATATTCATACCTTCATTTCTTTGTATTTTTTGGTTTTCGATAAATAAAT
>CACPMT010000006.1 GCA_902635045.1 uncultured SAR86 cluster bacterium | reverse complement strand
AATCCGAAATGCCCAAAATCTAGTTGATAAATGAAATAATAATTAAAAACAATGTTTGCAAATAAAGATATCGATCCTGTTAATACAACCATATTTGTTTTAGAAATAGCAAAAAAAACACTATTAAAAAACTTTTGCGGCAAGATAAATAACATTGAAAATGCATATCCTTGAAGGGCTAAAAAAGTCATTCCTACATCAAAAGAAGTAAATTCTCCTCTGAGAAAAAGTAGACTTATTGCAAATTCTCCGATTAGAAAAACTCCTAAAACACAGGTTAATCCTATAAGAAAAAGAATTCTCATTGCTTTGGTGCTAAGATTTTTAAGCTCTGTCATTCTCTTTTCTAAAAATAATTCTGTCATATTTGGAAGTGTCACTAAAGCTAGAGCGACTCCAAATAAACCAAGAGGAAATTGAATAAGTCTTTCAGAAATATAAAGCCAAGTAGGGCTTCCAGATACTAAAAATGAAGCAAAAATAGTATCAACCAACACATTAAGTTGATAAATACCAGCAGCAAAAAAAGCAGGAATTAATTTATTAAAAAAAGATCTGAGTATTTCCCTATCAAAATTTACAACAAGTTTAGGAAAGTAATTAAAATAAATGACAACAGAAAAGTTAATGACAAGTTGGATTAAACCAGCGACTAAAATGGATATCCCTAAAATCGTCAAACTGAATTCATTTGAGAGTAAAGCAAAAGCAATCAAGGTTAAATTAAAGATTATCGGTGTAGCAGCTACTACTTGGAATAATTTTCTGGAATTTTGAATCGATCCAAAAAAAGCTGTAAAAGATATTAATAAAATGTATGGAAAAACCAGCCTCAAAAAATCTGTTGCAGCTTCTAATTTACTTTGGTCTTCGTAAAAACCAGGAGCAAAAAGAGAAAGAAAGATATCAGGAAAAGCTTCTGCAAGGAATACAAAAGCTAAAAGCACAACAAATAAAAGTGTAAAGATTTGATTTAAAAATGAGTTTAGATTTTCTTTTGCTTCTATGATGCTTGGAACTAAAGATTGGGCAAGCGCTCCGTCTCCAAAAAGACTCCTAAAAACATTTGGAATTCTAAGAATAACAACGTAAATGTCGTGTGCAGTACTAGCTCCCAATATGGAAGTAAAAATAACGTCTCTTAAATAACCGAATATTCTTGAAACTAGAGTGAAAAAAGAGAACCAAGCTGAAGATTGCCAAATCTTACTCATCAGGCTCAAAAGTCATAGCAACAGAATTCATACAATATCTCAATCCTGTTGGCTGAGGGCCATCTGGGAAAACGTGTCCTAAATGAGCACTACAATTTCCGCATTGCACCTCAACTCTTATCATTCCATGACTCCTATCTTCAATATTTTTAACAGCATTCTCATTTATTGGTTGCCAAAAGCTTGGCCACCCCGTACCAGACTCATATTTGGTTTTAGTAACAAAGAGAGGATTTCCACAACAAACGCATTTAAAAACACCATCATCTTTTACATCTAATAATTCTCCAGTAAAAGCAGGTTCAGTGCCTTGTTCTTGAGTTACATAATAAGCTTTGTCAGATATTTTGTCTTTTAGGTCTTTCATCTTTTTATTATAAAGATTTATTCTTCGTGAATCTTGAATCCTAATAAAGTTAGTAATTCTTTTTTTTCATCGTTTAACAATTTTGAAGACAGGAGATAGTCTCCAAAGCCCATTCTTTCATTTTTTTTTCTGACTGCTTGAAAAAAGTTGGAAAATGAATCCTTTCCACTAAACAAATTTAAATCTTTTTTGAAAGAGTCGCTTATGCTTTTGATATCGATAAAACTTTTAATAAATTTAAATGGAATTTCACCCTTTTTAATTTCATCTTTTTCTATAAACTTATCTAAATTAAGTGTTTTATTTATTGGTTTTAAATAATTTAAATCATTTTTTTCGAAAAACTTTTTCAGTGAGTCAATTGCTAAATTAAGAGCCTCGGTTTTAGAATTTAAAGTATTTCCAGCAATATGAGGAGTTCCTATAAAAGTATCCCCGATATCATCCACATTTAAATTTGGTTCTTTATTCCACACATCGCAAATAAGTTTTGCATTGGAATTTTTCATAATTGCCTTGTAATCGACAACTTCTCCTCTAGAAGTATTTATCAACATTTGTTCAGGATTTAATTTCGAAATTAGGTTGTGTGATGGATAATCACCTTTTTTTGAGTAAGACGCATTAACACTTATGATTGGACATCTTAATGCAGCATCCTTTTGATCAATACTATTTTCAAACTTATATGGATCAAAGGTTATAGTTTCGTAATTAAAAAAAGAGAGTACTTTTTTTAATTTACTTCCAATATGTCCTTCTCCAATCAATCCAACTTTTTTTTCTGAAGAAAAGCTCAGTGCGTCTAATGTGTATTCTAGAACAGCTTGTGCATTGGCACCTTTAGCAGTTTTTATAAAAATTTCTTTAGATGATAAAAAGTCATAATCTACGTGATCCTCTCCGGAAGTTAGAGAAAAAATAAATTTAATATCTGTGCCGTTAATTAGCTCATCATTTAAAATTGTTGCAGATCTAGAAAGCAAAGCTTGTGAGTTTTTTAAAGTTTTTTTATTTATTTCATCGAAGGGTAAAGTTTTTAAACGGAAGGTTTTTGAGTTTTCAAAAACTTCTTTTAAATATGGAATATCTTTGTCAGCAACTATCTCAATCATTGGTCAGAGCTTGGATAAAATTTACTTTTTATCCATCTAATTAGAGTGTTTTTTTTCAAACTAATTCGATCAATTTCCAGGTAAAGATCATCTAATTCTTTTGGACTTGAAAACATGTCTGCTCTTGAAACAATTTTTTCTTCAGAGTCTAATTCTTTAACTATTTTTGCAGGATTTCCTGCTACTACTGCATTTGCCGGCACATCTTTTATTACTACTGTTCTAGCGCCTACGATTGAATTTTTTCCAATAGTCACGCCCTTGCTCACTATTGCTCCATCACCAATCCAAACATTATCCTCCAGTACAACTTCTTTTGACTGACCTACAGGAAGTGCTCGGTCGTATATTCCATGCCAATCCGAGTCAGATATATAAGCGCTATTAGCAAACATACAAGAATTTCCAATTTTTACTTTTGTTGCAGCTGAAACTCTTACTCCAGGACTGAATAAACAATAATCTCCAATTTCTATTTTTCCATTATGCTTATCTGCGTTCCAAGTGGTTAAATGAATGTGCGAGTCTGGAGCAGAAATAAAGGTTGCAAAGTCACCGACTGAGATTCCTTCGCCATTTATATGCAAATACTTAACGCCTAATACCAGAGGCCCAACACCTAAATTCTCAAATTGAGGTCTCAAAACGTTTTTAATATATCTTTGATCAAACCACCAATGAATGCGTTTTAACCAAAAAGGGCGATTATCTCTTCTAATTTTTTATCTCCAAGTCAGTTTCAAGTAGTATCATACCCTACCTTTATGAACGAGATCGAAGATAAGCTTCCCAGAATAATTAACCAAGGCTCAAAAAAAATGAGTTTTGAACTAAAAACTTTTGCGAGTTTAGCTATACCCATTTATTTTTCCCAACTTGCCTCGCATGCCACTGGAGTTATCGCGGCTTTAATGACAGGAAGTTACAGCACGTTAGATCAAGCGGCGGTCGCAACAGGCAATATGCTTTTTTGGCCAGTTTTTTTTGGATTGGGTGGAAGTTTATTCATTGTTACTGCCTTTGTAGCTCAATTCTATGGGGCCAAAAAAAATCATGAAATTGGGCCATTGTTAAAACAAGCTTTTTGGCTCTGCGTTCCTCTTATAATTCTTGTAACAATATATTTATCTTATGCTGGGCAAGTACTCGATTTTTTTGGGACTCCAGATAACGTTCAAAAAATCACTAAAAGTTACCTAAATGGACTAATGATAGGAACTCCAGCATTGTTTTTATTTCAACCTCTAAAATCCTTCAGTGAAGGTATAACGAGACCAATTCCAATAACAATAATTAATCTGGGAATGGTTGTCTCAAATGCCTTGTTAAATTATGGATTTATATTTGGTAAATTTGGACTGCCTGAACTCGGTGGAGCAGGCTGTGGGGTTTCTTTTGCTATTTCATCTTGGGGAGCTTTAATAGCTTTAGTTATCTATATTTATTTATCAAAATATTATCAGTCTGCGAATTTATTTTCAGAATATGAAAAACCAAATTTTGAAAAGATTTCTGAAATTTTTAAATTAGGATTTCCAATCGGAGCTTGTATTTTTGTTGAATTTGGTCTTTTCAGTGGCTCTGGTCTTTTACTTAGTAATCTTGGTGAAGAAACAATTGCCTCACATGCAATTGCTATGCAAGTAACTACAGTTACCTTCATGTTACCTTTGTCCGTTGGTCTAGCGGCCGCTGTTAGAACCGGAAACCTTCTTGGAGCAAAAGAATTTGTTGCTGCTCGATATTCATCATTTTTTGCAATTGTAACCGCGGTTTCATTGGCTTCTTTCAATTTCTTGGGTTTGATATTTTTTGGAGATAAATTCGCATCATGGTTCAATGCTGATCCTTCGGTAATCGCCCTATCAAGTTCTTTATTGTTTGTTGCGGCTTTTATGCAGTTGTCCGATGGAATAAGCTTTACAGGCCAAGGTGCTTTAAGAGGTTACAAAGACACTTATGCTCCAATGTATATCATGATCATAGCTTTTTGGTGTTTTGGCCTCCCTATCGGTTATTCTTTAGGTTTAACAGATTTTGTCCTTCCAGCTTTAGGAGCTTATGGCATGTGGATTGGAATGTGTTGTGGGGTAATTTTAGCTTCTATTTTGGTTTTGTTCAGGTTAGATAAGACTACGAAAAGAGCTATCCAAGATAAAAATTTTAAAATTTTTTAAGTTGAATTAAATTAAAATATTTTTATGAAAATAGTTGTTGTAAGCGGAGGTTTTGACCCAGTTCATTCTGGGCACATAGTCTACTTCAATTCTGCAAAAGAACTTGGCGACAAACTTATTGTTGCCTTGAATAGTGATAAGTGGCTTATCAACAAAAAAGGTAAATTTTTTATGCCTTTTGAAGAGCGAAGTATCATCATAAAAAACCTTGCGATGGTTGATGAAGTGATAGATTTTGAAGATGATGAGTTTGGAAGCGCTTCACATGCACTAATAAAGATTAAAGAATCTTACCCAAATGACGAAATTATATTTTGCAACGGTGGAGATAGAACAAAAGAAAACATTCCCGAGATGCAAATTAAAGGTATCAATTTCGAGTTTGGTGTTGGTGGCGAGGACAAAAAAAATTCATCGAGTTGGATCTTAAAAAATTTTCAATATGATAAGGAAGAAAGAGTATGGGGAGAGTTTTATCAATTATTTTCAAATAATTTTCTTAAACTCAAGGAATTGATCATTGCACCCGGCAAAGGTATGAGCTTCCAAAGACATTTTTTAAGAAACGAAATTTGGTTTATCAGCAAAGGGAAGTGTTCTGTTAATTACAGCAAAAAAGATCCCGAAAATTACGAAGAAATATCTCTAAATACTGAGGATACTTTTCATGTTCAAAAAGAATCCTGGCATCAAATTTTTAACCCATTCGATCAGCCGTGTCATATCATTGAAATTCAATATGGAGAAGAGACGAATGAAGAAGATATTGAACGTTTAAGATATTACAAAAATGAAGATTGATGCTGTTGGCCTTATTTGTCCTGAACCAATTATGCTTCTTCATAAAGCTATTCACGAATCCAGTTCAGGCGAAATAATTGAATTAGTAGCAACTGACCCAGCTACAAAAAAAGATGTAGAAAAATTCTGTGAGTTTCTGGATCATAAATTAATTTCTTTCAAAGAAGAAAATAATCAATTTATTTTTCAAGTTGAAAAAAAATAAATTTTTAATAAAAAAACTAATCCCTTTGTTCTTTTAATTTTTCCAAACTCAATTTATCTTTTAAGCTCATTATATAAGCTGCACCTGCGAGAATAACAACTGCACTTGCTTCTGCAATAATGATCAATGCATCCATATCTTTATTTTGCATGACAATTAATCTGCAAAGAGCTGTTATGGCAATAATGATCGGCAAAGTCACTGGAATTCTTTTAGAGCTATAAAATGCAGCAACCATCGCTAGAATCTCAGTAAAAATAAAAAGCATGAAAAGATCCGCTAAAACAATTTCTCTTACCAAATACATCTGATAGAGATGTTGCAAAGCGGCAATACATGTCGCAATTCCTATTATCGCAAGCAAAACTTTTTCGCTTGCCGCAGTTAGCCAATGCACCTGGTCAACTGGTTTATCTTTCTCTCCCATAAAATCAATTATCATAAAATTTATGCCACAAATCTAGTTATTAAATTCTTCTCTTAGACTTGAAATTTAAATAAAAGCAACCATATTTTTATTGTGGATGCCTGATTAAGGGTTCACGTAATTTTAACTTGCTAAATATAGGAGTATAAAAATGGTAAATAATACATTTGAACTTTTATGGAGGGATATTTCCCCTCTAACGGTGGGATTTGACAGAACTTTTGACACTCTGTCACTGTTAGCAAATTCCAAACAAACATCTAATTATCCGCCTTACAATATAAGAAAGGTTAATGATGAACAATATACAATAGAACTTGCGGTAGCTGGATTCGAAGAAAGTGAGCTTGATATAGAAGCTGCTGGAGAAAACCTTACTGTTACAGGGTCTAAAGACAAAGATGCCAGTGAAGGCATTGTTCATCAAGGACTGGCAGCTAGGAATTTTGTAAAGAAATTCGTTCTTTCTGATGATATGATCATCAAAGGTGCTGCTTTAAATAATGGAATGCTCTACATTGGACTGGAAAGAGTCATTCCGGAAGATCAAAAACCTAGAAAAATAAATTTCACTTCGAAAAGCAAACTTCTAGGTTAAAGAAAGGGGCCGAAAGGCCCCTTTTTTTTTGCTCAAATTTAACTAAAATCAATTCATGTCGTCTAATACTGATACGGTAAAAATTTGGGGTGCAAAAACTGCAAGAAGTCTGCGTCCTATATGGATGGCAGAAGAACTTGAAATTGATTATGAGCTTCTACCAATTGGTCCAAGGACCGGTGAAACTTTATCTGAGGAATACACAAAACTTAATCCAAAACAAAAGATTCCTTTCTTGGAGCATGGTGACTTTAAGCTCTCAGAAAGTCTTGCTATGTGTAAGTATTTACAAAACACCTTTCCTTCTAAAAATTTATTCATCCCTCAAACACCTAAAGATTTGGCTAGAGAAGATGAATGGTGCAGTTTTGTTTATGGTGAGCTTGATGAAACTTGCCTTTACGTCATGAGACGTCATTATGATTTGACTGATATTTATGGGGCAGCGCCAAATGTTGTAAAATCCTGTAGGGAGTATTTAGAACGTCAGTTTCGAGTTATTGATCCTTACCTAGAAAAAAAAGACTCTATTTTAGATCAAGGATTTGGTTTGGCTGATATATTTTTAATGTCCTGCTTAGATTGGGCAGTCTATTATGAATTTAACTTACCAAAAAATATTACAATTTATAAAGATACAATTTCAAAAAGGAAAGCTTTTAAAAAAGCAATGGAAATAAATTTTCTAAGTTAAATAAGATGGGACCATTAAATGGAGTAAAAGTATTAGATCTTACTGGCATGGTGTCTGGGCCTGTTGGCGCTATGATGCTTGCGGATCAGGGAGCTGAAGTCATCAAAGTGGAGCCAATAACTGGTGAGTTAGTACGTCACATGGCGGCACCTCACAATGGTATAAACCCAGTTTTCTTTTCTTGCAATCGGGGCAAAAAATCGATTGCCTTAAATCTCAAATCTGAAGAAGGTAAAGAGATATTGTTCAAGTTAGCTGCGGAGGCAGATGTCTTTATGCAAAATTTCCGTCCTGGTGCTGTGGATCGCATGGGCATAGGAGAAAAAACCATTAGAGAAATAAATAAAAAAATAATTTATGTTTCTATTAGTGGTTTTGGTAACAAAGGACCTTATGCCAACTCCAGAGTATATGACCCTATCATTCAAGCCTTGTCTGGCGCAACTGACATACAAGCCGATAGAGAAACCCAAACTCCAAAGATGTTTCGAATTATCATTGCTGACAAAGTAACCGCCCTTACCTCAGCTCAAGCTGTATCTTCGGCTTTATATGCCCGAGAAAAAAATGGCAAAGGGCAACACATAGAATTATCAATGCTCGATAGTATGTTGTCTTTCTTTTGGCCTGAAGGCATGGCGGGTATTGTTTATGCTGAAAACGAAATAGACGTAAGAAAGCTTCAAGGTACGCAAGATTTAATATACAAAGCTAAAGACAGATATATCACTGCTGGCGCGGTATCGGATGCTGAGTGGGAAGGTATGTGCAAAGCACTAAATAGA
Organism: uncultured SAR86 cluster bacterium; assembly: GCA_902635045.1. Lineage (GTDB taxonomy): Bacteria > Pseudomonadota > Gammaproteobacteria > Magnimaribacterales > AG-339-G14 > CASICS01. The sequence goes on along the minus strand of CACPMT010000006.1, from coordinate 19,109 downwards.
GAAGATTTAATAAGTGATGAAAGGTTTGCAACCCCTTCTGGCCGAGTCTCAAATGCTCAAGTGAGAAAAGAAATTACTGGAGAAGAAATTTCAAAATGGAATGGGGATGAAATCCTTGCCCGTTTGCAAAAAGAAGGCGTGCCAAGTGCGCCCCTACTTGATCGCATGGAGCTCTTAGGCAATGAACAGATTATGTCTAACGATTCTATATTGCGTACTAACTACGAAGGCTTTGGCGAGGTCAGACAAGCAAAACCTGCAGCTCGGTTTAGCGAAACTCCCAGTGAAATCTCAAGGCCTGCTCCCAAATTAGGTGAACATACTCTGGAGATTCTTTCATCCATTGAATATAGTGATGAAGACAAAAAGAGGCTAATTAAAGAAGGTGTGGTTGCTGTCGGTTAATTGGTCGGGACGGCAGGATTTGAACCTGCGACCACTTGACCCCCAGTCAAGTGCGCTACCAGGCTGCGCTACGCCCCGAACGATTTAAAAGCTTTAAGAATAGTTTCTCTAGTAGACGCCGGATCAATGACAGCATCCATTTCCAAATGTGCCGCTGCCTCCGTGGCTTTACCAACTTCATACATGCGAGCTACTAACTTATCGAAAAGTGCTTTTTTCTTTTCTTCCGTTTCTTCAGCTTCCAATTCTTTTTTAAAACCGAGTTTTACATAACCCTCTAAACCCATACCGCCAAATTCGCCATTTGGCCAAGAAGCAGAATAAATAGGATCAACAAAACTACCGCCCATCATCGCCATGGCTCCCAAGCCATAGCCTCTCCTTAAAATAATTCCTACTAAAGGAGTTTTTATTCTGGCCCCATGCTTAAATAATTCTCCCATTCTTCTAAAGGCGCCCTCTTTCTCGCTGTCTGGGCCAACCATAAAACCAGGCGTATCGACAAAAGAAATCATAGGTAAGCCATGGGCACTGCAAATTTCAATAAAGTTAGCAGCCTTATCCGCTGCTGAAGAATCTATTGCTCCGCCCAACTGCTGACAATCATTAGCTAAGACAGCAAAAGATCTTCCTTCGATCCTCATAAAACCGGTAATAACGCTGCGGCCAAAGATTTTTTTCATTTCTAAAAAAGAGCCTTCGTCTGCAATCGTATTAAGGATATCTCTCACCGGAAAACCTTTTCTGCGGTCCTCTGGGATCATAGTTCGTAATGAAGTTTGATCTTTTTCTTCCCAGTCTTTCTTTGCGCCTTGAAAGTAAGACAATAGTTTTTTAGTAATTGCTGTAGCTTCAGCTTCGTCTTCAGTTAAATAATCTAAGTGACCGTTTTGATAATGCATCTCCGCGGGCCCAATTTCTTTTGGATCGAAAGTACCAAGACCGCCGCCTTCAATCATAGCTGGACCGGCCATACCAATCCAAGAATTTTTAGTCGAGATACAAAAATCTGCAGCGCCATAAAGTGCTGCATTTCCGGCAAAACAATAGCCATTATTGACGGCAATTTTTAGAGAATGTCCGGTTAGCTTTGCCCAACTTGTAAAAGAGGTAATATTTAAGCCAGCGATTTGAGTCGAAACATCAGTATCAGCTGGTCTGCCGCCACCGCCTTCTGCATACATAACCACAGGTAGTTTTGATTTTTCTGCTAACTCACACATGCGATCAAGTTTTTTATGATGGAAAAAGCCTTGTGTTCCAGCTAGTACTGAAAAATCATTAATTATCACTACTGCCTGAGAAGAGGCTTCGCCCACTTCTTCTTTGTTTATATTGCAGAGACCTGTAATGATACCATCGGCTGCAGTCTCAGTTTGTAACTCTTCGTAATCTCTGCGACTTCTTTGGGCAGCAACAGCCAGCTGGCCATATTCATTAAAAGAATCAGAATCTACTAAGTCTTCTAAATTTTCTCTTGCGGTCCTGTAGCCTTTATCGTGGCGTTTTTTTCTAGCTGCATCACGTTCGTCGTCTAAAGTTTTATTCAGTCGACGATTAAGTTCAGCTAATTTAGAGTTATCATCTTCTGACATTTTTATTCTTTTAAATCACTATCAATTAAAACTGCTATGAATAAAGCTGTTTCAGAACCATTATTAACCCAAGCATGATTAGTGCCCCTTTGCACCACGACGTCAAAAGGCTTTAAGTCAACTTCTTCTTCATCTAAAAGCAAAGTTACATCACCTTTTAACAAAATAATATAGTCAATCGTTTTTGTTTTGTGCATAGCAGGATGTCTAGTTGTATCTACTCTGTGATGAGCAGCGCCCATTTTTTCAAAAACTGCAGCAGTTGCTGCTTCTATTAAATCTGCTGGTACACCTTCTGGAGTTGGATTTATTTGGAAGTATCTGAATTTGGTCCCTCCAACTGGCGGGGAAAGCAAAACCTCACTATCGGCTCGATCAATGTCATCCAAAGTATTTATTTCATTACCATCCGTGTTCCAAAGCTCATACAACCCGCCTTCATTTTCGCTCAATGATCTTGCTGGCGGACCGTCGATAGTAATGACGGATTTTCCCTCCGCATTGTGTCCAGTTATTATTCTTCTCATTTTCTCTCTCCCTTTTAATTAAAGTATTTTTAAAATTTCTTTTAATTCCTTGATAATTTTAAAATCTAAAGAATCTATTTTTTTGTCATTTTTTAACCTTTCTTGAGCGCCTTTGATTGTCATTTTTTCTTGCTTAAGTAAATTTTTAACTTTCACTAAATTAATAATATCTTTTTGTTGAAACATTCGTCTATTACCAATTCTTTTTATTGAAAAAGAATTTTCAAATTCTTTTTCCCAATATCTAATAGTGTGCGTTTCAATATCTAAAATTTTTGAAACTTCTTGAATAGAAAAATATTTTTTATTTGGTATCTCGCTTAAATCAAAATCCATAAACTACAGACTTTTTCTTAACTTTCTTCCTGCTTTAAAGCTGACAATATTTCTTTCAGAAATAGTATGTGCTTTTCCAGTCCGAGGATTTCTTCCTGGTCTACTTTTCTTATGAACAACCGAAAAATTTCCTAGCCCAGGTAACTTGACCTCCTCCCCTTTCTCCAAAGCCAATATAATTTCTTCGAAAAAAGTCTCAACTATCTGCAAACAGTCTTTCTTTGGAAAACCCATTTTTTTGTGTAAATAATCTGCTAATTTTGCTTTGGTTAAAGACATTTTAACTTCTTAACTTTGCTCCAAATTTGCTTTTTGAGTTCTTAACTATTTTATCGATTACTGAATCAATATAACTATCTTCCAGCGTACCTTTGACTGATTGCCATGTAAGTCTGAAAGCAAGACTTTTTTGATTTTTCTGCAGATCTCCTCCTTTAAATAAATCAAATAATTTTACATCTATCAAATCTTTTCCAGCGTGTTTCGAAATTTCTTTAAATAACTCTATATAATCTATTCTTTCAGAAACAATAAAAGCTAAATCTCTTTGTATGGAAGGAAACTTAGAAGGCTCTATTAATTTTGTATTTATTGAGTTAAACAATTCATTTGTTTGAAATTCAAAGTAAAAAAAAGGCTTTTTAAAATTTATTTTTTTTAGAATAAGCGGATGAACTCTTCCAAAACTCCCAATTTTCTTCTTAGCTTTAAAGATGTCGGCAGATATCTTAGGATGCAATAAGTGTAAATCAGATTTTTTTAATGAAACATCTGTGACATTGGAAAAATTAGCAATATTTAAAGCAAGCTCTTTGAGAGAGTAGAAATCAAATGCGCCAGAACGGTTCCAGCTTTTTTTCTCTTGATCAAAAATTATTCCAGCTAGATGATTAGATTCCTTGATTGATTTAATTTTAGAAAAAACTTTCCCTTCTTCATATATTTTCAAGTAATCGTTTCCTCTCTTCGTGTTTGAAATTAGATTGGCAATTAACCCTGGAAATAAACTGGTTCGCATGGAGTTTAAATTCTCTGTTATAGGATTTTGAATCTTAATCATTCCATTTGAGAGCTCTAATTTATTTTGTAAGTCATCATCGACAAAAGAATAATTAATTACTTCTTGAAAATTATTATTGGTGAGAAATTTCTTGAGATCCAATACCTTTGAATAGTCAGTTTTTGAAAAATTTTGCTCAGTAGTTTTTAATTTTCTAATCGGTAAGTTGTCATACCCTATCAATCTTGCTACTTCTTCGACAAGATCTTCCTGTATTTCCAAATCAAATCTGTGACTAGGAGTTAAGATTTTTATCAAATTAGGTTGAGCAGAAAGAATTTTAATATCAAGGTGTTGTAAAAATTTCTTAATTTTTTTACTTGGTAACTGAGTTCCTAACCTCTCATTCAAAAAATTAACTGAAAGGCTAATTTTTTTTTGCTTTGGAAGATAATTATTTGAAATTATTTCTTTTGCTTTGGTAGAACTTCCGCCTAAATATTTAATTATCAACGAACTCGCCATCTCTAAGGCTTTAAGTTGTAAATTGAAATCCACCCCTCTTTCAAATCTTTGCGAAGCATCGGTTTGAATGCCAAATTTTCTGGCCTTACCCCTGACAAATTTTGGAGCAAAGAAAGCCGATTCCAAAACGACTGCGGAAGTATTCATTTCCACTGAGGAGTCTTTGCTTCCCATGATGCCAGCAAAAGCAATTGGCCCATTTAAATCACTAATTAAGAGGCAATCTCTTGATAAAGAAATTTTTTGGTCATCTAAAAGCTTTATCTTTTCATTATTTTTGGCAAATCTAACTTTAATATCTCCTGAAATTTTATTTTTATCAAAAGCATGCATTGGCTGTCCCGTATCGAGCATTACGTAATTAAGAATATCTACTACTGGGTTAATCAAATTAATTCCTGCTGCTTCAAGACGAGAATTAATTTTCTGAGGCAGCTCTTGAGCTTTACCTTTCGAATTTGTTAAAGACAAATTAGATATCTCTAAATAACTATATTTAGGACATGCTTCTTTAGCCTCAACTAGAACCTTAGTTTTAGAATTTCCATACTTTTTTACTGAATAATTTTCTTTTTTTAAGGAAGTTTGATCTGCAGCAGCAATCTCTCTGGCTACACCAAGCGCGCTAAAACAATCGCCACGGTTTGGGGTAAGATCGATATCAATACAGAAATCACTTTTCAGTTTAGCGATAGAGTCAACTTCAAGGCCTAGCATTGTCAATTGATTACTCAATTTATCTACGCTTTTCTTTCTGCCTAGTTTTTCTTCTAAGTGAGATTTTAAAATCTTCATTTTACGATTGAGAAATTAACCTTAAATCATTCTCAAAAAGCAATCGCATGTCATCCATTTGATAATCAAGTTTAGTCATTCTTTCAATTCCTAAGCCAAAAGCAAAACCCGAGTACTTTTTTGGATCAACGCCCGCTTCTTTTAGAACATTTGGATGCACCATGCCACAACCCATAATTTCTAACCATCCTTTTTTATCCATAATATCTACTTCCGCAGAGGGTTCTGTAAAAGGAAAATAAGATGGTCTAAATCTAACTTTAAGCTTTTTACCGAAAAAATAATTTAAAAATTCCGTTAACTCATGTTTTAAATTTCCAAAATTTACTTCTTCGTCTATTAATAATCCTTCGATTTGATGAAACATTGGCGTATGAGTCTGATCAGCATCACTTCGATAAACTTTTCCAGGACAGATAATTTTTAATGGGACTTTACTTTTAAGAATTGACCTTATTTGCACTGGAGAGGTATGTGTCCTTAAAAGCGTTTCTGCATCGACATAAAATGTATCATGCATATCCCTTGCTGGATGATCTTTAGGAATGTTTAGTGCATCAAAATTAAAATATTCAGATTCTATTTCGGGACCGTCTTCTATGGAATAACCTCGAGAAATAAAATATTGGCAAATTTTATCAATGGTTTTTGTAATTGGGTGCAAGTTTCCAAGTTTTTCAGAATCGACTGGTAAAGTTATATCAATTGATTCTTTTTCTAAAATTGCATTGATCTCTTGTTGTTCAATTTCTTTACTAAGAATTTGACTTTGTTCTTCAAAAAAAGTCTTAAGAAGATTGATTGCTTTTCCTGCTTGCGGTCTCTCAGATTGCGAAAGCTTACCCAAATCTTTGGATAGTAGAGAAATTTTTCCTTTCTTGCCCAAATACTTGATCTTTAGGTCTTGAAGGTCTTTAGAGTTTGATGCTTTGTTTAAGTCTTTAGAGAGTTGCTTCTTAAGCTGTTGCAGATCCATAGCATATATTATGCTGCATTTTCTTTAACTAATGCGACCAAATCCGCAAATCCTTTCTCATCTTCTGCTGCCATATCTGCTAACGCTTTTCGGTCTAACTCAATATTTGCTTTTTTTAATGCATTCATAAAAACACTATATGAAAGACCGTTTGCTCTAACCGCAGCATTAATTCTTACAATCCAAAGAGCGCGGAAATTTCTCTTCTTAACTCTTCTGTCTCTGTATGCATATTGTCCAGCTCTAGTGACAGCTTGTTTAGCTACTTTAAAAGTTCTACTTCTTGCTCCTCTATAACCTTTCGCTAATTTGAGAGTTTTTTTATGGCGGGCTTTAGCCGTAACTCCTCTTTTTACTCTAGACATCTTAAGACTTCTCCTTAAACATTCTTTTTACTAATTTTTCATCGCCAGCAGCTAGTGAAGTGGTGCCTCTTAACTGACGTTTAGATTTCGTTGTCATCTTTGTCAAAATATGCCTTTTATTAGCATGTTTTCTTTTTAATCCAGATCCAGTTTTTTTGAATCTTTTTGCGGCTCCGCTATGTACTTTTATTTTTGGCATATTAATTCTTCTTTTTTAATGGGCTTAATAGCATTACCAACTGTCTTCCTTCAGAAATTGGCTCTTGTTCAACGCCAGCAATTTCGCTGAGATCAGATTCTACCCTCTTCAGAAGGTTTAAACCTATTTCTTTATGAGCTAATTCTCTTCCTCTAAATCTCATAGTAATTTTTGTTTTATCACCCTCTTTAAGAAATTTAATGATATTTCTCATTTTAATCTGGTAATCATTTTCGTCAGTCCCTGGTCGAAATTTAATTTCTTTAAGTTGTGTCTTTTTAGTTTTTTTCTTTGAAGCTGCTTTCTGTTTTTTTTGATCAAATAAATGTTTTCCATAGTCCATTAATTTACAAACAGGTGTTTTGGGATCATCATTCATTTGAACTAAATCTAAATTTGCAGCTTTAGCTTGATCAAGAGCATCATTAATTTCCACAATTCCAAGCTGTTGACCATCTTCTGAGATTAGTCTTACTTGAGTTGCTGCAATAAATTGGTTTATTTGATGCTTATTCTTCTTTTCGTAAGCTTTTCTTGGTTGAGCCATAAATTAGACTAAAGTCCACACAGTAACGTTCAATCAAACCTCCTTTGATTTAATATTCTTATCTAAAAGTTTCGTAAAATCTTCTAGAGTTAAACTCCCCAAATCTTCGCCTTTTCGTGCCCTTACAGAAACAGTATTGTTCTCTATCTCTTTGTCGCCCACAACCAACTGAAAAGGGATTCTTTGCATGGAGTGATCGCGGATTTTATAAGTGATTTTCTCATTCCTCAAGTCTAATTTAACTCTAAAACCCTTAGATTTAAGTTTTTTGGCAATTTCTTTGGTATTTTTGGCATGTTTATCAGAAATGTTCATAATGACAACCTGAATAGGAGATAACCATAAAGGGAAATTTCCATCAGATTCTTCAATAAGAATTCCAATAAACCTTTCGAAAGATCCTAAAATTGCTCTATGCATCATTACTGGGCGATGCCTCTCTCCATCTTCGCCAACAAAATTAGCTTCTAATCTTTCTGGTAAATTGAAGTCGGCTTGAAAAGTTCCGCACTGCCATTCTCTATCTAGCGCATCAGTTAAAACAAAATCTAATTTAGGGCCATAAAATGCTCCGTCCCCTTCGGAAATTTTGTAAGGAAGGCTTAGTTTTTTTATCGCATTTTCTAAAGCTGATTCTGCCTTATCCCAAACTTTATCGGATCCTACCCTTACTTTTGGACGAGTGGATAATTTTATATCATATTTTTTAAAGCCCAAATCACTATAGATTTCAGATAAAAGGTTAATAAAATTTTTAGCTTCTTCTTCAATTTGGTCTTCCGTACAAAATATATGACCATCATCTTGAGTCATTTGTCTCACTCTCATCAAACCATGCAGTGTCCCTGAAGCTTCATAACGATGGCACGAGCCAAATTCTGCCAACCTGATTGGCAGATCTCTATAAGATTTAATTCCCTGATTATAAACTTGCACGTGACATGGGCAATTCATTGGCTTTAAAGCATTGACTCTTTTTTCATTAGCATGCTCTTCATCAATTTCTGTGATGTACATATTTTCTCGATATTTGTCCCAGTGCCCTGATTTTTCCCAAAGCTTTCTATCTACCACTTGTGGAGTTTTTATTTCCTGATAGCCAGCCTTTATTTGCTTATCTCTTATGTAATCTTCAAGAATTCTAAAAATTGTCCAACCTTTAGGATGCCAAAACACCATTCCTGGTGCTTCCTCTTGAAAATGGAAAAGATCATATTTTTGACCTAATTTTCTGTGATCTCTTTTCGAAGCTTCTGCAATATTATTTAAGTATTTTTTTAACTCTTTTTCGCTATTCCAAGCCGTTCCATAAATTCTTTGCAACATCTTATTTTTTGAATCTCCTCTCCAGTAAGCTCCTGCGACGTGAGTTAACTTAAAAGCCTTTAAATGAGCCATCGAATTCACATGTGGTCCTCTACACATATCGATATATTCTTCGTGAAAATACAATCCAACTGTTTCTTCGTCTTTGATCTCTTTTAATATTTCTAATTTGTAAGGCTCTTCTCTTTGTTTAAAAATTTTTACTGCTTCTTTTTTTGGAACAACTTTTTTTATGACTCTGTATTTTGTTTTCGCTAAATCTTTCATCCTTTTTTCAATCTTCTCTAAATCTTCTTGAGAAAGTGAATGATCTAAATCAATATCGTAATAAAAACCATTTTCGATAATTGGGCCAATTGCCATTTTTGCCTTGGGGAAAAACTGCTTTATAGCATGGCCAAATAAGTGAGCACAACTGTGTCTGATAATTTCTATACCTTCATGGTCTTGATCTCTGATAATTTCAACTGAACAATCGGTATCTAACAAATCAACTGCATCAACTAAATTCCCATTAACTTTTCCAGCTACTGTCGCTTTAGCTAATCCTGAGCCAATAGATTTAGATAAATCCTCTATAGAAATGGGATTTTCAAAAGATTTTATGGAGTTATCGGGAAGAGTTATATTAATCATTTTTATGGCCTATACGAACGGCCTTAATTCATTATAACCTAACCTTCAAGGAGATAAAAAGAAGCTTTCCCAACTTTTATCTTCTTTTTTAACGAATTTCTGCCTTTGATGAGTCCTAAAATCTCCTTCTTTCCAAAGTTCAATAGAAATTGGTTTCACCAAATACAGTCCACAATGCTCAGGTCTGGAAGGATTTTCTTTGTTTAACTCAAATTGTTCAGTCAATTCGTCTATTTCTTTTTGCAATATTTCATAAGAATCAATTTTCTCGCTTTGTTGCGAGACTATTGCCGCAACTCTTGATTTGAGAGGCCTAGAATTAAAATATTCATCGGATTTTTCCGCAGAGAGTTTTTCTACATTTCCTTCTATCCTTATTTGCTCTTGAAGCTCTCTCCACCAAAAATTTACTGCTATAAACTTATTTTCCGCTAAATCTTGTCCCTTTCTGCTATTAAAATTTGTATAGAAAACCAAACCATCGTCATTTATTTTTTTTAATAAAACCATTCTTGAACTCGGTATATTCTTTGAGTTCACTGTCGCAATATTCATAGCGTTCCAATCTGTTAAATTTAATTTTTCAGATTTTTTAAGAATTTCTGCGACCTTTGCTAAAGGCAAGGTTTTTATATTTTCTTCGATGATCAATTTATTTTTTTAAAACCCAATAATCTAAAGAGAAGTATTTCCCCGGACCAAAAATTAAAATAACTAAAAGCATCAAAATATAAGTAACGGACATTTCTATGCCATTTGCATCAGCATTCCAACCATTAGGCAAATGATAATAAGCAGCGACCAACATGGTGAAAATAAGTGGGATGGCAATCCATCTAGAAAACAAGCCAACCAAAAGAAGGATTGCTCCTCCAGCTTCAGCTAAAACTGCTAGCCAACCAAAAAAATGAGGCAAAATGAAATTCAAATTATCCTGACCACCAGGGCCCAAGAATCCAGCAAATCTATCAATATTAGGTATCCCATTGTTCCAATTAATTTTCCCATATCCTGCAAACCAGAAAACATAAGCCAGATAAAGGCGAAAAGAAAGCAAAACTAAAAAATCAAAGATTCCTAAATTTAAAAGTCTATCGTTGAATGTTTTAAAAAAGTTCATAATTCAAAATATCATTTTTTTTGTTTCTTTTCCAATTCCTCATAAGCTTCTTGAATTTCAATAAATTTACTTTTAGCCTTTTCAATTAATTCCTCAGGCAACCCTTTTGAAATCAACATATCAGGATGAAATTCTTTCCTTTTCTTTAAATAAACTTTTCTTATTTCTGGAAAACTCATATTTCTGTTAACACCTAAAATTTGATAGTAGTCCTTTATATTTGAGACATATTTTTCATACAATTCTTTGAATAAACTATTTGGTAATTTAAAAATATTAGGAACTTTTTTAAGAATCTTTTCTTCAGCGGGATGCAGCTCACCATCCGCCATAGCAAGTTCAAATAATAGCTCATAAAATATTAATAAAGAGTTAGGACTTTGTTTCAATAGAGATTGAAGTTGTTTTGCGTAAGCCTCAAATGAAACATTATCATCTTTAGCTTTTTGAAAAATATTTATAGCAAAATTTCTTTGTTCTTTATCTAAGTTAAATTTTTTAGAAATAAATTCTTCAATCTTATGCACTTCTTCTTTGCTAACTACGCCATCAGCTTTAGAAATCTTTGCAAAGCATGCAAAAAGAGCAGCAAAAAAAGCTACTTGATGATCGAAATTATTTGGGCTTCTTCTGTGGGTTCTGGTTTCTGACATTCTTGATCCAATCACGCTTCCAACTAAAGCGCCAATAGGTCCCAATAAGGTAAATCCTACAAATCCGCCAATTATTCCACCAAATAAACTCATAAATATATTTAAATTGTAAAAAAAATTTGTTTCAATAATAGCTTAATCATATATTTTTTGGGGTGAAATAAAAATTATGTTACCTGCAGTAAATTACTTAATTGTTCCTGATAAAGGCGATCCTTATTTAGAAGGTCATAAATGTGATGTTTGTGGAGCAATTTTTTTAGGAGAAAGAACTGTTTGTTCCAAATGTTTTGCAAGAGATAAAATTTCTAAAGTCAAATTAAGCAATACAGGTACTTTGTATTCTTACTCAATTGTTTATAGGTCATTTCCAGGAATCGATGTTCCTTATATTTCGGCTCTTGTTGATTTAGATAATGGCGGAACAGTAAAAGGAAATCTTATAAATGTTGAACCCGATCCTGAAAATGTCGATTTTGGAATGAAGGTTAAAGTTGTTTATGGAGACGCTTTAGGTCGAAAAGATAAAGATGGAAATTCTTATATGAGTTATTTTTTTGAACCAGCATAGATTTTAATTTAAAAAGGAGAAAATTATGAGTGATGTATATGTATTAGGAGTAGATATGATCAAGTTTGGAAGATTTCCAGACCGAACTGTTCCAAATATTGGTGCCGAAGCGGCCTTAATGGCCTTAGATGACGCCGGGCTTACTATTAAAGACATGCAAGCAATGTACTGCGGGAACCTTGGCCAGGCTAATGCCATGGTCGGCCAAAGAATTCTTCAAGAAATTGGCCAAACAGGGATTCCAGTTGTTAATTGTGCTAATGCATGTGCCACTGGTGCTACAGCTTTTAGAGAAGCTTGGATGTCAATTAAAGCTGGTATGTATGATGTTGTTCTAGCGGTTGGTGTTGAGCAAATGGGGAAAGGCCTTTTGGGTGGTGCTGGCGGAGGCGACGGAATTCCTAAAGAAGGACTGCTTGGCTCTGGAACTATGCCTTGTGTTTTTGCAGAAGCAGGTATGGAACACTCTAGCAAGTACGGAACAACTTTTGAACAATTTGCAAAAATTTCAGTTAAAAATCATCACCACTCAACTTTAAATCCTAAAGCTATGTATCAAATTGAAACTCCTCTGGACGATGTGATGAATGCTGAAATGATTTCTTACCCAAATACCAAACTGATGTGTTCTGTGAATGTCGACGGTTCTGCAGCAGCAGTTTTAGTATCCGAAAAAAAAGCAAAAGAACTTGGCATGCAACGTGCAATTAAAGTTAGAGCATCCGCTCTAGCTAGCGATCCTTACACAGATAGAGATTTAGTTATGCCTGATGTCAATGCATGCACAAGAATTGCTGCCAAAGATGCTTATGAACAAGCTGGGCTTGGGGCTGAAGATGTGAGCCTTGTTGAATTGCATGATTGTTTTGCAACTGCTGAGATGTTGCATTATGAAAATCTTGGCTTATGCAAAGATGGTGAAGCAGGAATGATGATTGATGAAGGACACGTTGAGTTAGGAGGAAAAATCCCAGTAAATGTTTCTGGCGGTCTTTTGTCCAAAGGTCATCCTCTTGGCGCAACTGGTATTGCTAACATATATGAGGTTTGTTCTCATCTGAGAGGAGAAGCTGGTAAGAGACAGGTTGAAGGAGCAAAGATAGGAATGACTCATGTCATAGGACTCGGAACAGCTTGTGCCATTCACATTCTTGAAAAACCTTAAATAATTTTGTTAATAGGAGTTACCGGAGATACTCATAATAATTTAAAAAATATCTCAAAAATATGTGACTTGTTTAATAAGGCAAATCCTTCTCTAGTAATTCATACAGGAGATATTACGCTTCCAAAATCTCTAACTGCATTTTCAAAATTAAATATGCCTTTAATAGGTGTTTTCGGAAATAATGATGAGTTTGAAAAAAAAGAATTATTAAAAGAAGCAAAAAAATTTAACTGCAATTTATTTGATGAACCTCACAAGATAGAGATTGGTGAAAAAAAAATAATTATCATTCATCATCCTGAATTGATTAACGAAAAGATGATTTTAAGTGCTGATTTTATCCTTCATGGCCATACTCACAGATATAGGTCAGAATTGATCAAAAATACTTTAATTTTTAATCCGGGTGAGTGCGCAGGCATTTTGAAAGACAAAAATAATATCGGATTATTAGATACGGAAAAAAAAACTTCTAAAATTATCAATTTTTAAAAGTTTTTTTTGTATAGAAATAATAAATCAAACTAATTAACTCTAACAAAAAGGTAAAACTAATTATTGGTCTCATCAATCGATTAAATCCGTTTGATTCTATAATTGATGATTCAAGAAATATTATGGATATCACTGGAGCTATTTCATTTCCTCCTGGTTCTATGAACCAAAAAGACCCAAATATTCCAAAAATGATGGGTATTAAAAAAAGTTTTATAAATTTATTATTGATAATTTTTGATAAACAATAACAAATAAAAATTAAAACAAAGTAATAAAAAAACCAAAAAAATATCATAATTCTATAAATTTTAAAAAATCCTTTGCCGCTGAATTATCTTTGAAGAACTTTAAGAATTCATTAGGTTTTTCTTTTTTATTTTGGATTTTTTTTGTTATCGTCTTTAAATATTTATCCTCGAAAATGTAAGATGGAGGTAAGTTTTTTTTACTGGCATGCTTTTCTCTCCAAAGAAAAATATCTCTTTCTTGTTTGGAAGCTTTTTTTAGTTTTTTTAATCTAGGAATATGAAGTTCTTGGTTACCAAGCAGGGCCTCCTTCCTAAACTCTGTAATTGCTTCTTTTTCTTTTTTAAGTCTTTTTAAGTCTTTTAATTGCTTCTTATATATAGGTATTAAAAAATTTACATCATTAGCGGCATACTCAAGCTGTTTGTCGGTTAAAGGTCTTTTTAACCAATTAGAGTTGGTTTCTGACTTATCCAACTCATAGCCAAAGTACTTGGCAACTATAAAGCCATAACTTTTAATTTCGCCACCATTGATAAACTTTTCTGCAATCTGGATATCGAAGCAATTATTTAATTTAATTTTTAAATTTGTATTTAAAACCGTAATATCGCTTCTTGAGGAATGCATAATAATTATCTTAGTTTTTTCTTCTAAAATTTTATTTAAATATCCTAAATTTTTACATTTTAAGCAGTCAATTAAGAGTATTTTTGAACTGGTAGATATTTGTAATAAGGATAATTCAGGGAAATAAGTATTTCTCCAATTGAACTCTGTGTCTATGCCAACGTATTTTTCTTTTTCTAATGTATCTTTTACAAAATCTTGGTCTTCAGGAGACTCGACAAGATATATTTTTTTATTTTTTAGGATGAAGCCTAATTTTTTTAAAATACTTATCAAAATTTCCTTATCTTTAGATATTTTTTTATTATATTTTTCATTATTAAAATATTCTAAGGTACCTTTTAAAATTAATCCTGATAATACTTTTTATATGTATTATTGAATACTTAAGACTATTATTGCTTGAAAATTGTCCCTCATGTGAAACTACTATATCGTTATCTTTTTTTAATGAGTATCCAATTTTTTTAACTCTTATGCAAAGATCTGCATCCTCACAATACATAAAATATTTTTCATCAAATCCTTTGAGTTGATCAAATAAATCTTTAGAAATAACCATAAAATATCCTGGGAACCATGAATATTTTAAATCTTCATTAATATTTTTTTTCATGATAGTCTTAAATAATCTTTTATTTATTTGTCTTAATAAAACATTTCTCAAGCTTGGAAAATCTCTTATATCAAAATAAAGTTCCCCAGTTTTTTCATCAATAACATTAGGGGCGTATAATGAAAGGTCCGAAAATTTAATATTAAATTTATTAACATTGAATTTTTTTACTTTTATATCAGGATTGCAAATTATAAAGACTTCATCTTTTACGTAATTGAATGCAAAATTATGGTTTGCTCCAAATCCCTTGGGATAATTATTAATAATTAACTTGAAGTTTTCGCCAACTAAAGTTTTTAATTTTTGTTCTTCATATTCTTCGCTTACATTAATAGTAATTAAATAAAAAAAGATATTTTTTTCTATTAATTCAAAAGATTTAATTGTGTTTAAAACTTGATTGAACTGCTTGTGGCTTACAATTGAAACGCTAATCATAAAAGTAACTAACTGAATTTTACTAATTCGGTAAGCTTAAATGTTTGAATGGCCATTAAAAGCCACATAAACACTGTTAAAAATTTAGGAGGGATTTTTATTTCTTCATTATTAATTAATCTTGGTAACGCAAAAATCATAAAAGGGCCGTAAGCAAATACACCTAATTCAAGAAGTCTTCTTGAAGCATCGATACTTAGGCCTAAAACGTTGTGAACATATAAAATCCCTAGAAGAGAAACAAATGCGTAAATAAAGGTTCTGTAATTTTTTGAGTATAAATATATAAGAGATATAAACAATAATTCCCAGCCAAAATATATTGGGGTCTTTCCAAATTCTAAAGATTTTGCTAATTCAAAATAAGCTTCTATTCTGTCTAAACCTGAAATATTAAAAGAGAGACTTGTAATAATTTCTAATAAAACTCCCACTAAAAAAACAGAAGGAAAAAAAACCATTAAAACAAATGAAAAATGGCAAAGCGATCCTAAAAAAATAGAAAAATATCTAGATCTTGTTATTGAAACAGCAATCGAGAATAAACAAATTGCCATCAATAATCTTATTTGTGATAGTAGTAACACGGGTAATAAGAATCCAGTCGAAAGAATAAAATAGTACAAAGATCTATCATTTTTTGACCTCAGATAAATAATAAAACAAGTCAATAAAAATAAAGTTAAAGCAAAAATCCTTAAGATATTTTGATTAAGTATTGCATTCCCAAATATTAAATTCAGAATTGCCCAGCTTACATAATCTAATATTAAAGATGAATAATCGAATATCGAAATCTGAAAGATATACTCATCTAAATCTCTTGTAACAACTATGTTGCCTAAGCTTGAAATAATTAGTAACGAAAAATAAGGAACTAGTATCAAAAGAAGCGTTGGTCCCGCCGAGATTTTTTTGAACATACTAATTTGTAAAAAGGCCTTTAGTCATAAAAAATATTTTTTTAATCTTATTTTTTTCCGCAACTAAGACAGATAAATATTCATAACATATCCTGACTATGCATAAAAATAAAAAACCTATTTCTTTAAAACCGTATCTAAAAATTAAAATTCTTGTATTTCTAATTATTATTTCTTTTCTAAAGTAGTGATGCCCCGATGACTGAAGGTCTAGCCATAAAAATTTATAGAAAATTCTCTTTCCAATTGTGTGGTTGAATTTAATCTCATTATTAATGTAAATAGGTATATTTAAAGCTTTTGCTCTCATACAAAAATCAGTATCAATATGATCTATACCAAGTCTAGTATCAAATTCTCCTATCTCTGATATTACTTTTATTGGCCATATCGAAAAAGAATTGATTACAAATGAGACTTTTACTAAATTTTTTTTTGTAGGTAAAAAAACTTTGTAATAAAACCTTCTTAATTCGACGCACCTTCCTAGCATTTGAGTAGCTGTCTCAATATATCTTGGACTCATAACCATTCTTTCATTATTGTTAAGGAATTTCTGAGTGTGTTGAGAATCAATAAATTTCTTTAGTGCTATAAAGTCAGAATCATCATCAAGAAAAACTATGTGAGTTGAGCTTTTTATATTTTCATATACAAAATCAAGAGCTTTGTTATAAGCTCCTGCAAGGCCGCCTATATTTTTATTTTGAAGAAAATAAATGTTGTTATGAGAACTTAAAAAACTTTCTTCGCTAAAGTTGATATTGTTATTAACAACACAAATATTATTAATTCCTCCATTAAAAATTTTTTCAATGTCTTCTTTTGACGGAAGTTTATTAAAGGAGACCAATATTGCTGTTAATTCATACTTGAGCATCACTTTATTTCATTTACTTCCAGGGGAAAGGAAAAATCTTGCAAATTATCAATATTAATATTTGATAACCATGAATATACCTCGAAGACTATCTGAGGTCTTTCATTGCAAATATTAAGAACGTAATCTCCAGATTTTGGTTCAGATATGAGAGAAGTTGAAAAACAACTTATGTGAAGAATCTTACTTTTTTTATTTGTTTTAATAGTCTGATTTATGAAAGAGTTTGCAAAAAATATCTTTAGTATTCTTAAAAATTTCGTGTCTTTTTTTATATTAAAAAGCAAATGTCTTACTATAAATTTAAATTTATTATCTCTCGGATGAGCTTTAAAAATTAGATTAACATCTAATTTGTCACATAAATTAACCACATCATTTTCTAATTTAACAAGTTCTTTCCATGAAATTCCACCATTGGGATTTTTTGACCAAAAATAAATTTCTTTAATATCGTGTTGACTATATAAAAACTTTTTATTGTATTTTGGAATATCATATTCATTTGATATTTTTCTTATATCAGCTTTAGGATAAAGTTTATTTAATAAGTTTGAGCTTTGTTGAGATCTGGAAAAAAAAATGTCTGCTTTAACCGGTAGATACGATTCATCAATTTGTCCATGCTGAATTTCGATTATTTTTATCGATATATTACTATTATGAATGACTGAAGCAACAAATGAATTACAACTGCCTGTAATAATGTACTCTACATTTTTATTTTTATTTAACTGGTTTTTTATAACTGCTTCGGTAAATTTATTTATACTTCTCAACTTGAGAATTAATGGTAAGTTTGAAAAGAAATTGTAAAGAATAATTATTAAGTTGAACTTCGTATCAAATTTAACAATATCTAAATTCATATCTTTCGACACTTCTCTTACTATGCTTTCGATAGGATATCCACCAGGGCTATTCTTCTCATCTATAATCCAAAGAGCAGATTTTTTTTCAGTTGATTTTGGTGTTATCGTTGCACTTAAAAGAAATATATATCTTTCAAATAAAACTTTTATAGAAAGCACAATATTCAATTTAAATTAAATCTTATTGATTTTATTATTCTTTATTACTTTCTGAATAAATATTAAAAAATTTAAAAAAGGTGAAAGGTAAACCCTTAGATTGCCTTTAAATAACTTAAGCCTATGTGGCGGAACAAAAAAAATGTCCTTCATGCCCCACCAAAATGATTGTACTGGAAAGTTAGGCGGATTAAGAATAAGTTCACCTAATGAAGGCCTAACGTTATGTTTTTTTATTTCACTTTTAAGAATTTCAACTGAAGACTCATTATTCAAAAAATCACGTAGATAAGACAGCCATATACCTGAGTTAATATTGTCTTTTCTTAACCAGGGTTGAAAATCCATATCCGTAAAATGAATAAGCTTTGTATCCTCCATGACTTCTTCTTGAGAATTCCAAAAATATGGAAGAAATTTATTATAGTTTGGTTTTGTCATTAATTTTTCGTAATTGATATCGTTAGAAAGATAGGTTTGAAATTTTTGTGATATCTCTTTAGCCCCTTTCGAGTTAAAAACCATTACTGCTTGTTGATGCTTTCTTTTCCAATATTGTTTGGTATCGCAAATTCCAATATCTTGATTAAGCGACTTAAAGACTTCAATCAATTTTTCTAAATTGTCTAAGACTAACATATCAGAATCTAAGTATATTCCAATATCTTGATCATCATTTTTTTCTAAAAACCAATTTGCAAAGATAAATCTTTGAAATGAAAAAGGAGTTTTCTGTTTTTTAAATATAAACTCTTCAATGGAAATGTCTATTTCCAAATCATAAATAGCTAAAATATTTAAGTTATATTCGTCGGAACCAAAAAACTTCTCTATAGAAAACTTAAGAAGTTGAAATGCTAACTCCTGTTGAGGTTCACAACCTACTCCAACAAAGAGATTTTTCATAAGAATTCTCCTTTTAATTTTTAAGACTTTTGCTTAAAAAATAAATACTACCAGCATATCTAACTATTTCATCTTGTTTATTAAGATTTACGGTTGACAAATTATTTTCATCAATAATTTTTTGTAGCTCATTAAAATAATTTTTTATAGATTCATTACGAAAAATGTTGTGAACTTTTTTATGATCCTTTGTA
>CACPMT010000005.1 GCA_902635045.1 uncultured SAR86 cluster bacterium | reverse complement strand
AAATTCCTTAATTGGTTATCCGGAAATTGAGCTAGGTATGAACTTAAGCTGGTTTGGTCTACCTCTTGCAATAAGTTGTTTAGGTCTCTCAGAAGCAAAGCACGTAATTTTAAGCGGAGAAAAATTTAATGCTCTAGAAATGCAAAATAAAGGATTTTTAAATGAAACCTTTGATTTAGAAGATAAAAATAAGTGCTTGAAGAAATGGATTAGTAAGTTTAAAAAGATGCCAGGATTACAGTTAAAAATGATTAAAAAAAGTGCAAACGAATTGGCTTTTGCTCAAGCTAAATCTATTATGCATATGGAATTTGATCAGTTTTTGTTATCTAGAAATAATTAAAAATTATTCAGCCTAGATTTAGCATTTTCGTATTCAGAAACCATTTGATCCACTGCACTTTGAACAGATGGAGCATTTTTAATTGAACCGATTCCTTGTCCAGATCCCCAGATATCTTTCCAGGCTTTTGAAGAATTGTCTTTTTTTGCTATTGCAGACGTGCTGAAGTTCATGTCCTCTTTGCTTCCAGAAGTATGTTCCTCTGGATTGAGTCCAGCAGCCTCTACGCTTGGTCGCAAATAATTACCATGAACCCCAGTAAAAGTAGCAGAATACATAATATCATCTGCAGTACTATCAATAATCATTTGCTTGTAACCGGGAGAAGCATTAGCTTCTTCAGTTGCAATAAATTTAGTTCCAACATAAGCAAAATCTGCTCCCAAAGCTAATGCTGATAAAACTGACGAGCCTTCTGAAATACTTCCAGAAAGCGCAATGGGCCCATCAAAAAATTCTCTTACTTCTCTAACCAAAGCAAAAGGACTTAAAGTGCCAGCATGTCCTCCAGCACCAGCGCACACTAAAATTAATCCATCGGCACCTTCTGACAAGGCTTTTTTTGCATGTCTAATATTGATGACATCATGCATAACTACTCCACCATAACTGTGCACCGCATCGGTCACAAATTTTGGTGCTCTCAAGCTAGTAATGATTATTGGTACTTTGTGTTTGACACAAACTTCCATATCATGTTCCAGCCGATCATTTGAACTGTGACAAATTTGATTTACTGCAAAAGGAGCAACTTTTTTTTCAGGATTTGCATCTTTATATTCTTCTAGTTCTTTAGAAATTTTTTCGATCCACACTTCTAGTTGATCGGCAGGCCTTGCATTTAGCGCTGGAAAAGATCCAACTATTCCAGCCTTGCACTGTGCAATTACGAGTTCAGGGTAAGAAACAGTAAATAGTGGAGCTCCTATAACAGGAATTCGCGTATTTTCTTTTAAAAGTTGTCTTATATCCATCATTGTGAGGCCACCCAAAAAACAACCATTGCAGTAAGAGTCAGCATTATAATAACCGCAACTAAGGCATCAACTTTGCTATCCGCCTCCGCCGCTTTTTCATCAAACTGTGTTTCTTGATTTTCTTCCATGATTAATTTTTTAGTCTAATTCTACCAACTTGTTTGCCATTGAGAATTTTTTCTATTTCAGATGATAATTCCTCAAGTCCGACATCTTTTATTTGATCATTAATTTTTTCTAATTTCCAATCCGAAGCAAAATTATTCCATATTTCTTTTTTCACATCTATTAAAGTTTCTGCAGAATCAATACCCAACAAAGATAGTCCTCTCAAAATAAAAGGGAAAATACTTGTATTTAAGTTTACTCCACCTACCATTCCGCAACATGCTATTGCCGCTCTTTGGTGAGTAGCTGAAATCAGGTTGGATAATATATCGCTTCCAACTGCATCTACTCCGCCTGCCCATCTTGGTTTTGCCAAAGGACTTTTCAATTCTCCCTCGAATTCAGATCTATTAATCACCTCCTTAGCACCTAATGATAATAAAAGTTCTATCTCAGTATCTTTACCAGTAATTGCAACAACATCAAATCCAAGTTTAGCCAAGAGCATTACTGCAACAATTCCTACTCCTCCTGTTGCACCAGTTACAAAGACTTCTCCATCTTCTGGCTTTATTCCGCTTAGTAATATTTTTCTCACACATAGTCCAGCCGTTAATCCTGCGGTTCCATAAGCCATAGATTCTTCCAATTCTAAATTATTTGGTTTTTTAATAATCCATTCTTTAGGAACTCTGATATATTCAGAAAATCCTCCAGACGTGTTCATACCTAGATCGTATCCCGTAACAATCACTTCGTCCCCTATTGAGAATTCGTCAGAATTTGATTCTTCAACAATGCCAGCGGCATCAATACCAGGAGAATGAGGATAATTTTTTGATACTCCTTTATTTCCAGAAGCAGAAAGAGCATCTTTGTAATTTAAAGAAGAGAATAATACTTTGATTAAAACATCTCCCTCAGGAAGATCCTCTAAAGACCTTTCTACTACTTTTGAAACGAACCCTTCATCAGTTTCTTCTGTTACGAAAGCTTTAAAATTCATAATTAAATTTAAAAGCACATTTAACATTAAATAAAAAAAATAAGATACTTTTACTTCAAGCATGCTTTAAAACTGCACATTCTTTCTAACCAAGTACTCTAAATGCACTTTAATTGAACATATATAAGAATTTATCAATAAATTTAGAAAATTTAAGGTTCTAAATTTTCCGGTTTAATTAACTTTTATTTATTAATTAATAAACAGGAGATGTAATGAATAAACTTAAATTATTAATGGTTAGTATCTCTTTGATTCTTGCTTCAGGATTCACATCAGCAGCATCAGTGTCTGCAAATGCGACCCTTCAAAGTGATTATACATGGAGAGGTATGACTCAAAACAATGGAGATGCATCTGTAAATGGTGGATTAGACGTAGAATTTGATTCAGGTTTGTATGTTGGAACTTGGGCAGCAGCTGTAGGTTCCGGTGCTGAGGTAGATTACTACGGTGGTTACGCTGGTGAAATGGGTGATCTTTCTTTTGATATCGGTTATATCAAATTTGATTATCCTGCATTAACAGGCGCCGCAAACGTTGATTTCGAAGAAGCATACTTAGGTCTTGGATACGGTGATTTTGGATTTTCTTTTGCTTCAGGACAAGATGGAGCTGATGACAATATTGAAATTTCTTATGGTTTCGGAGATTTCGGATTTGCTTATGGTGAGTACGATGACGTAGGAGATTATTTTTACATTACTTACGGTTTCGAACTGGGTGATTTTGCTATGACAGTTGGTTACACGGAATTCTCGGACGATACTTCTACTGCAACTATGACAGATGATGAAGATGCTTTCTTCTTAGATATAACGCTTTTATAAATTTAAGTTTTATATTACCAATAAAAACCCCCTTTTTTAGGGGGTTTTTTATAAGAATTAACAAAATACTTCAACATGAAGTATTTAGTTGCACCAAAAAGAAGCAAAATTTCTTGCACAATTTAAAAAAAAGATATAGCACTTTTTCAGTTTAATGGTTTTTAACTAAATTATTATGGTTTAATAGCGACTTATTTATAAATTTATAAATGGAGAAGATATGAATAAACTAAAATTAACGTTAATTGGTTTAGCTCTAGTATTTGCTTCCACTTTTACTAATGCTATTTCAGTCTCCGGAAATGCAGCTATACAAACTGACTATATCTGGAGAGGTATGACTCAAAATAACGGCGAAAATTCTGTCAATGTTGGCTTAGATGTTGACTTTGAAAATGGATTTTACGTGGGAACTTGGGGAGCTGCTGTAGGTGTTGGAAATTCTAATTTAGAATTAGACTACTACGGTGGATATACCTTTGAAATGGGTGGTATTGGTGTCAACATTGGAGCAATTCAAGTTAAATATGATGGAGATAATCAATATGATTTCTCTGAAAACTACATTGCTTTATCACTTCCTATGAATGTTGGTCTTCATTTCTCTGAAGGTGATGAATTAGGAGACTATGCAGAAATTAGTTGGGGCATGGATGTTGGCGATGGCTCTTTAGCAATTGCATACGGGGACATGGATAGCTCTAATGGAAACGCTGATGGTGGATCTCACACTACTATCGGTTACAGCATACCAGCTGGAGACCTAACGGTTGACCTTTCTTATAGCGACTTTAGTGGAGACACTAATGCTAATGGAACTATGGCCGATCAAGATGCAGTTGTTTTAACAATTAGCATGTAAGTAAGTCATAAGGCTTAATAAAAAACCTCTCTTCGGAGAGGTTTTTTTATTCCTAATTTTTATTGATGAAGTCAGATAGATATTTTCCTACTTCTGAAGGTTGTCGGTAAGTAATATCATGCGTACCGTCTTTAATCTCTTTAAAAATTATCTCAGGAATGTCGAGTTTTAATTTCTCTAAACCCGATATAGGACAAATTCCATCGTGGGTACCCCAAATAACTTGAGTATTAATTCTATCTAGTCCTATTTTTTTAAAAGCCTCTGAAGAATCTGTCATATTAAAATTTCTAGCCGTCGATAGTAAGGAATCAATGAAGCCTCTGTATAAAGTTTGATACAAAAAATGATTTTCAAACTCTTCTTTGCCTATAGCCTTAGGATCGTCACTATTTTCTGTTTCAGATGCTGATATATTTTTATAAATCAAAGGAAAAGCTTTAAATAAATAATCTCCAACTATCGGCATTATGAATAACTTCATTACCCAATGTGGCTCAGGAATATAACCAGCAGGCGCAATTAAATTTAAAGTTTTAATTTTTCGTTTGTTTCTGTGAGAGAACAAAGCAGAAATCGGACCTCCCATAGAATAGCCTATTAAATGAAGATCTTCAGAAACTTTTAACAATGTTAATAGTTCTTCCAAGGTATCTACATAGAAATTAATATTATATTTTTCTTTGGGACGATCAGAATACCCTCTGCCAAAATGATCATAAGTTAAAACTCTTCTACCTGTTGAAAGCAAGTCTTCCAAAATTCCATTCCAAACAAAACTTGGTGTTGCAAATCCATGAACCAATACTATTATCTCATCCGATGATAATTCCCTAGGCTCATGCCAACAGTAAAAAATTTTGCCTTTGCTTAAAGATGCTTGATTTCCATGACGGGGAATTTTAATTTTGTTAGGATTTTTTAATTTTAGAGTATTAAAAATATAGGGAAAACTAATTAAAACTATTACAGTGATAAAAATTGTTAATGCTGTTAAAGTCATATTGCTCCCCACAAAATATTATATATAAAAATTCTTTATGAGTTCTTTTTTAGAAAGTGAATTTCAGGGTTTTGTCCATAGAGGGGATACTTCTATTTTTTTAGAGAACACTATCGAAGCCTTTCAATCGGCAGTTTCTTTGGGTTACCAATATTTAGAAACAGATTTAAGAGAGACTTCTGATGGAAAAATAATAACTTTTCATGATCCAAATTTAAAAAGAATTACCGGCGCTAACATAACAATAAGTGAAACAAAATTTTCTGACATTAGAATGAGAAGATTGCCTTCAAGAGAAATTATTCCAACTATAGACGAACTTTTAGAAGAATTTCCAGATTCTTTTTTTAATATGGACCTAAAAGTTAATCAGATTGAAGAAAAAGTTCTAAAAAAAATTAATTCACATAATGCTTTAGAAAGAGTTTGCCTTGGCTCTTTCAATTCAAAAATAATAAAAAAAATCAATTCTTTAGAGCCTAAAATCTTAACTTCAATGGGAATATCGCAAGTGATAATGTACAAGTTCTTTCAGAAAAAAAATATATCTAAATTGATACAAATTCCAACTCATTGGAATGGGATCAAAGTGATAACCAAAAAATTTATCGATAGACTGCACAATGATGGTCTCAAAGTTCATGTTTGGACTATTAACGAAGAAACAGAAATGCAAAGTCTAATTGATTTAGGTGTCGATGGAATAATGACAGACAATGCTTCCGGATTAATAAAGGTCATGAAACAAAATAAGTTTATCTAATTTTTGGTACCATCCACAAAACTAACAAACCAGGAACAAATAAAAGCAATAGACTTAGTATTCCGAAATCTGGATTATCAAATGTATAAGCTACCCAGCCAACCATTATTGGTCCAAAGACAACAGCAGATTTTCCAACCAAGTTATAAAATCCAAAAAATTCAGCAGATTTTCCAACCGGGATTAATTGTGAAAAAATTGTTCTACTTATTGATTGAACGCCTCCTTGAAAAAGGCCAATAGTTGCTGCCAAAA
The DNA here is from genome assembly GCA_902635045.1 of uncultured SAR86 cluster bacterium. GTDB lineage: Bacteria > Pseudomonadota > Gammaproteobacteria > Magnimaribacterales > AG-339-G14 > CASICS01. Next base: position 84,402 of record CACPMT010000005.1, on the reverse strand, counting down.
AATAAAAACCTGATATTTGAGTAATAAAAATACTAAAAATTGTAACGAAAATATAACCTATGATTCCTATAGAAAGCATAAGCTTGAGACCAAACTTATCGCCTAAAATCCCGTATAAAATAGTAGCTGGAAAACCAACAAATTGAGTAATGATTAAAGCCAAGATCATATCAGATGCTTCTAGTCCGATATCAGCTCCATAAGCAAGAGCCATTCGGACAATAGTATCAATGCCATCCATATAGAGCCAATATGCCAAAAGGAATAAGGTTAAGGTCTTATACTTTCTGATATCTTTAAAAGTTGAAACTACTCTTTGCAAAGAGCCTATAAAAAGGTTTGAAAATTTTACTGAAGTTTGATTTTCCTTTATTTCTTTGACGTATCTTAGAAGAGGAACTGAGAAAATTCCCCACCAAATTGAAACACTCAAAAAAGAAAATAATACTGCATCAGTAATTGATTTGAGACCGAAGAATTCTGGATTTTGATACATTGCAACGTTAAGAACAAAAAGGAAACCTCCTCCTAAATATCCCAATGCATAACCTAATGCAGAGACTCTATTTCTATTCTCATCGGATGAAACATTGATTATCAAAGAATCATAAAAAACATTTCCTCCTGAAAATCCAATACATGCCAATATATAAATTGACATTGCAGTAACCCACATTCCCTGAGCAATAAATAAAAAAGATCCTGTTGAAATAATTCCCAGAAAAGCGAAAACACTTAAAAAAAGTTTTTTCTTATTTGTAATATCAGCTAGGGCGCCTAAAAAAGGTGCAATGGATACGATTACTAGCCCAGAGATAGAGTTGGCAGTACCTAACCACGCAGAGCTCTCTGGTCCAGATAAGTCTCCAGCCCAAAAACTTTTAAAAAAAATTGGAAAGAAGCCTGCCATAACAGTCGTAGCAAATGCAGAATTTGCCCAATCATAAAATGCCCAAGAAATAGTCTCTTTATTTAAATATTTTTTCTTAGAATTCACTTTTTTTTTAATTTTTCTTAAGTATCATATTGTTCATGTCAAAAGACCTGAACGACTATCAAATCACAAAGAATCTAATAATTTTCTTCCTAGTTGTAGCAATTGTAACAGTCGGCTTAGCTTATTTAGGAATATATATTCAGGATTCCGATTATAGAAAAAATATTGAAATAGAGACTAGAGAAGCTCTTAAAGAAGAATAGCCTCAATTTATCTATCAAATATTATTTTTTCCGAAGTGAGGTTGTTTGCGATTATTTTTCCATCGATGACTATTGGCGTACCATTTACTATGGTTCCGTAAATTGAAGAACTGAATTTTTTTCCATCAAATGGTGTCCATCCACATTTCGTGAGTTCTGTCTCATTTGAAACAAACGTATCTTCATCAAGATCAAAAATCATCAAGTCGGCTTTGTAACCCTCTCTAACATATCCTCGGTCGATAATAGAAAAACGTTCTGCAACCTTATGACTCATGTAAGCTATGATTTCTTCGAGAGTATAAAAACCCTGTTTGTGGAGTTCTATCATCATATGAAAAGAGTGTTCGATAAGAGGAATGCCTGCAGATGCTTGAAGATATGGCAACATTTTATCTTCATAAACATGAGGCGCATGATCAGTAGCAACGTAATCAATGTAACCATCTTTTAAAGCTTTACGAAGAGCATCTCGATCAGAAACTTTTTTTATAGCTGGATTGCATACTATTAAATTTCCTAATTCAGCATAGTCGCTTTCATCAAACCAAAGATGATGGACGCAGACCTCGCAAGTAATCTTTTTGTCTTTTAGAGCAATGTTACTAAACAATTCAATTTCTTTTTCAGTAGTCAAATGCAAGACATGTAAATCTGAACCATGTTTCTTTGCCAAATTTATAACTTTCGAAGAGGAAAGGTAACAACAAATATCATCCTTGATAACAGGATGAAAGCTAGCGTCAATATCTTTATTTTCAAGTTTTACTTTCTCTAAATTTTTTTGCATTGTTTCATTATCTTCACAATGAGTAACAATGGTGACTGGGCATTGTTCAAAAATCTGTTCTAACGCATGATCATCTTCGACCAACAATGTTCCGGTTGAGGTGCCCATGAACACTTTCAATCCACAGGTTTCTTTTGGATCAAGTTTTTTTATTTCCTCTAGATTGGTTTCCATTGCTCCAAAATAATAAGAGTAATTAGTCCAAGATTTTTCAGCACCCAATTCATTTCTTTCAGCCAATAATTCCATTGTTGTCATGTTTGGATTTACATTAGGCATATCAAAAGTTGTAGTGACTCCAGCATGAACTGCAGCTAGCGATTCTGATCGAATATCGCCTTTTTCGGTTAAGCCTGGATCTCTAAAGTGAACCTGATCATCAATTATCCCAGGCGCTAAGTATTTTCCTTCCAAATCTATAACCTCTTTAGATTCACTTGAGATTTCGCTTGCTATTTTTTCTATACGATCACCTGAGATACCTACATCAACTTGCGTCTGTTTGCCTTCGTTTACCAAAAGACAATTTTTAAGGACCAAATCTAATTTACTCATATTATTTTAATGTTGTTAGCAAGATTATTATTTTCAAATTTTTTGGGGTATTTTCAAGATCGAGTCTTTGTGGAATTTCATCTAAAGTTTTATATACATCAAATATAGATAAATTTAAAAATGATGCAAGTGACGATGCAGATCTGCAAAAATTAGCCCTAAAAATTATTTTCATACAAAGAAAAAAAGAATTATTTTTAAAAGAAATAATTTTTTTTAAAATTCCTTTCAAACAAAAAAGATCAATCAATAAGTATTCACTTGATACATTTTCAGCTCTGATGGATTCAATTATCGTTCCTTCTGAGTTGATGCAAATTACGTTTTCTATCTTCATTTAGATCTGTCTTACTATAACAGTACCATAGTTATGGCCTTTACCCTCTTCATAGTTGGATCCTACTCTATCTAAAACCTGAATTACCAATGAAATCATTTTTTGGCTATTTCCACATATTATCAGCAAGGGACAGTCATCTTGGTTTAAAAAAATAAAATTTTCTACAATTAAGTCAACTTCATGATGTCTCTTACCGTGCAAATCTAAAGTAGTAAATTTCATAATTTATATTTTGATATTTCCACCCCGTCTGGATGAGATTTTGAATACTCTCTCATTGTTGGTATAAATTCACTTTTGAAATCTGGAGAACTCCTAACATAATCTAAGTAATCTTCTAGGTTGAATAAAACTACATTATCGGCAAATACCCAAGCGCCCTGTTTAAGTAACCCAAATTCTTCTAATAACTGCAAATCTTTAAGGTATAAATCTTTCCAATGATCAATAAAAACAAAATCATATTGTTCTTCTAGCGATGGAATTAAATCGCTTGATTTGCCGATCTTTAATATATGATTTTTAGAAAGCCCAGAGATTTCTATATGTTCTTTGGCTATTTGAGCAAATTTTTCATTTGCTTCAATAGAGGTTAATTTGGAATTATCCATCATATTACTCAAAATTCTTATAGTGGAATAACCTAGATAAACTCCCAATTCAAGAATATTGGTAGCCCGAGAGTCTTTAATTGCTTTATCAAGAATTTCTCCTTTTTGATCTCCAATATTCATTAAAAAAGTGCTCTTGTATGCGTAATCGTCTATGATTTTTAAAATAGAATTAGGATTATTTTTTATAGCCTTTTTTTTAACAAGTTCCAATACTTCAAGTTCTTTAGGTTTTTTTATCTTTGTTTTAGTCAAAAAACTATCTATGATTTCTTGATAAACCAAACTCAAGACGCCCAAAATGCTCTTTCTGTTAATGTTGAATGGCATTTTAGATTTTTTGTTTAATTTATTTTTTGTTGGACTCATCAGGCTATAATCTATTATCAATTTTAAAGTAAAAATATGATCAGAGCATTTTATAAATCAGAAGAATGGGCTCTTTGGGCTTATGGTGGTCTGACGCTTTTAATTACTTCTCTTTGGGTTCAAGTACAGTTGACCGTAGCTATAAATACTTGGTACGGAGGTTTTTATGATCATCTTCAAAAAGCTGCTGATTTTGCCGACGATCCGCAAGAAGGCATAGATATCTTTTACGACTTTTTAATATCTACGGATTTTTTAGTGAATGGCTTTGAAGGTCAACCAAGCTTTTTAGTTATTGCAATGCCTTATGTGATACTTGCAACATTTACTGCCTGGTTTACCAGAATTTATGGTCTCAGATGGCGACAAGCAATAACTTTCAACTACATACCGAGATGGCAAAGCGTTGAAGAAGAAATTGAAGGTGCAAGTCAAAGAATCCAAGAAGACTGCAATAGATTTGCTCGAATAGTAGAAAGTTTGGGTTTGCAAGTTGTAAGAGCAATCATGACATTAGTAGCTTTTGTGCCAGTTTTATGGGGATTGAGTGAATCGGTAACTATTCCTTTTTTTAGTGATATTCCAGGATCATTGGTCTGGACTGCTCTATCAGTTTCCGTTGGAGGACTGATTATTTCTTGGTTTGTCGGTTATAGATTACCGGGGCTGGAATACAACAACCAAAAAGTAGAGGCAGCTTTTCGCAAAGATTTGGTTTTAGGTGAAGATGATAAAGTTAATTATGCTCAAACTGACACTCTTTGGAATCTATTTACTGGCATAAGATTTAATTATCAAAGATTGTATTTACATTATGGCTATTTTGATATTTGGATTGAAAGTTATGGGCAATTTATGGTTGTAGTTCCTTTTTTAATTATTGGGCCTAGTTTGTTTACCGGAGCGGCTTTATTGGGAGTTGTAATTCAGATAGCAAATGCCTTTGACAGAGTGCATAGTGGTTTTGCTTTATTTTTATTTAATTGGACAACTATTACTGAACTAAGAAGTATTTGGAAAAGATTGCATGAGTTTGAAGCCAATTTGGATAGATTCTCAAAGCGAGATGAGCTTACCGCGTAACTTTTTTCAAAAAGTCTAATAAATATTTATTAACTTCTTCGGGTTTTTCTTGTTGCACCCAGTGTCCCGCACCTTCAATCATTTGAATATCAACCAAGTTTTCGTAATACTCGCCAATTGTATTTTTAATATCATCGGCATCTTTATAGCCTACTCCATTGAAAAAGTTTACCGGATCTAAAGAGCCAGTGATAAAAGATGCAGGTTGTTTTAATTTGGCATCTTTAAAATCTTTCAAATCTTCAAAATCTATTTCCAAGGCACGATATCTGTTAATTGGTCCTCGCATTCCACTTATTTCGAATTGACTAACAAAATAATCCATCTCTTCTTCGCTCATCCATTCTGGATAAACATCAAATTCAAAAGTGCCTTCAAGGAATTTAGAATTTGGATCTTTGTCCAAAGTCTCTGCTGAGTTTTCAAAACGTTTAAGCATGCCTCTGGCATCTCCGGAGAAATAAGTCAGTTCCAATCCTTTTTTCATATCTTTTTCAAATTCTGCTTCCGCTTCTCCTTCTTTTTGAAAATAAAGAATATAAAAAAACTTGCCCTCGAATACCATTTTGAATAATTCAATTTGTGACATTTCTCCCCTGGGGCTATATGGAACGGAAAGACCGGCCACAGCGCTTATTCTGTCTTCATTCAATAAAGCAGTTGTATGCACAATTGGTGCACCCCAATCATGTCCAACCAATATTGCTTTTTCAAACTCAAGAGCATCCATCACACCTATAACATCATTACTGATATTTTTAAGTGAATAGGCATTAATTTCATGAGGTTTATCAGATTCTCCATAACCTCTGACATCAATGGCTGCTGCTGTATAACCAGCTTTGGAAATTTTGGGTATTTGGTGACGCCAGCTATACCAACTTTCAGGCCATCCATGGACCATCAAAACCAAAGGGCCTTCTCCTTCAATTGCTGTTCTTATTTTTATACCATTTGCGTCTAATACTTTGAATTCCATAGGCTATAATAACCATAAAAATAACTATTATGGCAATTCTTAAAGCAGCAATTATTACTGTTACTCCATTCCAGCAAAATTGTTCTGTGATATGGAAAGAAGACACAAAGGTTGCAGCTGTCACCGATCCTGGTGGAGATTTGGAATTGATAGAAAAATTTATTAACGATCAAAATTTAACTTTGTCAAAGATATTTATTACTCACGGACATCTGGATCATGCTGCAGAAGCTAAAGCATTAGCTGATAAATTCAGTGTAGTGATAGAAGGACCTCAAATTGAAGATGAATTTCTCACCTCAACTTTAGAAACTCAAGGCAAAGCTTATGGTATACCAAATGCTCAAAACTTTACGCCTGATAGGTGGCTCAATGATGGCGATCAAATAGAATTAGATGGAGAAAAATTGGATGTTTATCACTGTCCTGGTCATACCCCAGGACATGTAATCTTTCACCATGTTGAATCTAAGCTTGCAATCGTGGGTGATGTTTTGTTTCAAGGTTCTGTAGGAAGAACTGATTTACCCGGTGGTAATATGGAAGCGTTGATATCTGCGATCAGAGAAAAACTTTTACCGTTGGGAGATGACATAACATTTATTCCTGGACATGGGCCAATCTCTACTTTAGGCCAAGAGCGTTTAACCAACCCTTTTGTTGCTGATCAGCTCTTTAAAAAATCTGCTTCTGAATAGACAAATTCTTCAAATCTTTTTAATACCTGTTTTGCATTCTCATGATAACAAGGTGCGATCTGCATCATGATGGTTCCACCTATATCTTTTTCTTGATCAAACCAAAAGAAAGTATTCATTATTCCTGACCATGCACAAGACCCTTTAGATCTTCTATTCGGGATATCTTCAGAATTAATCATAAAGCTATATCCCCATTTTTTTTCTACTCCTGGAAACCATTCGTTTGGAGCTACAATGCTAGGATTGAATGTTGGCTGGAAAGGCACAATAAGCTCACTAATTTGGTTAGTGGTCATTTGTTTGACCGTTTCACTACTTAATAAGTTTTTTCCATTTACCTTGCCGCCATTGAGGAACATTCTTATAAATTTTGCATAGTCATTCGGGCAAGAAAATACCCCGCCACCGCCATAAGCAAATTTTTCAATTTGCGGAGGTGACATTAACTCACTGATATCAACTAAATTTTGATCTTCTTCGATTGAATAAATTTTGGGTAATCTACCCTCACCTATTGTTGATATATCAAAAGAAGTATCGTTCATCTCCAAAGGCTTAAATAATTTTTTAGTCATGTAATCATTCAAAGATTGTTCTGATAAAGTTTCAATAATTCTGCCAATCCACCCTAAACCGATGCCGTAGTGCCAATATTTGCCTGGTTGCTCAATTAGAGGAGCCTCTAAGAATTTTCCTTCTTTATCTAACAAATTAGCTATTTTTTCTTCCAATAAAAGATGAGATAGCGTTTCATGATGAAAATCATATCCAAATCCTGATGTGTGAGTTAATAGTTGATGCAAAGTTACTTTTGTTTCTGGTTCGCTATAAACAATTTCACTATTTTCTAAAGAGGCAACTTTAAGACCCTTTAAGTCGTCGATGTAATTTTCTGCTGGAGACTGAAGATCTATTTCTTTTTCCTCAGCTAAAATCATAAAGGCAGAAGTGGTTAAAGCTTTAGTCATTGAGGCAATTCTGAAGACTGCATTAGTTTCAAGTGGTTTGGTTTTCTCTAAGTCTTCGTAACCTACTGAACCTGATAATAAAGTTTCTTTAGAATTGGTTACAGCGAAAGCGGCATAAGGGATGTTGCTTTCTTCTAAAGCAGCTTCAATAACTTGGTTTATTTTTTCCAAAACACTCTCCTATGTTAATGGAGCGGGCAGCGGGAATCGAACCCGCATCGTCAGCTTGGAAGGCTGAAGTAATAGCCATTATACCATGCCCGCAAATCTTAATTTGAAAGGAGATTATACATCTTTGAATTTTTTTTTATAAAATAAAAGAAATGAAAAAGTTTTTTTATTTAATATTCTTTTTAAGTTTTAACACTTGGGCGGGCTTCGATGATATCTGCTTGATACCTAATTTAGACCTAACCACAATTAAGATGGAACTTAATGAAAAAGGCTGTGAAAGAAACGACATTCTCTATGTCATGTCAGAAAAGCAAACGGACTTACCTTTTGTAATGGCCAACTATTGCATGTATCGAAATCATGAGATTACACAAAACGTTACTCAAGAAGTTTCTATTGTCTACCATTTAACTTGCGTATTTCGTGGTGAAGGCAGGAAATTCAGAAATTAAACTTTACTATTTAACTGAGCGTATTAAATTTAATTAGACTATCAGCAGCCGATTTTATAGCTTCTTTAGCAGATCTAGGTTTCCAGCCTAATAAGTTTCTCGCTCTCGAAGAATCTAGTTTTCTATTTTTTCCAAGTTCTGGAGCAATCATTTTCAAAGGTGGTCTCACAAAAGCAAAAAGTTTAAGCAGCCAATTAGGCGCTTGACGATAAGGTATTTTATTTTTAAATTCTGGAAAAGTTTCTCTGAGATAATCAGTCTGCTCTTTCATCAACATATTGCTCTCCGAACAAACAAATCTTTTTCCGGCTGCCTGGGGATGAGTCATTGCAAGTAACTGAAGATCTGCAACATCCCTTACATCCACCACGCCCATATCCATGTTTGGCACAACGGGATATTTTCCAGACATTAATTCAAGGATAACTCCAACGCTTGTACCATAATCTTCTTCCAAAACAGGCCCAAAAACCATTGCCGGATTAACAACGGAAAGCTCCATACCAGAAGAATCATTTTCAATAAATTCCCATGCAGCTTTTTCTGCATATGTTTTTGATTTTGCATAAGCCGAAGTATGCTTATGGTTTACATCTGTCCAATGATCTTCATTAAACGAAAAGTTTTCATCAATTTCTTCATCTCTTCCATAAAGAATCGCCGCAACTGAAGAAGTCACAACAACTCTTTTAACTCCTGCTTCAGAAGCTGCTTTTAAAACATTTTTAGTTCCTTCAAGAGCTGGTGTAATTAATTCGTTTTCATCTTTGGGATTTTCCATCATGACAGGTGAAGCGACGTGTAGAACGTAGTCACAACCTTCCATTGCCTCTCTCCAGCCATCTTCTTCAGTCAGATTTGCAACTTTCCAATCTATAGCAAGTTCTGATTGACCTTCGTATTGTTGTAACCCATCTGATATGACTTGATTTAATTTATTTGTTCTACTCAAATCTCTTACTGTCGATCTGACTTTGTAACCTGCTGCAATGAGCTTAATTATGCAATGTGATGCGATGAACCCTGAACCGCCGGTAACCAGTACTGTTTTCTGCTCTTCCATTAAATAATTTTAAATCAAAAAATATAAAGAAATAAATATTTTTTTAGGAGTGAATTAGAAAGTCGATATTTCTTTTTTTCTTCTATTGTGAGCAATTCTAAAAATAAACAATGCAAACAAAGTGATTAGAAAGTTAAAGATCATAAATAAATTTAAAACTTGAAATGTCACCAACGCAATAAATTGCGTTGCTGTAAAACAAGCCGTTACCACATATACCGGCCAAATCGTAGAAGTTGGATTTTTACCAACAAAATATCTGTATATAAAGTAAAGCAGAGTTAAGTATACGGTTGGTTCAAGAGTTCTAGCTTTCCAGTCAGAAAGTTGCTGAGCGGTAAAACCTGGAGCAGGAAAATCTAACGATTCAAAAAAGAAAACTCTAGTAACAGCCATCACTAAAAAAAAGATAGCTGCAATTATTAAAACCCAAGAAACTAATTTACTCATCCGGAGGCTGATTTTACAGATTTTGAAACTTTTTTAAATGTCTTATGGTGTTTTTTGATTAAGGCGATAAAATAGAAATTCGTATTTAAAATAGGAGACTCTAATGGATCTAGAATTTGGGCCGGAATATGATGATTTTAAAAAAGAAGTACAAGAATTTTGTAAAGAGTACAGTAATGCAATCATAACCTCTGGAGGCGACAAAAAATTTGAAATGCATGATGCTTTATCAGGCAATTCAAATGCTAAAAAAGGAAAAATTGTCAATCGTTCTGACTGGCAAAGATTATTGATAGAAAAAGGATATTTTGCTCGATCCATACCCAAAGAATATGGAGGGTTTGGCGGCGAGCCTGACATAATCAAAAGCAGAATCATCGCAAATGAATTTTCTAAATACAAAGTTCCAAGTGGAATGGGTGGTCAAGGAATAGACATGTTGGTGCCAACATTGCTTGAATGGGGAACTGAAGAACAAAAACAAAAATATATAAAATCTACTTTGCATGGAGAAACAATTTGGTGTCAGGGATACTCAGAGCCAAATGCTGGAAGCGATTTAGCAAATCTTCAAACTAAAGGAGAATTAGTTAACGGCAATTGGGTTATCAATGGTCAAAAGATTTGGACCAGTACCGCTCAATTTTCTCAAATGATGTTTTGTTTGATTAGAACTGAACCAAATGCCTCAAAGCATGCGGGAATAAGCTTTATTTTAATTCCAATGGATACGCCTGGAATAGAAATAAGACCATTGGTTGATATGACTTTAAAAGCTGGTTTCAATGAGGTTTTCTTTGATAACGTCACAGTTCCTGAGGAGAATCTTGTAGCTAAAAGAGGTGAAGGTTGGTCCGTAGCAAATTCTGTTTTAGGTCACGAGAGAGGTTCCTTGGCAAATCCGAATGCAACGATGAATAGACTTAATTCTCTAATAAATCTCATGAAGGAAGAAACTATTGACGGCAGAAGGCTAATTGATGTTCCTTCCTATAGAGACAGGCTGCTTCAAATACAAGGAAAAGTAATGGCTGTGCAGGCCCATTCTCTTAGACTGCTCTCTTCAAAAATAAACCCAAACCAAAACGTTAAGCTTGGAGGAATGATTCAAAAACTAGTGGGCACAGAGCTAAGGCATGAGCTTGAAGGCTTAGCAATTGATGTTATGGGTGAATTAGGAACCTTATACGAAGATGACCCAAATGTTAGAGATGGAGGATCATGGCAGTTTACCTATATGTATTTCCTTGGATTAATTATTGGTGGTGGTACGAACCAGATTCAAAAAAATATAATTTCTGAGCGTGGTCTGGGAATGCCAAGAGAACCCAAAGTAACTGTTGAGGTTTAGTTATGTATTTTGGGCTTTCAGAAGAGCAAGAATTTTTTCATGATAATGTAAAAAAATTCTTGTTAGACAACGCATCCATTGATGAAATTAGAAAAATAGCCAATGGAGATGATAATTCAATTCAAAAAGATATTCTTCAAGGAATAGTTAATTTAGGGGTCAATTCTTTACTTGTGCCTGAAGAATATGGCGGCTTAGGAACAGAATTGCTTCATGCCGTTTCGATATCTCAGGCCTTGGGAGGCGGAGTTGGTCCAGTGCCTTTTTTAGGATCTTATGTCATGGCACCTCTAGCATTAAGTTTAGGAGGCAACGAAAATCAAAAAAAAGTTTATTTACCAAAAATAGTATCTAACGAAATTAGATTTGGTGTTGGGTTGAGCGAGTTTATTGGAGCAAGAGAAGATGCCGGACTTGAAATTAACAAAAATAAAGTCTCTGGAAGAGCGTTGTTTGTAATTGATGCAGAAAATGCAGATAAAATTATCCTGTCTACTAAAGCTGGAGTATTGTTTCTAGTCGACGCCTCAGACAAAAATCTTAAAATAAATAAATTAATAACTGTTGATAAAACAAGGACCTTCCACGAACTAGTTTTAAAAAATGTTGATTGTGAAATTTTAGAACAATCAATAGAAAATATTGAAATAGTAAAAAAGGTTGTTGATGCGGGAAGAATTATTTTAGCGGCAGATACTTTAGGTGCATCTGAATCAATGATCGAAAAAGCAGTTGCCTACTCGAAGGAAAGAAAGCAGTTCAATAGAACTATCGGATCTTTTCAAGCAGTAAAACATATGTGTGCCGAAATGGCTGCTGATCTTGAACCTTGTTACTCTCTCGTTTGGCAAGCTGCACACTCCTTTGATAAAGATTCGTCAGAAGAATCAAGATTATTAGCTTGCCAAGTTAAATCTCATCTGTCTGAAATAGGAAAATCTATTTCAAAAAAAGCAACAGAAGTCCATGGAGGAATGGGTTTTACAGACCTACTTGGGTTGCACTATTGGTTCAAAAGAATTGGTTTAAATAGACAAATTCTTGGGGCACCTGAAATAGTCCGTGAAGAAGCTGCTGAAATACAGGGCTTTAACCAATAGATTATATTTCATAAAAAACTTCAGCAGATTTTCTAAAAAGAAAATCTTTATCATTTTCTGAAAAATTTGCGGCCATTTTTTTAAAAGCATTCCATATGACATGATAAGAAGCCGATTGCTTGTCAACAGGGAAATTACTTTCGAACATGCATCTCTCAGGACCAAAGCATTTTATTGAATATTCATAATAATTTTTTTGAGCTTCAACTAAATCATCTGATGATGGTGGCACTGATTGTTTGTGAAAATTAAATCCATTTATTGGCATAGCTAATCCGCCTAACTTCGCATAAACATTTTGGCACTTTGCTAACTTATCGATATCTTTTTTCCAAGCTTCAAAAATTTCTTCTTGTTTATTTTGGTAAGGGCCGATTCCTATTGGGCCGCTGAAATGATTCAATACAATCTTTAGCTTTGGATGTTCTTTTGCCAAAAAATTGACTTGAGAAATTTGATGATGATACTGCCACGCTTCAAAAGAAAGCTGTTTTTTTTCTAATTCTTCTAGACCCTGCGAGAATTTATCTGAAAGATAGAGATCCTTTTGAGGATTGTGGTGAGAATTGCCTATCTCTTTATGATGATCCCAGCCTCCAGCATGTCTGATGCCCCTAAAAAGGCCCTGTCCTTCCTTAAGGTGCTTATCAACAACTAAAGCAACATCATCTGAAAGTAAATTTGCATGCCCAACAATCCCAGAAATCTGAGCTTTTTCTGGATTTTTTTTTGCTTCTGAGGCAATTTCTCTTACAAAAACTGTCTCTCCGACTGGAAAAAAACTTGGATTACCATCTTCAAAGTATTCTTGAGAACATTCTATGAAGACAGTTTTTATTACGTTGTGACCTTGATCTGTATCTTTCCAAAGGTCATCTAATAAATAATGTAGTTCTCCTGGCCAAAGATGATGATGCGGATCAACAATTGGTCTTTCTGGTTCAATAATTTCTTCTTTAACCTGTTCCAGCCAAGCTAAGTGATCATCTAAATCACTCACATTAGGCTTTGAATTCTAATCTTTTGGAATGAAGAATCGGTTCTGTATACCCGCTAGGTTGATTCCTTCCTTCTAAAACCAATGCGCATGCGGCTTTGAAAGCATATCCTGAATAATCTGGAGCCATATTTACGTATTTTGGATCTCCTTTGTTTTGATCATCGACTACTTGTGCCATTTTTTTCATCGTGTTCATAACCTGTTCTTCATTTGTCAAACCATGATGTAACCAATTTGCAATGTGCTGGCTAGATATTCTACATGTCGCTCTATCTTCCATTAATCCAACATTATTTATGTCAGGAACTTTTGAGCAACCTACGCCTTGATCAACCCAACGAACAACATATCCTAATATCCCTTGGGCATTGTTATCTAACTCTGCTTGAATTTCTTCTGCTGATAAGTCCTCTGGATTTTTTAATAAAGGAATTTCAAGGATATCTTCCAAACTTGCCTTTGACCTCTTTTCCAAATCTTCCTGAATAGATGGGACGTTTAACTGGTGATAATGCAAGGCATGTAAGGTTGCTGCAGTAGGAGATGGAACCCACGCGCAATCTGCTCCAGCTTCCGGATGCATAGTTTTTGTTTCATACATATTAAGCATTTCATCAGGCATTGGCCACATTCCTTTTCCAATTTGAGCTTTTCCTTTAAAGCCAGTTTCTAATCCGGTATCTACATTCCAATCTTCATAAGCAGCTATCCATGGTTGTTGTTTCATTTCAGATTTCTTAATAAATGGTCCAGCCTCCATGCTTGTATGAATTTCATCGCCAGTTCTATCCAAAAAGCCAGTGTTAATAAATATCACTCTATCTTTGGCAACTTTGATACATTCTTTCAAGTTAACTGTCGTTCTTCTTTCTTCATCCATTATGCCAACTTTTACTGTTAGAGGATCTAATCCTACGGCTTTTTCTACTGCTGCAAATAGATCACATGTGAATTTAACTTCTTCAGGACCATGCATCTTAGGTTTTACTATATAAATGCTTTTAGCTCTGCTATTTGAAAATTCACCTAAAGAAAGTAAATCATGTTTTGCAATTGTGATAGTGAACATTGCGTCCATAATACCTTCGAAAACTTCCTGATTGTCGCCGTCTAAAATACCTGGATTTGTCATTAAATGTCCAACATTCCTGACTAACATCGTGCTTCTGCCAGGGAGAGAAAAACTTTTTCCACTTGTATCAAGATACTCCCTATCCTTGTTTAAAGTTCGCGTCAAACTTTCTCCATTTTTTTCGAAAGTTTCCGACAAATCTCCTTTCATTAACCCTAACCAATTTCCATAAACCTCTGCTTTATCAGTCCCATCAACCGCGGCAACTGAATCTTCACAATCCTGAATCGTTGTAATTGCGCTTTCAACTAATACATCTTTGATTCCTGCTGGATCTTCTCGTCCAATGGAGTCATTTCTATCAATTTGAATTTCTAGATGTAAAAGATTATTTTTTAATAAAATTCCCGTCGGATTTTCCTCCGTACCAACATAACCAATAAATTTTGAATCATCTTCAATAGTTGTTTGGGTTTGATCGGAAAGAGTAATTTGAAGTTTGCCTTCATTTATCTGAAATGCGGTAATGTCTTTATATGAACCCTTGCTTAAAGGAAGATTTTCATCAAGAAATTTTTTTGAAAATTCAATTACTTTTGCTCCTCTTTTTGGATTATAGGCTCCAGCTTTTTCAGCTCCGTCTTCTTCAGAAATAACATCAGTCCCGTAAAGTGCGTCATATAAACTGCCCCATCTTGCATTTGCTGCATTTAAAGCAAATCTAGCGTTCATTACTGGCACTACTAACTGAGGTCCAGCAATGGATGCTATTTCGGGATCAACATTTTTTGTCTCTATCGAAAAATCATCGGCTTCTTCTAACAAATATCCAATTTCTTTTAAAAAATTTTTATATTCCGTTTTGTCGATTTCTTTCTTATTGGCTAAATGCCACTCGTCAATTTTTTTTTGAAGATCTTGTCTTTTTTCAAGTAATGCTTTATTTCTTGGGGTAAATTCCTCAATTATTTTTTCTAAACTTTTCCAAAAGTTTTCTGGTTCTACGTCTATTCCTGCGCAAACTTTTTTGTTAATCAAATCGTCTAATTCTTTTGAAACTTTTAGAGAACCATGATTTATATATTCAGTCATAATATTTTTATATTGATTAAAGGAAAGATAATTCTAGCAGATGTTTTCAGCTTATAATTACCTAATATGAGTTTAGAGAATCTTACCAAAGAGCTTATTCAAATCGAATCTATATCACCAAATGATGCGGGTTGTTTTGATATTTTAGAGTCTGAGTTGAATGGAATGAATTTTTGCTGTGAAAGAATCAATTATAAAAATGTCGAAAATCTATATGCAGTTTTGGGGTCTGAAGGACCCACATTTTGTTTTTTAGGTCACACAGATGTTGTACCAACTGGACCCTTGGACAAATGGACCTATCCTCCGTTTGGAGGAGAAATTCATAATGACCACATGTATGGTAGAGGAGCCGCAGATATGAAAGGCAATATCTGTGCTTTTATAGACGCTTTAAAAACATTTTTAAGCACAGAAAAATTAAACTTTAGAATAGCCGTACTTCTAACAAGCAATGAAGAAGGAACGCCAGAAGATGGCTTCATAGATGAGTTATTAGAAAAACTTAAAGCAAGGGGAGAAAAAATAGATTACTGTTTAGTAGGAGAACCATCATCTTCTTCTAAAGTGGCCGATACCATTAGAATTGGAAGAAGAGGTTCGTTAAGCGGTAAGTTAAAAATAATAGGTAAACAAGGTCATATTGCTTATCCTGAAAAATTCGTTAATCCTATCTTTTTAATTTCAGACTTAATAAAAATTTTAAAAGAAAAAAAATGGGATGAAGGTAATGAACATTTTCAACCAACATCTTTTCAGATATCAAATATTAATTCCGGAACCGGTGCAGGGAATATAGTGCCTGGCGAGCTGAATATGGATTTTAACTTTAGATTTTGTTCCGAATCGACAAGCGAAGACCTGATTGCTGGCTTTGAAGAAATACTAAATTCTTTAAACTTAAAATATGAATTAAATTGGTCATTAAGCGGAAACCCGTTTTTAACAACTAAAGATTTTTTTATAAATAAAGTTATCGCTGCAATTAGAGAAACCACTGGTAGAGAGCCCGTCATTAATAATGGCGGAGGAACTTCTGACGGAAGATTTATGATTGCCATGGATGCAGAGATAGTTGAACTTGGTCCTTTAAATGAATCCATCCATAAAATAGATGAAAACGTATCTTTGAATGATTTAAAAACACTCAAAGAAATCTATGTAAGCTTATTGAAGAATTTATCTACTTAAGATTCCTAAAATTAGGTTTGCGCTTTTCTAAAAATGCCATTATTCCTTCCTTAAAAGGAGGAGCGTCGCACAAAACTCTCTGAGTTTTAGTTTCATATTCAAGCTGATCCTCAAGAGTAGATACCAAAGCATTATCATGAGAATGAACTATTGCCTTCAATCCTTCGATAGCGCCATCTGCCATTTTTGATGCGATTTTCATAGCTTCATCCATCAAATTTTCATCAGGAAAGGTTTTCCATAAAAGTCCCCATTCCTCAGCTTTTTCAGCAGACAAATCTTCTCCTAACATTGCCAAGCCATTTGCCCTTGCTCTAGATAAAAGATTAGGGACAAACCAAGAAGCTCCAACATCAGAAATTATGCCTAGCTGATTTCCAAAAACTAATTTGAACTTAGCTGATTTTGAAGCAATTACTATATCTCCACTCAAAGCAAGCCCAGCTCCACCACCAGCTGCTACACCGTTTATAGCATTCACAACGGGCTTAGGACAATTAACAATTTTTTTTATCATTGGATTCATTCCAATAATCATGCTGTTGGCTGCTGATTCTCCAGGGGACCATTCAGGTTCATTTGGCCAACCACCGCCGGTTAAATCTGCACCAGAACAAAAACCTCTTCCCTCACCAGTAAGAATGACTGATCTGATTTCATCATTGGAGCTGGCTTCATCAAAAGCAGCAATAACCCCCATGACGAGTTCATAATTGAGACTATTTAAACTCTCTGGTCTATTCAAAGTAACAATAAGAACTCCGTTTTCACTAATTTCTCTTTTTACAACATCTCCCATAATTAAACCTCAAGTTTTACTTTATCAAATCCTTTCGAAATTTTATCAAATTCTTTATCTGCCAACCTATTAATAATTCTAAATTTAAAAATAATTTTTATTATTGGAAAAATTAAATCTATTAAATATTTATTTATAAAAATGAATTTTGGAGGTCTTGATTGAATTTCTTGCACCTGCCTCACCTCATTCAGTCTTTCTTTTTCTATTTTTTCAAATGCAAAATCTAAGTCTTTTGTGTCAGCATCAGTTTTTAATAAAGGCACTAAATGATTTGCACAAACAACAGCATCTCGAAGCGCAATATTTAAACCTTGTCCCCCAACCGCATTCATTGTGTGTGCTGCATCTCCTAATAACAATGCACCGTTTTTATTCCATTTTTTAACACGGTCCAAAGTCATTTTTAAAATGAAAGGATCTGAAATTTTATTGTTATCCAAACAAGCTTTAAGATGTTCAGAAAAGCCTTTCGGAGAATTTTTTCTAATAAATTCAACCCATTTCTCTTTGCCCTGTTGCTTTAATTCGCCGTATGATCCGGATGGTATCACCCAACCAACTTGCAGTTTCTGATCGTAGACAGGTATGCAGACAAGCATAGACATCGGAAATAAACTAAAAAAAGCCTGAGAACCAGGAATAAACTTTTTGGGATAAGGAACTTTAAACCATAAAACATCTGCAGGCTGATGAAATTTTTCAATTGAGAAATCAAGCTTTCTTCTTACCATTGAACTTCTTCCATCAAATCCAATGACAACTTTTCCGCTAAGAAAAATGTCCTCATCCATATTCCTTATTCTTACACCACTGACTCTGTCATTTTCATAAATTAAATCTTCTGCCTTGAATCCCCTAAAAAATTTAAAATTTTTAAAATCAGATGTTTTTTCTATAATCTTTTCCAATAATTGAGGTTGCGAGGCCCAACGAAATTGACCTTCTTTAATAAATTCAATATCTGGATTTCCTATTAATGCTCCTTTATAAAAAATATTCAATTGATCAATTTTTCTATATTTAATATTTTCTGTATCCAAATCAACTCCTATTTGATCCAATACTTCTTTTCCGCTGGGCATTAAAGCCTCACCTCTAAATTCTTTAGAAAAATCTTTCTGTCTTTCAATTAAAGCAACCTTGATGCCTCTAGATGCAAAGATATTTGCAAGAGTAGCACCGCCTGGCCCACCGCCAACAATTACTGCATCGAAAGTATTCATCAATAAACAATAACATTAGATAGAAAGAAGTTCCCGAATAAATGATATTACTAAAAGTAATATATAACTAATAATTAGAAGCCTAATATTAACTTCAAAAAAAAAGTTATATATAGTTCATGCATGTTAAGCAGAGACGAATTACCTAATAATATAAAACTGAGTTCTAGTAATAGAACCCAAGTTCATTTACATCCTGAATGTTTTTCGGACAGTGTTGCCCTTTTTATAACAAGATCATTAAGATTTTTCGCTGATACTTTTTTTAAAAAAAGATATGGTCATAGAGCTGTTGTCTTAGAAACAGTTGCTGCAGTGCCTGGTATGGTTGGCGGTATGCTTGCGCATTTTAAATCTCTTCGCAAAATGATAGACGATGGTGACTTTATTAAAGAGTTACTAGAAGAAGCAGATAATGAAAGAATGCATCTAATGACTTTTATTGCCATTGCAAAGCCTTCAACTTTTGAAAGATTTATTATCATGGCTGGCCAATTCGTATTCGGAGCTTTTTATACACTCTTGTATATTTTTTTCAAAAGAACCGCACACAGAATGGTCGGATACTTTGAAGAAGAAGCAGTTTTTTCCTATACCGAATATTTATATGAAATAGATTCTGGGAAAATTCCCAACACTCCTGCTCCAGAAATAGCTATAAATTATTGGGGTCTTGATAAAAACGCCACTCTAAGAGAAGTTATTGAAGTTATTCGTGATGACGAAGCTGGTCATAGGGATCGTAATCATGCCATAGCTGATTCTATCTAATTGCTATCGGATTGATAATCATTTGAACTGCTCCTTTTACTTTCGCTTGGCCCAGTACAAATAGGAATTCATTTACATTATCTTTTACTAATGGACCAGTATTCATTACTTCGAGAATATGAATTCCGTTTTTTTGAATGAGTATAGGATGTCCAGGAAAAGGTTCATTTTCGTCAGCTGGTGGCCAGGCGTCTAATCCCCAGGTATCAGCTCCAACTGCAATAACATTTTTTGAGGCTAGATACTCTGCCAAATCTGCAGTGATGCCAGGCATTCCTGAGCCCCATTCAAGTGGGTCAGATTGCAACTTAGCATCAGTCCAACCAGTATGGAATAAAACTACATCTCCTGAGTCAATTATTAAATTTTGAGATTTTGCGGCAGCTAGAGCTATTTTAGTATCAAATGTTTCTCCTTTGTCTAGATAATCTTTATTTAAGTATCCAGCTATATCAATGACTATTCCTCTCGCAACAATAGGAGGAATTTTTTCAATTCCTAACTTTGTTAGTCCAGTTATTTGGGCAAAATCTTTTCCATCATAACAATTATAAAAAATACCATCATGGTCGCCGATGTGTCCCAAACCGTCTATCTGAGAACCTATCCCAAACCATCCTTGAAAAATATCATCGTTTGCTGTCATATTTGGAAAAGGCTTAGCGCCGTGTTGATGATCAGGTTGAACAATTTGTAAGCTTAACGATCTAGGTGGGTAAGCTGGTGTATCTTTGTCAATTGTAATTCCAAGGCTATAAGTTTTTCCTTTAGTGATTAGTTTAGCCGCATTCAAAACAGATTCAGAGGTAATCAAATTGACGTTTCCAATTTCGTCGTCAGGTCCCCAAATAGATTCCTTACAATTTTCAGCAAAAATGTTAGCTTGAAAAAATATAAGGGTAATAAAGAAAATATTTTTCATAAATTATTTAAATGGAGCGATTGACGGGGTTCGAACCCGTGGCCTCGACCTTGGCAAGGTCGCGCTCTACCAACTGAGCTACAATCGCGTCGAAGATATAATTTACATCAATTTTTATGTAACAAACAATTAATTTTGTTCTTTTTAAATTTTTATGTTAGCAAAATAATAAAATAAATTTTGACGAAGTAAGTTTTTTTTTATAAATTGACTTTCGCTTCTTGAGTCTTGGGGGAGAATCTCAAGAAGCTCCATCAAAAAAACCCCGGCAGATGCCGGGGTTTTTTTATCCTTAAATATAAAGCTTAATTAGGCTTCAGAAGACTGAGAATCAGCTACTGCTGCAGCCCATATCGCTAAACCAAATGCAGTTTTGTTAATTAAATCTGCAAGGTTATAAATAATATTCAAGGAATTAGCATCGACACCGCCCGGTGAGAAATATCCAATGGCATAGCCTAAAGGATAAATAGCCCAACCTACGGTAACAATCCATTTGATTGTATTGAATGCTTGTTGACTGGCAGCATTTCCACTTGAAGCATTAGCTGCTGCAGTTTCTCCTAAGAAGATCTCATAAATAATGTATAACCAAGCGACCATTCCTATTACAAAACCAACTGTGACATTCATTAATCCAGTTTCGCCTAAATAACCGAAAACTAGCATCACTATTGAAGCGATTAGAAGCTTCCAAAAAATAGCAGCTGAAATTGCAGTTACTGCAGCGATAACCAGGTAAAATTCGATTATTTGTAACGGTACTGTAATTAACCAATCAATGTATCGATAAACTGTTGGAGTATCTCCCATTACTACCCACACTTCTCTCATGTATAAGTAATGCCAGAAAGCTACACCAGTTACTAATCCAGCAACAGTCATAGATGTTTTCCACTTGCCTTTTACATCGGATCTTTCAATGAAGAAAAACACTGTTGAAGCAAGCATAATTGCTGTTGCTAACCAAAATGAAATACCAACATAATCATTGGTAGCTAAAATAGATTCCATAAAACCTCCCCGTTTTATATCTGAAAAATCCTTTTTCTAATATTCTCAACCTTTAATATATAACAGTTTTATAGCTTTTTACAATGACAAAGTGTCATTTAAACTAATTTTTTTATCCATCTGCCGGAATTAAATCTGTATGAAAAAAGGATAGCTTTCACTAAATAGTCAATCATCAAACTTGAAAAGATATATTCAATTGGCAGACTAAAATATAAAAAAATAAAAGCCACAGTTAGTCTAAAAAATACCAAACCTATCATTGTAATGATTAATGGAGACTTTGTATCTCCGGCTCCTCTCAAAGCACCTCCCAGAGCAAATTCAATTGCCATTAACGGTTGCATTGAACCCAAGAACCAAACAAAAATAACTGTCAATCTTATTACTTCTGGATCATTAATTAAAAATCCAGATATCTCTTCAGAAAAAATTGCAACAAAAAGACCAATCAAAGTCATTGAAACTATAGACAACCCAGTAGATTTCCACCCACTTTTCTTAGCTTCTTTTGGATTATCGGCCCCTAAAAATTGACCAGTAAGTGTCGCTCCTGCAATTGAAAAACCCTGTCCAATCATAAACGAAAGCATCAAAATATTAATACCAATATTGTATGCTGCGACAGGTGCTGTTCCATAAAGGGAAATTATCCAAAAATAAATTAATAATCCAAATTGGAAAATACCTTGCTCAATAGTTGCAGGAGTTGAAATTTTTAAAATCAGTTTTATTCTATTCCTATTGAAAGAATTAAAACTAGGACGTGGGATTATTGTTAGATTAGACAACCATAGAAAAAAACAAATTAATGTTCCAATAGTGAAGGAAATCCCCCAAGCAAATGCAGCGCCTACGACACCTAGGTTTGGTAATCCAAAACTACCGTTAACAAGCCCAATTAAAAGAAAAACATTTATGATGTTTTGAAAAATCATAATCGCCAGTGGAGTTTTAGCATCGCCAGCAGCTCTTAATGCCGCCCCAAAAATAAAAGAAGCTGAAAACATCGCTGAAAAAAGCATTGAGTACTTTAGGTAATCAACTGCAAGGGCTTTTGATGCCTCATTCAAACCAAATAGTCCTAAGATATTCTCTCCGAAAATCCAACCAATAAAAGTAGTAAAAATTCCCAATGCTATGCCTATCCATAACGAATCAAATAATACTAATGCACCCTCATTTTTATTACCTGAACCATAAGCTCTCGCAATCAATGCAGTTGTTCCAGTTGAAACTGCCATGATTAAGGATTGAATAACAAAAAAAATTCTTTGTCCTGTTCCAACAGCTGCCAAAGCCTCAGTCCCTAATGCTCCTACTGCCTTAAGGCCAACAATTCCAACAGCTGCAAAGAGAATGTTTGCTAAAATAGATGGCCAAGCTAACCCCCATATTGATAAAGTTTCAGGGCTTGAAACCTTTTCTATTTCATCTTCAGAAACTTCAATATCAGATGACTGGTCAATGCTTGCCATAAAAATCCTTATACTTTTGTATTTATAAGTTTATTTCTATCCCAAAAGAAAAAATTCTCCCTCTAGGATCTATTTGTCTTGGATCATAACTAAACTCTGGTTGACTATTTACTTTGGGAGGATCTTCGTCAGTTAAGTTTATTATTGAGAAACTAAGATTGTACTCTAAGTCATTATTTTTTAAATAAAGTTTGTAACCCAGGTCATACATTAGAGATGAATCTACCTCGTTTGAATAACCTCCTATAGATTTGGCTCTTCCCGAAAGACTTTTAAAATTATCATAGCCGCTTACATACCTTGCATTAAAAGTATATTTATTGAAATTATTTTGCATTACGGCAAACAAATTAAGCTTAAATTCAGGAAGAGAATAACCTTCGATATCATAGTTAAATCTTCCTGCTCTATCGATAGAGGTTCCTAATTGAGTAGTTTCATATTCTATCAAATAAGAACCATCAATTTTATAATTGAATTCTCCGAATTGAGATATGTAAGTTTGAGACTCAAATGAAATATCAAGTCCTGATAAATCAGTTTTTTCCTCATTAATATATTTTATATTTGCTGCATATAGAGTTGATCCGTTGTAGGTAAATATTGGGTTGTTAGGATTAGCTTCATATAAAGCTGTAGCACTTTCTACAGTTAATCTATCCTTGTAATCTATTTTCCAATAATCGAGTGATATTTTTTGGTCATCCAATAGATAAATTATTCCAAAATTTGAGTTAGTAGAGGATTGAGGTTTCAAATTTTGATTTCCTACTTTAGAAACCCTAATGAAATTGCCATCTACTCTATTTAGTGATGTCCTAGCAGAATAAAGCTGGCCTAAGGATGGCATTGCAAAGGAAGTTCCTATTGATCCTCTAAAAATAAGAGAATCATTGAAATATTTTTTTAAAGAGATTTTTGGGTCAAAAGACGTTTCTTTTCCAATTTTTTCAAATCTAGCGGAAATTTTAAGATCTAGATCATCACTAAGTAAAGGGTAAAGCTCTGAGAAAATTGCATATTTCTCTCTGTCAGACTCAACATTTGATCCTCCTCCCAAAAAAAGTAAATCAGCTGCTTTTATCATTTTTCCTGCAGAATTAAATTCTACTCTTGATAAATCGTTCCAAGACACATCTAAACTTTCTAAGCCAGCTTGAAATCCTAAAACGTAATTTATATTTTTTGCTTTACTTTCAAATAAAATATCCAACACAGATAATTTAGATTTATTTATTGAATCTTCGCTACCAGAAATATATTTTTTTAATATGTCTGAGTTTTGAGAAGAATCAAAGAGATTCCAAGTAAGATTTGAATTGGGGCCTCCAGCATTATTCAGAGCTGCTAAAAACCTTGAATTGATAGTGTCAGGCCTGCTCATAAAGTTATCGTGTTCGCTATGAGATAAAGCTAGACTTAATTTAGCTTGTTCACCTATGTTTGCGTCTAATACTGTTGAAAAGTGAAACTGTTCTATTTCTTTCGGAGATAATGGTGAAGGTGATGAAGCACGTAAAGGTCTCCCGTACCAAGTAACTGCTTTGTTAAATGGACTACCTGCTTTTCCCACCCCGATCTCTGGAAAAGATAAAGCGGGATACGAAGGTGATTGTGGATTATCATTTACATCAACTTTTGATTGAATAAATGTTGACGAAAAACTGTAATTTTCAAAATTCCTGTTAGCATTTAGATAAATTTTCTGATGATCTTCGTCATTTGTAATGTTGAACCTATCGCCATAGACAAATCCACAATATCCCACGTATAAGGTTCCGCCATTTGCTATACAATTAGGATCTGGAATCTTATCTCCATCTTCATAAGTCGTTCCAGAATAAATACCAGATGCAGCAAATGTATTGTCTTCTTTAGCAATGTAAGTATTTCCAAAAATACTTATGCCTAGTTCTGAAATTCCTTCTATTTTTTTTGATGGTAGACTTGATCGGTTTAAAACCTCCGCAGCTAAGACAAAATTGAGTTCATTGATATTTGTACCAAATAAAAATTCAATCTTTCTATCGTCTTGTCCATAGTGTTGAGTTTTCTGATTGGAAATTTTTAACTTGCTGCCTTGAAAACTTTCATAAGTTAAAAAGTTTACAACTCCTGCAATTGCATCTGATCCATATAAAGAAGTTGCCCCTTCCTTTAAAATTTCAATTTTTTCAACTGCTATCTGAGGCATTAAATTTATATCTACATAGCTATCGCCGCTTTCTGCAGGAAGGCCTGCTAAAGTATTTCTTCTAGAATTTACCATTACTAAAGTAGCAGATAAATTTAAACCTCTCAGGTTGACATTTGCCATACCTTGATCCGTTCCTTCTAAAGAATCACTTTGAAAATGAGACCCTGAAGCGGTATGAATATATTTGCCAATTTCTGCAAGAGAAGAAATATTTAAATTCTCTAATTCAACTGCGTTAAAAATATCTACAGGAGAAGATTCTAGGGTTCTATCTTTTAAATAAGAACCCGTTACAACTAGCTCTTCATCTGCTGAAATCAAAATTTGAGAAATTGAAACCAAAATTACAATTAATGAAGTCCTAAAAAAAATCATGAAGGTGAGATTATATCTCCTTTGAAGTCTATATCTAGTGTATATGTCGATAAGTTATTTATTGACAATGAAATGAAAAAATGGATATTTGTAAAAAAAAACTTGAAAAAAAGGTCTCTTAACTCTATAATTGCACTTAAATCGTTCATTCCTTGCTACATTTTGATGCAAGGAACGGAAGTAGGAAGATAGGAAAACCTCTTTCTTTTTAAAGAAAGGCAAGCAAGTACCGATAAGGGAACGAGACCGAATATCTACCGAAGGAACGCGTTGAGAAGGGTGTGTATCTTAAGATGCATGTACGAAATCGAAACGAAAACTGGAGGCACGATATGACTACTTACAGAGGTATCAAAGTTACTTCTGATAATGTCGCTAGAGATGAGAAATCTCCTAAAGCTGGCATTTACAGAGGTACAAAACACGATGCTGTTAAAAGTGAAAAGTCTAACACGTCAGGTGAAGGAATTTACCGTGGTGTTAAACATGTAGCTTAATTATTGATAGCTAAAAAAAGGGAGACTTTGTCTCCCTTTTTTCAAGAAAAAAGGCAGATCTTTCGATCTGCCTTTTTATTAGGGGGAGAATTTTACTCTGAAAACTCTGGGTAAGCTGAAACTCCAACTTCTGAAGCATCCATACCTTCCATTTCATCTTCCATAGTAGGACGAAGTCCCATGATGGCTTTGATGACAAGAAGTGTTGCTCCTGCAGTTATAAAAGTCCAAAGGAATATAGAGACAGCTCCAATTGCTTGCGTGCCAAATGCACCAGCTCCAGATAAAGGAGTTGCCATTATTCCCCAAACACCTACCGTACCGTGAGCAGATATGGCCCCAACCGGGTCATCTACCTTGAGTACTGAGTCAAAGAATACAACTGAAAAATATACTATTACACCACCGATCAGACCGATGATAGTTGCTAGTCCACCAGATGGAGTATCAGGAGCAGCTGTAATTGCAACTAAACCTGCAATCGCTCCATTAATTCCCATGGTAACATCCATTTTTCCTGTTAATATTTTTGAAATAATAATTGCTCCTAAAACACCACCAGCCGCTGCTGCGTTTGTGTTAAGGAAAACTTGGGCTACAGCATTAGCATTGTCCACTGTGTGCACTGCTAATTGTGATCCACCATTAAATCCGAACCAACCTAACCAAAGAATAAAAGCACCTAAAGCAGCGATTGGAATGTTTGATCCTCTCATGACAGTAACTGATCCATCTGAACCATACTTACCTGCTCTGGCTCCAAGAATTAAAACAGCTGCAAGTGCTGCCGAAGCTCCACATAAGTGAACTACTCCAGACCCAGCAAAGTCAGTATAGCCGATTGCGTCTAACCAACCACCACCCCATTTCCAATAACCTTGAACAGGGTAGATAAATCCAGTCATAACAACTGCGAATATAAAAAACGGTACTAGTCTCATTCTTTCAGCTACAGCTCCAGAAACAATTGACATTGCCGTAGCAACGAAAACAACCTGGAAAAAGAAATCAGCAGCATCTGAATAACCCAAATCATAGTTTGCAGTTAAACCAGCTAAGCTAATACCCCAAGTAGTACCCATTCCTGGCAAGTATGCGTTGATAACGTCATCACCTGGGTACATTAAATAAAAACCACATGCCAAATACATTACACATGCGATTGAATATAGACCTAAATTTTTGGTTACAATTTCTGAAACGTTTTTAGAACGCACAAGTCCAGCTTCCAACATTGTGAAACCAGCAGCCATCCACATAACAAAAGCCCCAGAAAGTACTAAATAAAATGTATTTAGTGCAAATTCCATCTCAGTCATTATTTTTCTCCATTATTGCATCTTCACCAGTTTCTCCAGTTCGGATGCGGATTACATCTGAAAGTTCGTTAACGAAAATTTTCCCATCTCCTATGGATCCGGTATTAGCTACGTCACGAACAGCCTGAATGATGTTAGGAACATCATCGTCTTTGCACGCTACCATTAGCATGCCCTTTGGATTAGTATCAGTTACGTATTGGGAACCTCTATAGGAACTTGTATGTCCCCTTGAAGCACCAAAACCTCTAACGTCAAATAAAGTTGCTCCACCAATATTTATTGCAGCTAAAGCGCTTTTCACGACTTCCACTTTTGATGGTCTAACAACAATATAAACAAGTTTCACAAATCCTCCGCAAAATAATTTTACAGAGACCTTTATTCCCCATTTTTTTGTGGATATTAGTAAAAAAAAATGTATTTGCTTTAAATGTGAGCATATTTAACGAAAAAAGTATTTTTTATGCTCCAAAACCGATCTTTTAAAGAAAATGGCGTCCCCTAGGGGGATCGAACCCCTGTTGCCGAGATGAAAACCCGGTGTCCTAACCGCTAGACGAAGGGGACTCAAACAGAAAACGGATTGTATCAGAATGATTTTATTTGTTAAGAGCCTCCTGAATCTTACTTAAAAATCCTCTGAGAATTCCTACCTCTAATTTATCAGGTCTCGCTTTTTTTAATAGTCTTTTAATTCTAGCTTTAACTTGTCGGGAACTATTCTGGTCGTAAAAGTTTAAATCTAACAATACTTCATCTATATGTCTCAATAAAAACTCGTCATCTTGATCCGTACTTTGTGGCACATCTGCTTTGAAGAGATTTTTAGAATTTCCTAAAAGTACATTTCTTAACTCGTAAGAAATAATTTGTACTGCATGTGACAAATTGAGAGAAGAATATTCCTCACTAGAAGGAATCTTCAAATGAAGATGGCATCTCTGCAATTCCTCGTTTGTTAATCCGCTTTTTTCTCTGCCAAATAAAACAGAAATTTTACTATTGATATCTAGATTAAAATTTTTTTTGATTATTTCATTCGTAAAAACGGTTGGCCATGGGATAGTCCTGTCTCTAGCGCTTGTTCCTAAAACTATAGTTTTCTCAGCTAAAGCATCGTCAAGATTTGAATAAATGTTTGCGGAATCTAAAATATCTCCTGCACTTTTAGCTCTGAAAAAAGCTTCGTCGGATGGAAAATTACTTGGGTTAACTAAACCCAACTTTTCAAAACCCATATTTTTTATTGCCCTTGCACAAGCGCCTATATTTCCTGGGTGAGAAGTTTCGATAAGAAGAAATTCAACATCAAAGTTATTTTTTAAGATTAAGTCGGTTTCAGACATTGCAATAGTTTACAATTGTTTTTCAAAAATTATGGAACCAAAAATAAATATAGCCCTCAAAGCTGCTCGTCTTGCTGGAAAAGAAATAAGTAAATTTTCTAGAAGAAAAGATAAAATAAAAATCTCTGAAAAAGGGCCTACCGATTTTGTGACTCAAGTTGATCAAATTGCTGAAAAAATAATCATAGAAACTATTAAACAGTCTTTTCCAAATAGCGCTTTTGAAGGAGAAGAGTTAGGTAAATCTGGCAAAGAAGATGCCAAGCTGTTATGGGTCATTGATCCGTTAGATGGCACTACAAATTTTATTCATGGCTTTCCTTACTATTCGGTTTCCATTGCATGCTATGAGAACGGGATTTTAGAACACGGAGTAGTTTATGACATTACTAGAGATGATGAATATTATGCATCAAGAGGTAAAGGAGCGTATTTGAATCAATCTAGAACAAGAGTTGCCAGTCTCCCCAGTCTTAGGAATTCTTTGATATGTAACTCTTTTCATTATTCTGATGAATTAATTCCTAAGATGGATCAAATGAAAGTTATTAGAAATTTATACTCTCAAAATTTGACTTTAAGAAGGACAGGCTCGACTGCGATCGATTTGGCTTATGTGGCTTCAGGAAAATTAGACGCTTTCCTTGGTTATGGAATGAAGCACTGGGATTTTGCTGCTGGTGCCCTTTTAGTAAAAGAATCAGGAGGTTTCGTTACAGATCTTTTTGGGGACGATAATTTTACTTCAAGTCACCACATTGTAGCGGCAAATAAAAAATGCAACGAAATAATCCTAAATGACATTTTAAAAGACTGCTTCAGCTAATTAAGGCATTCCATCATCAAGGACTTCGGTTTTTCTTATCATCAAGTCCTCTGAAGTAACTTTCAGACTTAGCAAAGTATTGCATACAATATAAATTGAAGAATAAGTTCCGGAAATAACTCCAACTATCAAAGCAATAGAAAAATTACTTATAGTTTCTCCGCCAAAAATTAGAAGCGCAATCAAAACCAATAAAGTGGTCAAGGAAGTTATTAAAGTCCTTCCTATCATTTGACTAAGAGACCTATTGATAGCAATTTCTGAATCGGATCTTCTCTTCTTTCTGAAGTTTTCTCTAACTCTATCTGAAACAACTATCGTATCGTTAAGAGAGTATCCAATTACTGCCAGGATTGCTGCTAAGACTGATAAATCAAAGTCAAGAGAGAAAAAAGAAAAAAAACCTAATACAATCAAAACATCATGTATTAATGCCAAAAGTGCTCCCAGAGCAAATTTATACTGAAACCTGAACATGATATAAACCATCATTACAGCCAATGCAGCTAACAGACCTAAGCCCCCTTGATCTCTCAATTCAGAACCAACTTGCGGTCCGACAAATTCTTGTCTTCTTACTTCAAAATCAAAATATTGTTTTAAATTTTGAATTAATAAACTTTCGTCTATGGAAGCTTCACCACCAGGAACCTTTATACTAATGTCTTTGTTAGAGCCAAAATAATTTACCTGGAAATCATTGAGATTCATGGATTGTAAAAGCTCTCTAATCTCTTCCAAAGAATCTATGTCTTCAGATAATCTTATTTCTATTAAAGAGCCGCCAGTGAAATCAAGTCCGAAATTTAATTTATTCACAAATAAAGAATAAATTGAAATAACAATTAAAATTATCGACAAAACAGTCGTTTGCCTTCTAATTTTCATAAAACTGATATTAGTCAAATCCATAATTTTTCAATCTCTTTTCTTCTGCCATAAATGAAATAAACCATCATTCGAGTAAATAAAATTGCAGTAAACATAGATGTAAGAATTCCAATTGATAGGGTGATGGCAAAGCCTTGAATTGGGCCTGTACCAACTGCATATAAAATGACTGCAACGATCAAGGTTGTCAAATTTGCATCAACAATTGTGATTAGCGCCCTATCGTAACCCGCCGAAATTGCATCCTGAGGCTTTAATTTATTTTTAAGTTCTTCTCTAATTCTTGAAAAAATAAGTACATTTGCATCCACAGCCATTCCAATCGTAAGAACTATTCCAGCTATTCCAGGCAAGGTTAGAGTAGCAGAAAGAATAGACATTACTGAAACAATCAAAACTATATTTAAAACTACAGCTAAATTAGCAATGAGGCCAAAAATTTTGTAATAGAAAATCATAAACAAAAGAACAAGGCCCAGCCCAAACAATAAAGACTGTATGCCTAATTTAATATTATCTGCACCTAAGGATGGTCCTATAGTTCCTTCTTCAACAAAATCCATAGGAGCCGCTAATGCACCTGCTCGTAAAAGCAAAGCTAATTCTGAAGCCTCCTCTGGAGAATCCAAGCCAGTTATTCTAAATTGACTTGCTAGTGCTGACTGAATAGTAGCTAAACTAATGATTCTTTTTTCAAAAAAATTTATTACTTCTGGAATCCCGTCAATCAATTCTGTTTTAGATTTTCTTTCTACAAAAAGGACAGCCATTTTAGTTCCAACATTATTTCTTGTAGACCTGTGCATTTTTGCACCGCCCTCAGAATCCAGGCTTATATTAACTTGAGGAAATCCATTTTCATCGTAACCAACACTTGCATCTGAAACTTGATCTCCTGAAATTATTAATTTTTTTTCTAAATTTACTTCTCTTCCATTGAAAGGAAATCTTTCAACTCTTGAAGCCAAGGAAGTTCTATTTTCTGCCTCCAATCTAAATTCCAAATTTGCTGTCTTGCCAATGATTTTTTTTGCTTCAGCTGTATCTTGCACACCAGGAAGCTGAATAGATATTCTCTTAGCGCCTTGTCTTTGCACTACTGGTTCTGATATTCCTAATTCATTTACTCTGTTTCTCAAAGTATTAAGATTTTGGAGAACAGCATAGTCAATCATTTGTTCAAGCTCTTCATTGGTTAATCTCAGTCTATAATCTGAAGAATTTAGAGGCTCTAATTCAAAGCCATTTAGTCTTTGAAAGGCTTCAGTGAAAAGATCCGCATCTTGTTGGGTATTCAAGGAAATTAAAATACTGGTATCTTCTATTTCTAAAGCAGCTGGCTTTAAGGATATGTCTTTTAAAATTCTCTTCAAATTACTTATTGATGACTCTAATTTAGCCTCTACAAGGAGATCGGTGTCGGCTTCCAATAAAAAATGGACTCCTCCTCTCAAATCTAGACCTAACTTCATAGGAAAAGCGTTAAGACTTTTAAGCCACTCGGGTGTATTTGGTGCAAGATTTAATGCAATTACAAAATTATTATCTAAGCTTTCCTCAAAATGTTGTTTTAAAGAAATTTGATCAGAATAATTATTTGTCCTAAACAAAATTGAATTTTCATCATTTTCAACTGATAAAAAATTTATATTCTTCTTTTCAGCATTTGATCTAATATTTTCTACAACTCTGTCATTAAAACTGCCACCCGAACTATTAAAAGTTATTTGAACTGCTGGATCTGGAGGAAAAATATTAGGCAGCGAATAAATAACGCCAAGCGACAAAACGCTGAATACTAGAAAGATTTTCCATAACTGAAAACGCAGCACGTTACTATCTATATAGAGTTAATTGTTCCTTTAGGCAAAATACTGCTGACAGCATCTCTTTTAATTGTGAATAGAGTATCGTTTGCTCTGACTGTCAAAAAATCGTCTGATATCTTTGAAATTGTGCAGACTAAACCACCTGATGAAATAATCTCATCTCCAACAGCTAAATTATCTATCATTTCTTTTTGAGCTTTAATTCTTTTATTTTGAGGCCTGATGATTAAAAAATACATTACAGCAATGAACCCTAACAATAGAATAAATTGTGGCCCTAAAAAACTTGATGTTTGAGCAGTTAATATTTCAGTTTCAATCATAATAGTTCCTCTGGTACCGAAGGAGAGACTCGAACTCTCACGCCTTTTGGGCACTCGATTTTGAATCGAGCGCGTCTACCAATTCCGC
Source organism: uncultured SAR86 cluster bacterium (assembly GCA_902635045.1). Taxonomy (GTDB): domain Bacteria; phylum Pseudomonadota; class Gammaproteobacteria; order Magnimaribacterales; family AG-339-G14; genus CASICS01. The sequence continues at coordinate 51,957 of CACPMT010000005.1, read as the reverse complement.
CACTTCGGCATAATTAGTTGTAAAATTAAATTACACTTTAATTTTAGTGGTTAAATACGTCAAATTTTGAGAAATTCTATCACTTTAACTAAAACAAAACTTAAATATGCTTGACTTTCTTATTAGCCCAGATGCAAATTTTGAAATAGAAGAAACTGAAAAATTACTGCAAAAAGGGAAGGTTATGTATGTTCTGTCTTCAGAATCTAGTTATGACCTCACTGCGCTTAAAAAATGTGCAAAGAAAAATTCTTATATCTTCCCATCTAGAATTAAGAAAAATTTTTTCCAACTCAAGGGCGCTCGAAGGTTGTTTCCTTGGCAACGCCCCAGAAGAAGGCATCCTAGAGAATTAAACGAACTTGCTCATTCTCCAGAAAAAACGGCAGACCGAATTGTTATTCCCGTCGATGTTTATTGGGGTAAGGCGCCTGACAGAGAAGATCATTGGGTTAGGCTTTTTTTTAGAGATTCTTGGGAAGGTGCTTCAAGTGTAAAGAATTTATTGAGAGCTATTTTTAATGGGAGACAAGCTATTGTTTATTTTCATAAGCCTTTAGAGACAAAAGAAATATTTTTAAAAAAAAATGCAGAGCCATCTCAGTTAGTCCTTAAGACCGAAAGACTTTTAAGAGCCAGATTTAGAAAACATCGACAAGCTAAACTAGGAATTGATATTTCAAGTAGGAGAACTCTTATTCACGCAATAATTCAATCTAGATCAGTTAAAAAAATAATTGATTTGGAGGCTGGAGAAAACCAAAAAAAGAGAGATAGATTAAAAAAAACTGCTGAAAAATATGCATTAGAAATCTGTTCAAATTTTTCTTATCCAGTAATTTACCTTTATGACAAAGTTTTAAATTGGTTTTGGAACTCTCGATACGAAGGTTTGTTTTCAATTGGATTAGATCAGATAAAGAAATTAGCAGCCGAAAATACAATTATTTATGCTCCCTCCCATAGAAGTCATATTGACTATTTAGCCCTATCGCATCAACTTTATCTAAACAATTTAATGATGCCACAAATAGTAGCTGGTAAAAACCTCAATTTACCTATTATCGGTCCAATTCTGAGAAATGGTGGAGCTTTTTTTATGAGGAGGTCTTTTGGTAATAATAAATTGTACTCTAGAGTATTTTATGAGCATTTAAGAAAATTATTACAGAGAGGAAGTTCAATCGAGTTTTTTCCGGAAGGAGGCAGATCAAGATCAGGAAGATTGCTCCCGCCGAGGCCAGGTATCATTTCTATGATAATTAGGGCTTTTCAGGATATGGATGAAAAGCCTGTTAAGTTTGTTCCTATCTCTATGAACTATGAAAAAGTTTTAGAAGGAAACTCATATCATAAAGAAGTGATGGGCGATACCAAAAAAAAAGAAAGCTTGCGATCTATTTTTAGAGTAGCAAGAGACTTTAGAGGATACTTGGGCAATGCATATCTGCAAATAGGAGAGCCAATAGATCTCAAAGAATTTTTAGATACTAACTTTGAAAATTGGACTGACAATATTATTTCCGAAGAACTAGATAACTCTCCTAATCAAAAATGGCTATATGATCTTACCCCTCTTTTAGGGAAGCAAATAATGAAAAACATAAATAAAGCTACTGTAGTAACTCCAAGTGCTTTATTTGCTTCTGCAATTTTAAACGCCAATAAATTTAGTCTTTCAAAAGAAAAACTAAAAGCAAGAATATCTCTTTATACAAACTTAATTAAGTTATCAGATTATTCTGAGAAGATAAGTATTCCTGAATATGATTCGGAAGAAATTGTACAAAAAGTCGAAAAGCTTCAATTGATAAATAAGCTATCAAAATCAAAGAAAATTAAACTTAATTTTCAACAAGCGGCGATGCTGAGTTTTTATAAGAATAATATTTCTCACTTATTGATCTTAGATTCTATGATTTGTGGAATGTTTCAATTTAGGGAATCGATTAAAAAAAGTGAAATTTTTGACTTAACTAAGACTCTTTATCCATTTTTTGCAGAAGAATATTTTCTTCCTTGGAATCTAGATGAGGTTGAAACTCAGATTGAAAAATCTATCGAAAAACTCATTGATAATAATATATTAAATATTGAAGATAACGAAATAAAAAGGCCCGATGTAAATTCAGAACAATTTATTGAATGTCAAGCGCTCGGAAGAATTGCACAAAGGAGCATAGATAGATTTTACATTTTAATGTTGCAACTATGGCGCAATGAAAAGTCGCATATTTCTATTAATGAATTAGAAATAAAATGTCGTAAGATTTCAAAAAATCTTGAAGCAAGGCATAGCTGGTTAATGCCAGAGTTTTCGGAAAAATGGACATTCGATTTATTCATAAATCATTTAATTGAAGCAAAATTTGTAAAAAAAGATGAAAAAGGATTTGTTTATCCTCTCGAAATCACTAAAAGAATTGAAGAAGATTTTAAGACTTTCATAACTCCTGAATGGCGAGAAGAACTGTTCAACTTAGAATAATTTATTTGATATATTTAATTAATGAAAATTACTTTCCCACCAATCATCTTATTAGCAAGCTTTGTGTTGCAGATAATTCTTTTATTTTCTTTCCCTATATCAATTGATCTAAGCTCTTTATTAGGTTTAATTCTTGTTATTTCAGGAATTTCTTTAGTTTTTGTTAGCTTTAGATTTATGAGAAAAATGAAAACAACTTTTATTCCTGACGGAACACCAGAGGTGCTCATTTCCTCTGGTCCTTTTAGGTTTTCAAGAAATCCAATCTATTTGGGCATGCTAACTTTTTTAGTTGGAGTAGCTTTTTTAATGTCATCTTTGTCAGCGATTATTATTTCCTTTGTTTTCGGAGTAATCATTAATTTTACTTGGATCTCCCACGAAGAAAAAAAACTTAAAGAATTATTTTCTGAAGATTGGGAAACTTACTCCTCAAAAGTTAGAAGGTGGATTTAGAGCCCTCTTCTATCGAAAACTTCTAGAGAAATAACCTTTCCCTTTATCACATATGATGGTTTAGTTAAATTTCTGGTGTTGCTTAATTTGTGTCTTTTAATAACTATTAAACCTGCTGAAGATTTTATCGAGGCATCAATAATTTCCTTTTCTAAAGAGCTTGGAATGCACTTTCTCAAAAATTGAATTTCTTTTTTTGCTAGAGATTTACTATTGACTTCAAACATTGGGTCAATGAATAGAATGTCTTTTTGTGTGAATGTGTTTAAAACTTCTAAAGAATTTAAATTAAATAATTTTAGATTTTCTTTTTTTGAAAAATTTAAACAGTTTTTAGTGAACTCAAATAACCACGATTCTTTTTCATATGCTGTTACTTCAAATCCTAGATTAGCAATGCAATATGCATCCTGACAAAACCCAGCAGTTAAATCAAAAACCTTGCTTGACTTATCAAATTTAGAGAAGCACTTTTTTATTAAACCTCTGTCGCTCTTTTCTTTATCTAATAACCTAAAATCTAAAATAAAAGGTTTTGAATTTTTATCGCCCAGGTCTTGAAGAAAAATTTGATCTTTAGTAATCCAGATTACGAGTTTGAGACCCTTTTTTATTCTAATTTGCCTTGGAGAAGCGAGAGTTAGCTCATGTCTATCTGCAAATTGTTGAGCAAGTTTTTTTTCTTCAATTTTGAAGTATGAAACATAAGGATGATTCATCTTTAAAAAATTAAAATAAAGCCAGCAAGAAAAAGCCTGTAAATCCCAAAAGGAACAAAGCCTATTTTTTCAATAAATTTTAAAAAAAAATGTATGCAACTTATCGCACTAATAAAAGACAGAGTAGTAACATAGCCGAGTTCAAAATAATTAACTTCATAAGTTGCATGGCTTAAGTCAACTAATTCTCCTAAGAATACAATAGATAAAGTTGGTACAGCGAGCAAAAAACTAAATCTTGCTGCATCGGACTTACCATATCCTAAAGCGAGAGCGGCAAGCATAGTTACCGCTGATCGCGATGTTCCAGGAATCAAGGCAAAAATCTGAGAGCTGCCAATAAATAACGAGTCCTTTAAAGAAATTTGAAAAGCATTTTTTGTATTGCCAGAAAATTTATAACTAAAAATTAGAGCAATTCCAAAAATAAGGGTGCTCCAAAAAATAATCTCTTCTGATCTTAAGTTCAGCTCGATAAAATCTTTAAAAATGAAACCTATAATTGCGATTGGCATGGTTGCGAGAAGTAAATTTAAGCCTAAGTTATTTTCTTCAAATAAATTAAAAGTTTTTATAACTTTTATTAGGTCCTCACGAAAATAAAGAATTACAGCTAATAAAGTACCGAAGTGCGCAAAGATATCTATTGTAATTCCCTGATCAGGCCAATGCATGTAACTAGAAGCTAATATTAAATGAGCAGAACTAGAAATGGGCAAGAATTCTGTTAGTCCTTGTATAAGAGATAAAACTGTAAGTTGGATTAAATCCATTTCAAGCTCTTTTCCATTGATTTTCACCAGAAATATAATTGATTGTTACTTCTTCAGCAGGAATAAATTTTTTATTAAGAATTAAATAATCAGCTATTTTGAAACAAAAATTAGCCTTTGGAGTGAAGTTATGAATTATTTTTTTTTGTAAATTCTTTTTAATAAGGTTGATAGCATTGCCAATAAAAATAAAATCCTCCGGAAAAGAATTAATTAATTCGTTGATTCGGTCTTTATGGATGAAATAATCAGGTTTCAAATTTACTGCAATGTTTTTTGAACATTTATATTCTCCAACATAGAGCTCTTCCATGTGTGCATCATTTATGACAACAATTTTTTTTGAATTAAATTTTTCAATGGCTTGTTGTGCAGTAATTCTCAAACTCGAAATTGGTATGACAGGCACTTTCAAACCGTAGCCAAGGCCTTGCACGACCGAACATCCTACTCTTAAACCAGTAAATGATCCCGGTCCACTGCCAAAAGCAATGTAATCTAAGTCTTCTTTATTGATCTCGCTTTCTTTCAAAGCCATCTCAATAAATTCAAAAATGATTTCTCCATGCGTGTTTGGAGCAACATTTTCATAAAGTTGTGTTTCTAATTGGTCTGTTTTTATACAAACAGAGCAACAAGCGCTAGAAGTTTCTATCGATAAAATATTTGGCAAGAATTCAATCCTCCAATGCAGCTTGTATTTGGGAGCTTACTTTTTCCATGGACTTTGAACCATCGATCTCAACATATTTTAAATCTGTTTGAACAGACTTCGATCTATAATAAACAATCAAAGGGTTAGTTTGCTCCCAATAAACTTCTAATCTGTTTTTTACTGTCTCAGGCTTGTCGTCATCTCTCTGGATCAATGGCTCACCCGTGACATCGTCCACTCCGTCTTCTTCTGGCGGATTAAATTCTAAGTGATAACTTCTTCCTGAAGGTTGATGAACTCTTCTTCCGGACATTCTATTTATAATCAACTCGTCTTTAAGTGTGAGCTCTAAAACAACATTTACAAATATTTCTTGATTTTCCAAGGCATCAGCTTGAGGAATGGTTCTTGGAAAGCCATCAAATAAGAAGCCGTTTCTGCAATCTTCTTTTTTTATTCTCTCTTTTACCATACTAACAATTACGTCATCTGGAACAAGATTTCCGGCATCCATAATTTCTTTAGCTATTTTTCCAGTAGCTGTTTCATTGGCTATGGCTTCTCTCAACATATCTCCAGTGGAGATATGGGGGATAGAAAAATTTTTACATATGATTTCAGCCTGAGTACCCTTGCCCGCTCCTGGAGGACCTAAAAGAATTATTTTCATAATTTTGTTTCCTAACTTATGATCGCCTGTGCGACCGCGACTGCTAAATTATCGGTATCGCTTAAGCTTAAAGAAATATTATCAATTCCTTTTTTGCCAGCAAGATCTTTTGCTTTACCTTTTAGCTTAACTTTTGGAGGTCCATATCTTCTAAGAACAACAATGTCTTTGGGTCTGACTCCTTGACTAAATCCAACTCCAAGAACTTTCGATACTGCTTCTTTTGCAGCGAAATTCTTAGCAAGAAAATTTGGCTTAGCTCTTTTTGACTTTTTGTTAAATTGCTCTATTTCAAGAGGATCATAAATCCTTGTTAAAAATCTATCGCCAAAATTTTTATAAGTGACTCTTAGACGTTCAACCTCAACTAAATCTATTCCAGAATTTATTTTCATAACTAGTTTGAGTTCACCCAGATTGGTGAAGACCATGCTCTCTCTTGTATTATTTCATCAATTCCCTGCCTTGGTTCATAATTATTTTTTATAGCATCCCATGTTGACCAGCGACAAGTTGGATTTTCTAAAACTCTCACATAATAAAAAGTTTCAATTTTAGGATCGTATTCTTCATCAACCCAAGTTATTTTAAGCTCGCTTGCGCCTTTATTTTTAGAAAATTCACAAGTCTCTATATTTACCATCGCATTATTCGATGCACACAATTTTGAATTAGGGTCTGGCTTTAATCCATCAGAACAAACCACGTCTATTAAATACTCTTTGGTTTCTCTATCCTTTTCACTATAAAAACCCTTTATGATTTGAATCCTTTGTAATGGCGCACTATTTTTATCCTTCTGAGCCCAAATGATAAAGGAAGGCTTTTTTGTGTCAGATAAAATTAAATCGCTTCCCATAGGAACACCGTTTTCATACATTTTTGAAATAAATTCTTCATCGTTAAAATCTAGATTAGTTAAGTTTTCACCGGCAAAGAATCTTAACCTTATTCTTGTTCCTGAGGTAGCATAAGTCTCTTTATTAGATAAAGCTTCAAAAATAGAATCTCTAGTATTTGCTTTTGCCCAAACTGCAGCAAGTCCTCCAACAGAATTAGAAATTGTTTCTCCGCCGCTATAAAAACCCTGATCCTCTTCTGCAATAAAGACTGAGTTTTTAATATCTTCTGTTAAAGTTTCATTTGGAATAGGAATAGATCCTCTTACTTCAGGTGATGTAAGAATAGCTGCAGTACCAACATTGTCAGATTCATCAAAAATATAAGCTCCGTTGTGAGTATCCGTAGACCCGATAAATCCAATTTTAAAAGGATTGCCTCTTTCCTCATGTTTTAATGCAAGTCCTTTTTGTAAACCTTGCCTAACATAACTTCCATCTGGCTCAGAATAAGCTGTTCGTTTACCTTTTCTAGAATTTACAATTTCAAAATTTGCCCATTTATCATTTGGGGATAATCGAGGATGCGTTTCAGAAGTTCCTTTAATTTGAGTAATTTCAACTATTGGCTCGTTTCTCATTCTTTGTACGGAATATTCTTTATCTATTGGACTACCATCAAATTTATATTTTTTAAATACTTGGCCATTTGAACCGTTCGAATTATGAGGAATAGCCAAACTATCTAACCCGTTTGATCGAAGTCCATCCATCCAACTCCAAAGTTGTTCTGGATTATTTGAATCAAAAGAAGAGAAAGGTCTTTTAGGTGCTTTTGAAGATTTAAAAATTACATTACGATGATAAGAAGCACTTTCTGGCTCTTGGTTTCTTACTGTCCACTCATAAGCATTGAAAGTAGTAAATTTTCCTGGATCATTATGCTCCTCAGCTGCCTCCATAATTTTTTTCCAAGCAGATAAATGCTCTTCATGATCATAAGCAGCAGAAGCAAAAATAAAATTTTGAGCGAAGAAAGCTCTAACGACATCTAAAATACTTCCTCGTTCTCGAGGAAATCCCCCTGAATCTCCTCGGATATCGTTAAATAACAAAAATCTATCAAATGCTGATTCGCGACTTAAATTTTCTGGTCTGTTTAGATTGTGATAAGGCTTGGCCTTTGGATGCCTTCCAACATCTGAAGTTGGATCAGCCCATAGATTAGCCATTCCCAAAAGAATGGCATGATCAGTTACCGCGTAAAAATCCAAGGGTTCAGCTAAAGTCATATCTCTAACTCCATTGGAAATAGTTTCCCCTTTTGCAAATCTATAACTCATATCTGGTGTGACATTAGTGCCTAAGAGATAAGCGTCAAAAGAGTATTTTGTATGCACATGCAAATCTCCAAAATACAGATTTCTATCCTGATTCAAAGGAATATCCGCAACTTCTTTATCCAAAGAAAAATCTATAATTTGATCATATTCTTTAGTGCAGCTATTTATAAACAAGACACTTAAGAAAATTAAAAACTTTTTCATTTAAAAACCTCTCTTGAAGAAATCGGTTTTTCAAGAACATTTTCGATGGCTGCTCTCATTATCATTTTTAAAGAAAATCTAGTTTCTGAATCAGAAAAGTTATTATTTAGAAAATTAATTAAATGTAATCCTAAAATTTTTTGCCCCATTTTGCCTTTTATAAAGCCTGATTGAGGATTAAAAGAATAATATGATTTACTATCAATGATCTCTCCTTCAATATCTCGATCAATATTAAATCCGTATCCAAGTTCACTTATCAAGTTATATTCAAAGTGTCTTAACTTTAATTCAACCGAATATTTATCATTCTCATCAAGAAATTTAAAAATTTGCATGATATTTTCATAAACTTCAGGCATTGGTTCGTAGGATTCTAATAATTTTAAAATTATTTCATTTAGGTAAAGATAAATCTTAAAATTATCCCTTTTTATATCTAGAGTTTCTAAAGATTCACAACTTGTAAGAGTTTTTAGTTCATTTTTTCCAGAAAAAGCTATTTTAAATAAAGCACCTGGAACAGTTAAAACTTGAAACTTGCTTTTTTTTGACCTTGCGCCTTTTGCTATAGCAGATACTTTTCCAAATTCTTTTGAAAAAAAGACGCACAATAAACTAGTCTCTTTGAATTTAGTTGCGTGCAATAAGAAAGCGTCTGATTCCTTATAATTTAATTTCAAAAATTGTCTCCATAACCAAATTTATTCATCGTACTGATATTATTAGTCCATTTTTTACTTACTTTCACAAATAACTGAAGATTAATTTTCTTTTTTATCTCAGCTTCTAAATCCTTTCTTGCAGAAGTACCTATAGCTTTAATCATAGATCCGCCTTTGCCGAGGATAATGCCTTTTTGGCTTGAGCTTTCGACAACTATATTTGCATAAATAGTAACCAATCCTTTTTTTCTATCGACTTTATCTATTGTTACATTCAATCTATAGGGTAATTCATCACCTAGGCGGTTGATAGCCTTTTCTCTTATGATTTCTGATATATAAAAATTTTCCGAAAACTCTGTCACTTTTTTCTCAGGAAAATGAAAAGGTCCCTCTGGTAGAGCTTTTTCAATTTCATTAGTTAAAACATCTAGATTATTTTTACGTAACGCAGAAATGGGAATTACTGATAAAAAATTAAATTTTTGTTGTATTTCGTCTATTAATGGAAGCAAATCTTCTTTTTTTTCTAATCGGTCTATTTTATTAATCGCGAGAATAACAGGTTTATTTAGATGAATAAGATTATTTAAGATATCTTTTTCTTCTTTAAGCCACTTTGATCTATCTACAACAAATACAACTAAATCTACCTCTTCGTAGCAATGTCTTGCTAACTTATTCATGTATTTGTTAAGAGCTCTTTTATAACCAGAATGAAAACCTGGCGTATCTAAATATACTATTTGGGATTGCTGGCTCGTTGAAATTCCTAGAATTCTATTTCTTGTGGTTTGTGGCTTCCTCGAAGTAATGGCAATTTTTTTTTCAATTAAAGAATTAATCAACGTGGACTTACCTACGTTTGTTCTTCCGCTGATGGAAACAAAGCCAAATTTTTTATTACTCATCAGAATTAATTATTTTTTTTAATAAAACTGCAGCAGCTTTTTGTTCAGCATCTTTTTTGTTTTTTCCGTCTGCCTCACTTGAAAGATTAAGCTCTTCCACTTCACAAAAAACTTTAAACATTCCCTTGCTTGCGTCTTTTAATTTATAAACTGGAAGATTAATTTTTCTTTGTTGTAGCTCTTCTTGAAGAAGAGTTTTTTTGTCTTTAATTTGATTTATTGTTAAAGATCTAATTTCTTCTTCCAGGAAGTACATTACTACAGTTGCAGCTTTATCAAAGTTTTCATCAAGATAAATTGCCCCAATTATTGCTTCAAAGGCGTTTCCAAAAATAGAGCTTTTTTTATTTTCCTGATTTGAAAGAGATTTTCCCATAATTAGATAGCTTTCTAACTCTATATTGGACGCTAAACTTGATAACGTATCTCTGCTCACAAGTTTCGCTCTTAATATAGATAAAGAGCCTTCATCTAAATCGGAAAAGTTTTTAATTAAATGTTCAGAGACAGCAAGATTGATTACCGCATCCCCCAAATATTCAAGTCTTTCATTATTATCTTTTGACTTGCTACTATGAGTAAGAGCTTTTGTTAAATAACTTTTATTTTTAAAAGAATAATTTAATGTCTTTTCAAGACTGTTTAAATTATTTGTCATTTGATGAATTTATTTCTAGAAAATTTTGGAAAACAGCCCAAACATTCCCAATGCATCCAAATAAAACTTGCTTTTCCTGAAACGTCTTCTTCTGAAACAAATCCCCAACTTCTACTATCAAGACTATTGTCTCTATTATCTCCTGAAACAAAGTAATGTCCTTCAGGAACTTTCCAAGCATTATTTAAGTTTCTGTTTTTGTCAGTTTGTCTAACTAAATAATTTTTAGAGTCTTGTGTTTCTTGAAAAATAAATTCATTCGTATCTTGATTTATAAATTTCTTTTTCAAAGGCGAGCCATTTATAAAAAAGTTTTTATTTTGATAGATAACTTCATCTCCGGGCAATCCGACAACTCTTTTTATATATTTAACTCCCAACTCAGTACAACTTTCGTAATATCTTTGCCAATTGAATCTCTGTTGGTTTGATAATAAGTCAAGACTATCTGGATAAGCGCTCTTTAGATTAGAGGAACAAACTGTGTGTTTAGGAGTAAAAACAATCACATCGCCTCTTTGGGGAGAGCCAATATTAAAAAATGTTTTATTTCCAATGGGATTTTTCAGTCCATAGCTATATTTGTTTACTACTAAAAAGTCTCCTATTTCCAACTGCGGCAACATAGATTCAGACGGAATTTGAAAAGGCTCAAATATAAACGATCTAAAAATCGTAATGAAAAACAGAATAACGAAAAAAGATCTTCCCTCTTTTTTTAAACTATCTAGATTAAAAAAAGCACTCATTATCCAAACAAGCAAGGCTAAAGCAGTTATAGATACTAAAACATATCCAAAATCCAAATTTAATTTAAAAATTGAGTAAAGTGCTAAGAGTGGAAAAGGAAAAGAAATCCAATTAATGGTCTTGTTAAACTTTCCCTCTAGTTTAACCTCTGAATAAATCCAGCCAAAAAAAAGCCCAAAAAGAATAAGTATTGATAAAGTTAATAATAATTCAAAATTCATTTAGTCACCCGCAAAACTGATAAAAAGGCTTCTTGTGGGACTTCAACTTTTCCAATCTGTCTCATTTTTTTCTTTCCTTTTTTTTGTTTTTCTAAAAGTTTTTTCTTTCGTGTTACATCTCCTCCATATAATTTGGCAGTAACATCTTTTCTATAAGCTTTGACAGTTTCTCTAGCCAAAATTTTACTCCCAATTGCCCCTTGAATTGCTACGTCATACATCTGTCTAGGAATGACTTCTCTTAAAGACTTTACGATTTCTCTAGCTTTGAAATCAGCTTTTGATTTATGAACCATAAAATTAAGCGCATCGACTTTTTCGCCGTTGAGTAAAATATCTATTTTAGTAATTTCACTAGGCTCAAATCTCAAGAAATCATAGTCCAACGAAGCATAGCCTTTACTAGAAGATTTTAATTTATCAAAAAAATCTAAAACAATTTCATTCATAGGCAATTCATAAATAAGCTCAATTTGACCTCCAACATATCTTAATGATTTTTGAACTCCTCTTCGTTCAATACAAAGTGAAATTACGTTACCAATATATTTTTCCGGGACAAGAATTGTTGCTCTTGCTATGGGCTCTCTAACCTCGTTTACGTTACTTTGATCAGGATATCTGCTTGGATTTTCTACTTCAATTAAATTTCCTGAGGTATCTTCTATTTCATAGATAACTGTAGGAGCTGTAGCTAAAAGCTCTATTCCGTGTTCACCTTGAAGCCTCTCAATTATTATTTCCATGTGCAATGTACCGAGAAATCCGCATCTAAAACCTGAGCCTAATGCTAGAGATTGTTCAGGTTGAAAAGTCAGTGCTGCATCATTTAAAGACAATCTTTCTAAAGACTCTCTAAATAATTCAAATTCAGAGGAATCCAATGGATATAGAGCGGCATATACTTGGGGCTTTACCGGTTTAAATCCTGGGAGCGCATTTTCATGATCTGGATGAGTAATAGTATCACCTACTGGTGCGCCTCTTATATCTCTTACCCCTGCGCAAATAAAACCAACCTCTCCTGCCTTTAATTCTTTTTTTTCTATTCTTTTGGGTGTAAAGACACCTATTTTTTCTGCTATATGAACATTTTTATTTGAACTAAGTTTGATCTTTTCCCCAGCGACCAAAATTCCATTTACAACTCTTACCAAAGAGACTACGCCTAAGTATTGATCAAACCAAGAATCAATTATTAGGGCTTCCAATTTATCGTCTATGTTTCCCTTAGGTTTGGGTATGAAAGAAACTAAAATATTGAGCAATTCTTCAATGCCATCTCCATTTTTAGCACTTATAATTGGTGCATCTGAAGCATCTATCCCAATTATTTCTTCAATTTCAGTTTTTACTCTTTCTGGATCAGCCTGAGGAAGATCGATTTTATTCAATACCGGTAGAATGCTTAACCCCTGATCAATTGCGTTATAACAAGTAGAAAGTGTTTGAGCCTCTACCCCTTGAGATGCGTCAACTAATAAAATTGCCGCTTCACAGGCTGCTAAAGATCTTGAAACTTCGTATGCAAAATCTACATGTCCTGGTGTGTCAATTAAATTGAAATTTATAATCTCTTCACTAGTCTCAAATCTTAATGCGACAGATTGAGCTTTTATAGTAATTCCTCTTTCTCTCTCAATATCGAGAGAGTCAAGAACTTGCGCCTGCATTTCTCTGTTGCTCAAACCTCCGCAAAATTCGATCAAACGATCAGCTAAAGTAGATTTTCCATGATCAATATGAGCTATTATTGAAAAATTTCTAGTGGACTCTTTTTTTTCATGCTTTGGCATGAGGCGATTATGTCTTATTTTTGAATTTTTAGCGTCAGAAAAGTACCGTTTCCATTTCTGATAATTCTTATTGGTACACTCGAACCATTCTTAAGAAAACTAACTATTTTTCTATAATCATTTATGCTGTTTATCTCTTTTTGCGCAATGGAAGTTATTATGTCACCAACCTGTATCCCTGCTTCCTGAGCAGGTCCCGGATAAACTTCTTTAACTAACACTCCATTAGTAATGTTAAGTCTTTCTTGATCTTCAATGGAGATTTCATCTATCGAACTAACAACTATTTCTAATTTATTTCTTTTTTTAGATTTTTCAGCAATTATCGGTTTGTTAGGATCAACTTCCTCAAGTTGACCTACTTTTACAGAGATAATTTTTTCTTTTTTGTCTCTGAATATCAAGGCTTGAACTTTTGCATCTGGTTTTATTCTTCCAACAATTAAGGGTAAATCTCCTGAATATACAATTTTCTTTCCATCGAATTCTAAAATTACATCTCCATTCTTAAATCCCGCTTTCTCAGCAGGACTATTCTTTATCACACTACCAACCAAAGCTCCTCTGGGTGTGCCTAATTCAAAGGAATCAGCTAAATCTTTAGTAATTTCTTGAACACTGACTCCCAACCAGCCCCTGGCAACAGACCCTGTTTCTATGATTTGATCAACTATTTCTTTTGCATAATTCATCGGGATAGTAAAAGATATCCCCATATAGCCACCGGAACCAGAATAAATCATTGCATTAATTCCAACTACATCGCCATCCATATTAAATAATGGGCCTCCTGAATTGCCAGGATTAATTGCTACATCCGATTGAATAAAAGGAATATATGACGTTTCTCGACCTGGAACACTTCTAGTTTTTGCGCTAACTATTCCAGCTGTTACTGAAAAATTTAACCTATATGGTGAACCGATAGCAACCACCCAGTCTCCAACTTTAACTTCATCTGAGTTTCCTAAATTTAAAAAAGGCAAATCTTGTTCCGATTTGATTTTAAGCACCGCAACATCTGCTTTTTTATCACTTCCTATTAATTTTGCTTTAAACTCTCGTCGATCGTTCAAGCTTATTGTTATTTCAGAAGCGTCTTCAATTACGTGATGATTAGTAAGCACATAACCATCGGACGAAATTATAAATCCTGATCCACCAGATTGAATTTTTCTTTCAGGTTGCCTTCTTTCTTCAAAGGGAAAATTAAAAAAATCCTCAAATGGACTTCCTGGAGGAAAAGGAGATCTAGAGCCATTCATGCCGTTCCTCGATGGAATTGTTTTTACTACACTTACATTAACAACAGCGGGTGAAGTATATTCCGCTAAAGATGAAAAATTAGGCAAGTCTTTTGAGTCAATTCCAGAAAAAGAAAATGCTGTCGATGAAATAAAAAAAATTATTAAATTTAGACTTTTCCTAAGCATAAAAAATCTTTATTTATTTTTCAAAAAAAGTATTGGAAATTTTTATTAACTTACTATTAGAAATTTGATCGCTAGAAACATTTAAAACAACTGGTTCATTTCCAGCTTTTGTATGAAGTGTTATTCCGCTTTCAAGCAAATTTAATTTTTCTGTCTGAGGTACATCGTTAAAAAAGACTTTAATTTTTACTGCTTCGTTATTAGCTAGCTGATAGTTTGCTTCTAAAGCATTCTCAGATACCATTCTATAATTTTTTAAATTACCATTAAAATTAGAGCCTAAATCGACAAGAAGAGCTTCGTTTCCTGGTAAAGGTAAATTTTTGTTAAAAGTTTGAGAAGAATTTGTTATTTTGGAAAAAGAGTCTGAAGGAGAAAAGTTGTTTAGATTAAGTAGAGGAGATGAAAGAACTAAGAAAAAACCTAATAAATAACAACAAGCCTTTAGATAGTGCGTAGGAAAAAAATGAGAAATATGCCAGGGTTTTGTATTAGTAGGAAAGGTTGTTTGAGAAGTTGAGTTTAGATGAGACATTACTGAGGAAGAGATATCAAAGGTTGGGTCGATAAGCTCTCCTTTTAGAGCCGCCCTTTGCTTATTCATCCTAAGCCAAAGAGCTTTCATATGTGGATTGCAGTCAATTTCGTCCACAAGCCTTTTAGTTTCAAATGGAGTAACTTCTCCATCCAGTAACATTGATAATCTTTCTTCTATAGTTTCATTCATATTTTCTAGCCTCAAAATTAGACAGGTTATATTTCGAAAAAGTTTGATCTAACATTTCACGCCCTTTGTGAATTCTGGATCTTACAGTTCCTATAGGGCAATTGAGAACCTTGGCTATTTCTTCATAGCTAAGCCCATCAAATTCACGCAAACTTAATGTAACACGGATATCTTCAGGCAAATTTTGTAAAGCCTTATTTATTTCAGATCTCAACTGCTCAGCTTGAAGTATATTTTCTGGATTTTCAGACGTTGTAGCAGATTCAGATAGCAACTGATCGGTAGTATCGTTATCGTAAACTTCCGATGCACGAGCTTTAGTAGAGATTACGTTTTTGGCAGTATTTATAGCTATTCTGTAAATCCAAGTATAAAACTGACTATCGCCTCTGAATTTTTCTATGTTTTTATAAGCTTTTATAAAAGCTTCTTGAGCTATGTCCTGAGCAAGCTCAAAGTCTTTCAAAAACTTATAAACAGAAAAAACTAACCTGTCTTGATATTTCAAAACAAGAGTATTGTAGGCCTTTTTATCGCCCTTTTTGACCAATTTTATAAGAGCTATTTCATTGTCCATTATTGTCCTTTTCTGTTTGACAGGTGCATTGTGCATAAGTTCAGCTAAATTTCACTAGAAAATTCAATTATTTTTGTAATAATTTTTTTAAACTTTTCTGATGATTTTATTTTTTTATAAAGAATTAGATCCGCGAGATCTACATCTTCGAACTCTAATAACTCCAAAAATAGGATTTTATCTATTTCATCAAGTTGCTGAAATTTTTCATTTACAAACGGAACTAAAATTTGATCCAGTTCGTTTAAACCTCTTCTGCTCTTAAATTTAGCTTTATCAAGTAAAAATGGACTCTCTTTTTTAATCATTAAATGTAAAATATAGGCCTAACATGAATATATCGTCTTCTGATTCTATTATACAAATTTCAGGTGTTGATTCGGCTGAATTTCTTCAAGGCCAAATAACTAATGACATTAATTTTGTGTCAGAAAACAAAATACTAACGAGCGCTATTTGTAATGTAAAAGGCAGGGTGTTGGCAGTTTTCAGGATTCTAAGAATTAGTTCAGGTTTTTTAATTTTTGTTAACAAATCTGTAGCTGAGAAATTTAAAACTCATCTTGAAAAATACGCAGTTTTCTTTAAAACAAAAATTGAATTCATAGATAAGGCAATAGATGGTATTGAAATCATCTCGGAATCTGATTGGAAGCTCAATTGCATTGAAAGAGGATTTGTTGAAATTACCGAATCAATTTCTGAAGTTTTTACACCTCATGAATTGAATTATCAAAATTTAGGCTTAATTAATTTTGAAAAAGGATGTTTTACCGGCCAAGAAGTCATTGCGCGGATGCATTACAGAGGAAAATTGAAATTTAGCCTTGCAAAATTTAGTGTTGACGAAAGAAATCTTTTAAAAGAACTTGATTTTATTTTTAATAAAGATGGTAAAAAACTAGGGCAAGTGGTCTTAGAAGAAAAAAACGAAGGTTTAGTAACTTTAAAAGATAAGCTTGTTACTGAAAAAGATTTTTTTGATGAAAATCTCAAAAATATTAATTTTTTAAATATCGAATCTATATAATCTTCCAATTTATCTCTTTTCTTCCAGAACTTTTTAAAAAAGAATTGCATTTACTAAAGTGTTTACAGCCAAAAAAACCTTTATAGCAGGAAAGCGGTGAAGGATGAGAAGCCTCAAGAACAAAGTTTCTTTCCTGGTTAATAAACTTTTTTTTATTAGCAGCAAATTTTCCCCACAACATAAAAACGATATCTTTTTTCTTATTGAAGGATTTTATAATGTGATCTGTAAACTCCTCCCATCCAAAATTTAAGTGAGAACCTGGAATTCCTTGCTCCACGGTGAGAGAGGAATTTATCAAAAGTACTCCTTGTTTTGCCCAATCAGATAAATCTCCATTTATGCCATTTTTTATTCCTAAGTCTTCTTCAATTTCTTTATATATGTTCCTTAAAGATGGAGGCAAAGGCTGGTTTTTGTTAACAGAAAAGCACAATCCATTTGCTTGATTAGGATTATGGTAAGGATCTTGTCCTAAAATAATTACTTTAGTTTTTTTTGGAGAAGTCAATTCAAAAGCTTTAAAGATTTCTTTTTCAGGAGGAAAAATTTTTTTACAAAATGCTTTTTCTTTTTCGAGTCTCTTTTTCAGCGATAGCACATACTCCTTTTTTAGTTCATTTGATAAAAAATTTTCCCATTCTTTTGGCAATTTGAAATCCATTTTTATATCGTAACAAAGTGATTTTTTTTATCCACAGAATCTGTGGATAAGTCTTTGGATAAAAAAAACTTTTCAACCGCAGCCCTTATAAGAAACGGTCTCAACTTAAATTGGTTAAAAAATGATCAATATAAAAAAATCAATAAAATCAATAGTTTATAAATGCATTATAAGAGTGCATGATTTAATACTTCAAAGAGTTCAAATTTTTTAAAATAAAAGAAGATTGAAGAGTTTGTGTGTAACTTGCTCAAAAATTTCAAAAAAATATATAAAAAAAAATTTTTTTATTGATAATTAATCTTACAAATTAAAAAAAATTGTTGCATTTTTTTTATTATAAAAAAATCAATAAGTTAAGGCGTTTATTTAAGAGGAACTGGGCCGCCTAGATGCATCCCTCCATCCAACAAAAGAGTTTCGCCTGTAGTTGTAACTGCATCCTCAACAAAATATATGATTGAATCGGCTACTTGATCAGCAGTGACTGTTAATTTTAAAGGTGTAGATCTTTCTGTAGCTTCTTTTACCATTTCATAAACTTCATCTCCAAGCCCATTCCTTAACCAGTCGCCTTGAATGAATCCAGGACATATTGCATTTACTCTAATTGGTCCTAAAGCTCTGGCTAGAGACTTTGTCATATTTAACAAAGCTCCTTTTGATGAAGCATAGGCAATAGAGCTGCCTATTCCTGTAACTCCAGCGATGGACCCAACGTTAACGACACTAGGATTGGAACTTTCAAGAAGATATGATTGAGCTTCTTTGAGCATCATGTAAGGTCCAACTGTATTCACGCTATAGAGTCTTAAAAAGTCTTTGGAAGTTAAACCTGATAAGTTTTCATGAGCGTTAAATTTTGTGGTTCCTGCATTATTAACTAAAGCATCGAGCCTCCCCCATTTTTTTATTGTTTGATCAACAACATCTTTACAATTTTTCTCTTCAGAAACGTCCGATTTAATTACTAAGGTGTCTCCGCCCAAATTTTTACATTCTTCAGAAACCTCAATAGCTTCCTTTTCAGAGCTAGAACAAGTAATTGTTACATTCCATCCTTTTGAAGCAAGTTTAATTGCTGTAGCAGCTCCCACACCCCTACTAGAGCCGGTTACTATTGCTGTTGTTTTCTCTGATTTAGTCACAAATCTATACCTCCCTTACATTTATGACGTTTTCTAAGGCTTCCAAATCCGCAATTACCTTTTCAGAAGGCTTTGTTTCTAGATCTATTACATTGTAAGCAATTTCATCTCTGCTTTTATTAATCAATTCTACAATGTTAATATTATTTTCAGCTAAAATTGTAGTAATTTGACCAATCATTCCTGCAACGTTCCGATTTGACAAAGTCAGCCTAAAATCAGATTGTCTTTCTTCGATCAATTCGGGAAAATTGACAGAATTTTTAATATTTCCATTTTCGAGAAAGTCTTTAATCTGATCTGCAGCCATAACAGAACAATTTTCTTCTGCTTGTCTAGTGCTAGCTCCTATATGAGGCAAAATAATTACATCTCCAACTTCTTTGGCTCTCTTAATAAGCTCAAGATCTGCAAAATCCGTTACGTATGAACCAAGTTGTTCTGATTCAAGAGCTTTTATAACTGCTGAAGAATCAACTATCTCATCTCGAGCAAAATTAATGAGTTTTAAGCCTGATTTGCATTCAGATAGCACAGAATCATCAACTAAGTTTTTTGTGGCCTCGATAGCTGGAACATGCAACGTAACATAGTCAGAATTTGCAAATATAGTTTTTAAATTATCAGTCCTAGTAACGTTATTCGGCAATTTCCATGCTGCTTCGACAGTGATGGCTGGATCATATCCTACAACTTCCATATCAAGGAAAACTCCCATACCAGCTACTTGCGCACCTATAGCCCCCATGCCAACAACTCCTAATGTCGCACCCTTGAGCTCTCTTCCTTTGAATTCTTTTTTTCCTGATTCTATATAGGCCTTTAAATCTTTAGATTCAACGCCATCTATTTCATTAATAAAACTTGCTCCAGCATATATTCCCCTTGAAGACATCAGTAAGCCAGCAAGAACGATTTCTTTAACGGCATTTGCATTTGCACCGGGCGTGTTAAAAACAACTATTCCCTTTTCAGAGCATTCTTTCACCGGAACATTGTTGAAGCCGGCTCCTGCTCTGGCAATAGCTTTGAGAGAATCGTTCAACTCGTTCAAAGGCAGCCTGTAACTCCTTAAGATGATTGCATCTGGATCCTTTTCTTCTTCAGAAACAGAAAAATTGCCTTCACTTAGCTTAATGAGACCAGATTCAGCTATGGCATTATGTGTTTTTACTCTAAAATTCATAATAACTGAAAAAAATTAACAGATTCGCAATTCTATAGTCTAAATTCCATGGGACCAAAACATTTTTTAAATTTTCAAAAGATCTCAAATCAAGAATTGGTTTCAATAATTGATAGAGGAATTGAGCTTAAAAATTCTAGAGAGTCTGAGAAAACTTTAAAAGGTAAAACTTTAGGGCTTGTTTTTGAACAACCCTCAACTAGAACAAGGGTTTCATTTGAGGTTGGTATTAATGATATGGGAGGAAGTTCTTTGTTTCTTTCAGGCAATGAATTACAGCTCTCAAGAGGCGAACCCATCTCAGATACGGCGAAGGTTTTATCTTCGATGCTTGATGTAATTGTTTTGAGAACAGATAATCATGAAAAATTGGAAATATTTTCCCAAAACTCTTCTGTTCCTCTAATAAATGGCCTAAGTAACTTGTTTCATCCCTGCCAAATAATGGCAGATCTTATGACCTTCAGAGAAATTTCTGAAGGCAATAGCTTAGAAAAGGTCTGCTGGATAGGTGATGGAAATAATGTATGTCATTCTTACATCGAAGCAGCAAGATTATTAAATTTTGAATTATCTATCTTTTGTCCAAAAGGATATGAACCAAATGCAAATATTTTAGAATCTTCAAAGAAATTTGTATCATTAACCACAAATAAAGAGGATGCTTTAAGAGACGCAGATATTGTGACTACTGATGTGTGGACTTCCATGAGTTCAAGCACGAAGTTAAAAGAAAGAAAGAAAATCTTCAGAGAATTTTTCGTCTGTCCAGATGATATGAAAAAAGCTAAAGAAAAATCAATTTTTTTGCACTGTTTGCCTGCACACAGAGGAGAAGAAATAACTGTTGATATGTTAGAAGACCAATCTTCTAAAGTATGGATTCAAGCTGAAAACAGAATGCACGTACAAAAAGCCATTCTTGAATATTTATTAATCGATTAGTTTTTTTAAATACTTCTGCCAGGTTTTGAACTTATGATCTAGATCATTTTTTGGAAAGAATTTTTTATCAATTTTCCAAAAATCCTTTAAATCTTCTTTTGTTGCAAATCCTGACCCAATCGCAGCGAGGTATGTCGCGCCTAATGCCGTAGTTTCAATATCTTTAGGCCTATAAATTTCTGTTTTTAATGTGTCGGCTAGTAGTTGTGAGAAAAAAGAGTTGTTAGACATTCCACCATCTATTTTTATAGAAGATATTTTTCCACCATCAGACTCCATAGCATCCAAGAGTTCTCTAGTTTGAAATGCTATTGATTCAAGTGTTGCTAACGTTAATTCTTCAATACCTGAATTTAAAGTTAATCCAAATATTGCTCCTTTGGCATCTGGTATCCAATGAGGGGCTCCAAGGCCTGTAAACGCGGGAACTAAAAAAACATTTGAATTTTTTTCGGCCTTAAATGCTAATTCTTCCGACTCTTTTGCCTTCTCAAAAAATTTAAACTTATCTCTTAAAAACTGTATTGACGATCCAGCTATAAATATACTACCTTCCAATGCGTAAGTTATTTCATTGTTCAGCTTATACCCAATAGTGGTTAGTAATTTATTTTTGGATTTAACCAGGTCCCTTCCTGTATTCAACATCAAAAAACATCCGGTTCCATATGTACTTTTTACAAGCCCTGGATCAAAACATGTTTGGCCTACTAAAGCTGCTTGTTGATCTCCCGCAACACCACAAATCTTTATTTTTCCTCCAAAAAGTTCTGTTTTACCAAAAAAGTCAGCATTTTCTTTCACTTCAGGGAGTTGGATATCCTCTAAATCGAAAATCTTTAGAAGATCTTCATCATATTTGCATTCCTGAATGTTAAATAAAGATGTTCTTGATGCATTAGTAATATCAGTAAAAAAACTTTTACCTTCTGTTAATTTAGATATTAGAAATGTGTCTATTGTCCCAAGAAGGTAGTTTGAGTTTTTATTAAGTTCTAAATTATCTTTCAACCATTTCATTTTTGAAGCAGAAAAATAAGGGTCCAACAAAAGACCTGTTTTTTCCTTGATTGCTTTCTCAATTCCTTCATCTTTCATTTTTTGGCAATAATTTGACGTTCTTCTGTCTTGCCAAACAATTGCTCTAGATAGGGGCTTTAGTGTCTTTTTGTCCCAAATGGCAACAGTTTCTCTTTGATTGGTAATACCGATACTTACGACCTCTTCAGGTTTCAAAGAATTGTTTTTTATTAAATTACTGACACAAGAAACAACAGAAAGCCAAGTTTCTTCTAAGTCATGCTCTACCCAACCTTCTTCCGGGTAATATTGCGTTATTTCAACTTGGGTAAAGTCTACTTTCTTTATTTTATCGTCATAAAGTATGGCTCTTGTACTAGTTGTGCCTTGATCAATTGTTATGAAGAAACCTTTCATGGATCATATTTATATCTACTTATTCACACTTAATCCACTGAATTTTCATAAAATGTTCTATTGATTTTTTGTTTAAAACACTTTATCTTGTATATATCTGAAATTGTGGCACTATATGTAGGGTCTACAAAAAAAACAAAAAAGCATAAATATTTAAGAATTATGGACTTAACTGAAGGCAATCAGCCTAAAACAATGGAAAATTTAGGTACTCAGCCACAAAAAAAAGAAGTTATAGAACCTGGGAAATTACGTGTAATTAAAAGAAACGGATCAGTTGTAAACTTTGATTCTTCAAAGATTGATGTTGCAATTACAAAAGCTTTTCTGGCAGTACATACTAGTGCAGCTGCTGCCTCTTCTAGCGTTCAACAGAAAGTAAAAGAATTATCAAAAAGCGTCTTCGAAACTTTTTCAAATCGAATGCCTTCCGGTGGAACTATTCACATAGAAGAAATTCAGGATCAAGTAGAGCTTGCTTTAATGCGTACTGAAGAGTTGAAAGTAGCTCGCGCTTATGTTCTTTATAGAGCAGAAAGAACGAGGGTTAGAGAAGAAGATTCTCCGCTTCACGCCGAAAATAAAATAGAGCCTTCAGAAAGAACTGAACTTATTGCAAAAGAAGCTTGCGAAGGCTTAAAAGGCACAGATCCTTCTAAAATATTGGGAGAAGCAAGAAAAAATCTTTATGAAGGAGCGCCGGAAGAAGAGATTAAAGAAGCTTTAATTCTTTCTTCAAGATCCTTAGTTGAAATTGAACCAAATTATACTTTCGCGACTGCAAGAATCTTGCTCGATAGCCTTAGAACTGAAGCCTTAGGTTTTTTAAAAGTAAAAGACAATGCTACTTTTGCTGAAATGAAAGGTTTATATGGTACCTCTCTAAAAGCTTTTGTGGATAAAGCAGTATCTTTAGAGCTTTTAAATCCAGAGTTGCAAAAGATGGATTTAGATTTTCTTGGCAATCAAATAAAACCAGAAAGAGATCTTTTATTTTCATATTTAGGCCTTCAAACGCTTTATGACAGATATTTCATTCACAGCAACGAAATAAGATTTGAGTTGCCTCAGGTTTTTTTCATGAGAGTTGCTATGGGTCTTGCTATTGCAGAAGAAAATAGAGAAGAAAGAGCAGTGGAATTTTACAATCTTTTATCGTCTTTTGATTACATGAGCTCAACTCCAACACTTTTCAATGCTGGAACGCCTCACTCGCAATTATCATCTTGTTATTTAACAACTGTTCCGGATGATCTCTATGGAATCTACGGTGCCCTCCAAGACAATGCAATGCTTTCTAAATGGGCAGGTGGTCTCGGTAATGATTGGACTCCTGTAAGAGGTATGGGCGCTCACATAAAAGGAACTAATGGAAAGTCGCAAGGAGTGGTTCCTTTTTTAAAAGTTGTCAACGATACTGCAGTTGCCGTTAATCAAGGAGGTAAGAGAAAAGGAGCCGTTTGTTCGTACCTGGAAACTTGGCATCTTGATATAGAAGAGTTCGTGGAATTGAGAAAAAATACTGGAGATGATCGAAGAAGAACCCACGATATGAATACTGCCAATTGGGTACCTGACTTATTTATGGAGAGAGTTTTTGAAGGAAAAAAATGGACTCTTTTTACGCCAAACGAAACACCTGATCTACATGAGTTAACAGGTTCTGCCTTCAAAAAAAGATATGAAGAATACGAAAAGAATGCTCAAGAAGGAAAAATCAAAGTTTTTAAAGAGGTAGAGGCGGAAGAGCTTTGGAGAAAAATTATTTCAATGCTTTTTGAAACTGGCCACCCATGGATCACATTTAAAGATTCTTGTAATTTAAGATCTCCTCAACAACACGCGGGAGTTATCCATTCTTCAAATCTGTGCACTGAAATTACACTTAATACATCTGAAGATGAAATAGCTGTATGCAATTTAGGATCCATAAACTTACCCAATCACCTCAATGAAAAAGGTGATCTAGACGAAGGTAAGATTGAAAAAACAGTAGCGACCGCCATAAGAATGTTAGATAACGTGATTGATATTAACTATTATGCGGTTCCTCAAGCGAAAAATTCTAATGCTAAACACAGACCAATTGGTTTAGGTTTAATGGGCTTCCAAGATGCTCTCTATATAAGAAAAACTCCCTATGCTTCTGAAGAAGCAGTTGAATTTGCAGATAATTCCATGGAAATGATTAGTTACTACGCAATAAAATCTTCTTCTGATCTAGCGAAAGAAAGAGGAACTTATTCTTCTTACGAGGGTTCATTATGGAGTCAAGGAATAATGCCTTTGGACTCAGTTAGCATAGTCGAACAACAAAGAGGAGAAGGATATATTGAAGTAGATAAGTCTATGAAGATGGACTGGGACGCTCTCAAGAGAAAAGTTAAGACTCAGGGGATGAGAAACTCAAATGTTATGGCTATTGCCCCAACTGCAACTATCGCAAATATAACAGGTCTCACCCAATCTATAGAGCCAACTTATTCAAATCTGTTTGTAAAATCTAATTTATCAGGCGAATTTACTGTAATAAATATGCACTTGGTAGATGCATTAAAAGAAATAGATATGTGGGATGAAGTTATGGTTTATGATCTAAAAAACCTTAACGGCAGTTTAGAAGGAATAAATAGAGTGCCTGAAGATATAAAAAAACTTTTTGCGACCTCTTTTGAAGTTGAACCGAAATGGCTTATCGAATCAGCAAGTAGAAGACAAAAATGGATTGATCAGAGTCAGTCACTAAATTTATATATTTCCGATCCGAATGGTAAAAAGCTAGATGTCATGTACAGAATGGCTTGGCTGAAAGGGTTAAAAACTACCTATTACTTAAGATCAAGAAGTGCTACAACTTCTGAAAAATCAACAATTACAAATTTAGAATTAAACGCAGTCAAATCAGCAGCGCAAGCTCCGTCAGCTTGTTCTATTCTGGATCCTGACTGCGATGCATGCCAATAAAATAAAGGAGGACAATTATGTTATCTTGGGATGATTTTGATAAGAACGAAGAAATAAAAAAAGAAGAGCCTGTTGAGAATAAAATTATAGAAAAGTCTGTAGTTGAAAAAGCTGTATCTTTAAATGAAGAAACTAAGCCAACAATATCTTCTGAAGAAGTTGCGTCTAACAGAGAAGAAAAAGCTCTCCATGGTCTTGAGAATTTAGACACTGAAGCCGGACTTGCTGATTTAGAGGGTGCTTCAGGCAGAGTGGACGTTAGTGAAAAAATGATGATTAACTGTCGAGCAGACGTGAACCAACTTGTGCCCTTCAAATATGACTGGGCATGGCAAAAATATTTAGATGGCAGTGCTAATCACTGGATGCCTCAAGAAATTAACATGACTTCAGATGTTGCTCTATGGAAAAGTAAAGATGGTTTGACCGAAGATGAAAGAAGAATAGTTATGAGAAATTTAGGTTTCTTCTCTACTGCTGATTCTTTGGTTGCTAACAATATTGTTTTAAGCGTTTACAAGCAAATAACCAATCCAGAATGTAGACAATATCTTCTTAGACAAGCTTTAGAAGAAGCCATTCACACTCATGCATATCAGTATGTAATTGAGTCTTTAGGAATGGACGAAGGAGAAATCTTCAATATGTATAAAGAAGTTCCTTCAGTAGCTCGTAAAGCTGCTTGGGCTTTGCCATTTACAAACTCAATGGCAGATGAAAATTTTAAAACTGGTACTTTAGAAGATGATAAAACCCTCTTAAGAAATTTAATTGCTTTTTATTGTGTTTTAGAAGGAATTTTCTTTTACTGTGGATTTACTCAGATTTTGTCCATGGGAAATAGAAATAAAATGACCGGAACAGCCGAACAGTTTCAATACATTCTAAGAGACGAGTCGATGCATGTTAATTTTGGTATTGATATGATAAATCAAATTAAACTTGAAAATCCTCAGCTGTGGGATGAGGATATGCAAGAAGAAGCAGCTGAAATGATTCTTCAAGGCACTGCTTTAGAAATAGAATATGCCAAAGACACTATGCCTACTGGAATTCTTGGAATGAATTCAGATATGATGGCAGAGTACCTTAGGTTTATTGCTAACAGAAGGTTAACTCAAATTGGCTTAACTGAAGAATTCTCAAATGCGACAAATCCTTTTCCATGGATGTCCGAAATTATGGATTTGAGAAAAGAAAAAAACTTCTTCGAGACAAGAGTCATCGAGTATCAAACCGGTGGCGCGCTTAGTTGGGACTAAAAACCCATTAGTCATAGCTCATAGAGGTGTTTCTTCGGAAGCACCTGAAAATACTTTAGCTGCTTACAGCTTAGCTTGGAAATTAAAATCCGATGCCATTGAGATAGATGTCAGACGAACCAAAGATTCTTTTTTTGTGTGCTCTCATGACAACAATTTAAATAGAGTATCCTTAAATAAGAAAAGTATATCTTCCATGCTTTTATCAGAGATAACTGAAGTAGATATTGGTTCATGGAAATCGAAAAAATATAAAGATGAAAGGATGCCTCTTTTATCAAAAGTTTTATCAACGATTCCTAAAGAGAAAAAGGTTTTTATCGAGATCAAAGGTGCTCTTAAAGAAATAGATCAATTAATATCCATTGTCAAAAAATCTAAAATAAAAATAAGAGACTGTCATTTTCTGTCCTATATTCCAGCAAATATAAAAAAAATTAAGAAAGAGTTTCCAGACTTTAAAGCAACCTTGAACACAATACCCGCCTTCTATAATTATGAAATAGAAAAAATTAAAAGATTGATCAAAAGTACTGATTCAGATGGAATTAGTCTCCATATTGATTCGAGTGAATCAATCAGCCTTGTAAAGAAACTAAAAAAAGAAGAAAAATTTGTTTTAGCATGGACAGTTAATGACAGCAGGTTTATGAGAAAATTAATCAAGTGGCAAGTCGATGGCATCATTACAGATTATCCGCAAAAACTAATTAAGATTCTTAACAAAAAATAACTTATTATTAAAATGTAACTAACGTGTAATGGATAAATTAAAAAAACTAACTGATGGTCTCTATTTTGGAGAAGGTCCAAGATGGCATGAAAATAAGTTATGGTTTTCAGATTTTTACTCTCATAAAGTTATGACGCTAGATGAAAACAATTTATTAGAAACGGTTTGTGAAGTACCTAATCAGCCATCCGGTTTAGGCTGGCTACCGAATGGAGATCTTTTGATTGTCTCAATGTTAGACAGAAAAATTTTAAAATTTTCTAACGATCAACTTTCAGTTCATGCAGACTTATCTGAATACGTGACACACAAATGTAATGACATGGTTGTAAGCAAAGATGGGACTGCTTATGTTGGAAATTTTGGCATGGAAGATGCAGGGGAGAATTTAAATTCAACTCATCTGATGATTGTTAAGCCAGATGGCGCTATTTTAAAAGGGCCCGATAACCTTCTTTTTCCTAATGGAACTGTGATAACTGAAAGTGGAAAAAAATTGATCGTAGCTGAAACCTTAGGTGCAAAATTAACTTCTTTTGATATCAACGAAAATGGAGAACTAACCAATAGAAAACTATGGGCAAGAACCTCGCCTTTATTTTCTCTTTTGATAATCAGGTTTTTGAGCATTTTGGGTTTTGATTTATCCAAGGTAGATTTTTCAAAATATTCGAAAAATCTTCATGTGCCAGATGGCATTTGTTTAGACGAAAAAGATGGTATATGGATAGCTTCTCCTACAACTAATGCAGTAGTAAGAATAGAAAAAGGTGGAAACATCACTGATACAATTAAAACTCCTAAAAGCGCATTTGCTTGTATGTTAGGGGGGAAAGACAGAAAAACTTTATATGTAATAGTTTCTGATAGTTCTGATCCCGAAGAAGCCCAAACAAGCCCAAAGGGGGAAATTCATTCTATAGAAGTGAAAATCCCTGGTATCGGAAAGCCTTAGCTCTTTCCAATCAATTCAAAAATTTTGACAGTTTGATCGCCGCCTTGGTAAGGAAGTTTTGCATCAGTCATATCTGATATTTTTTCCCAATTATCTGCAATATTTTCTGCTGTCATTTCTTCACCTGTTCCAAGGTTAACACCCATTGTTTCGTGAATCATTACTCTGGTGAAGACTCCTGCACCTGCAGCTATTATTGCCCCATTTGGAGCATCTTCAGAAACCATATAAGTCACTGCAGGAGTTACAAATTCTGGTTGAAGTTTTTCCAAAACTTCTCCTGGCATTAAATCTTCGGTCATTCTCGTCCCCGCGACAGGAGCCAAAGCATTACATTTAATATTATATTTAGCGCCTTCGAGTTTCAAAGTATTTATTAAACCAACACAACCAAGTTTTGCAGCGCCATAATTAGTTTGTCCGAAATTTCCGTATAAACCACTTGAAGAAGAAGTAACTACTATTCTTCCGTAATTTTGTTCTTTCATAATCTCCCAAACAGCTTTGCAACAATTAACACTGCCCATCAAATGAACTTCTAAAACGAGCCTAAAGTCTTCATCGGAAACTTTGGCAAAACTTTTATCTCTCAAAATACCTGCATTATTAACTAAAATGTCAATGCGACCCCATTTATCCATAGTCTCTTTGACCATTTCCTCTACTTGGGATACATCTGTAACGCTTGCACCATTTGCGATAGCCTCTCCTCCAGCGGCAGTTATTTCTTCAACAACCTTTTCTGCTGCAGACAAAGAGCCATCATCAGAACCATCTACGTTTCCACCTAAATCATTAACAACTACCTTAGCCCCCCTTTTGGCTAAATCTAAAGCATGACATCTGCCCAAACCGCCCCCTGCTCCAGTAACTATTGCTACTTTTCCTTCAAAATTAATGGTCATTTAGTTCTCCTTGTTATTTAATACGCGTTTAATTAATTAAGTCGATAATATTACATCTTGTCTGAAGCTAAGCAAAATAAAAAAATAGAAAATAATGCCGCTGTAATTATAGGTGTTGGTGACTATGTAGATAAATCCAAAGAAAATGGTTTGAATCTTCAAAATCTTCTCGCTGAGGCATGCTCTTCAGCAATTCAAGATAGCGGTGTTAAAAACTTAAATTCTCATATCGATTATATAGGTGTCGTAAGATTTTCAATCGATTTTTTAACAGCTACCAATCAGTCAAGTTTTCAATACTCAAATTTCCCAAGAACATTAGGAAATAAGTTAGGTATTTCTGCAAAGGAAGAAGTTTATGCTCCCATGGGAGGAAATAGTCCACAAGTGCTTCTTGATGATGCATTAAGCAAAATATCAGCCAAAGAAATCGACTGCGCTTTATTATCTGGAGGTGAGGCTTTGCAGACAATGATAGCGAGATTAAAATCAGGCTTACCCTTAGATTGGTTAGACGAACCAGGCGGTAGTCCTGAAATGATAGGTAATAATGCTATTGGATTCTCTGATCATGAAAAATTACATGGCATGGATCTTCCAACAAATGTGTATCCTTTATTTGCGAATGCTTTAAGAAAAGAAGAGAATAAAAGTGCTAAAACACACCTAAAAGAGTGCAGCGATTTATTCAGTGAGTTCAGCAAAATAGCAGCTGATAATCCTTTGTCCTGGTTTCCTACATATAGAAGCTCTGAAGAAATATCCGAAGTAACTCCAGACAATCGTATGATAGGTTTTCCATATACTAAATATTTAAATTCCATTATTAGAGTGAATATGTCTTCTGCTTTTATACTGGTATCTCAAAAAAAAGCAGATGAATTAAATATACCAAACTCAAAAAGAATATATGTTCATGGATGCTCCATTTTAGATGATATTTGGAATGTAACTGAAAGACCAAATTTTCATAGTTCTCCTGCTATAAAAAAGTGTGTAACTCAAACTTTAGATGAAGCAGAAATTTCTCTTTCTGATATAAAATATTTTGATTTGTACTCTTGTTTTCCTTCAGCAGTTCAAATAGCTAAAAAAGAACTTGGTATTCCCAGAGAGAAAAAAGATCTGACCGTTACTGGCGGACTTCCATATTTTGGTGGTCCAGGGAATTCTTATACTATGTTTTCAACTACAGAAATGGTGAGACGGCTAAGAAATGATCCGAAATCTTTTGGATTATTAACTGCTAATTCTTGGTTTATTACAAAGCATGCTGCTGTAATAATGTCTTCAAAACCCTCTAAGCCCTATGAAAAAATAAAAAATTCTGCCGAACAGAAAAAAATAAATCAAAAAGCCATTACAAATTTTACAGAAAATCCCGAAGGAAAAGGAAAGATAGAAACATATACCGTTATAAATGGTCGCAAAGGTCTAGAATTTGCATTAATAATTGGCACATTAGAAAATGGCTCTCGTTTTATTGCTAACAGTGAGAAAGATAATTCATTATTAGAAAAAATGATGAAAGATGAAATGTTAGAAGCAAGAGTTTCGGTTTCGAAAAAAGAAGGTAAGAATATATTTAACTTAATTTAAAAGAAAAATGATGAAAGAAATAAATGTTTTAGTTACAGGGGCAGCGGGTCAAATTGGTTACGCCCTCTTAACGAGGTTAGCAAGTGGAGAAACATTTGGAAAAGATACCAGGGTAAATCTGAATTTGGTAGAAGTACCTCAAGTAGTCTCAAAATTGGAAGGATCCAAGATGGAGCTAGAAGACTGTGGATTTAATACATTGGGCGAAATCAAAAGTTTCTCAGATATTAACGAAGCTGCAGGAGATATTGATTGGGCTTTGCTAGTTGGAAGTATTCCAAGAGGGATAACTATAAATGGTAAAAAAATTGAAGAACGCGCGGATTTGTTAAAAATTAATGGAGGAATTTTCACTGAACAAGGCAAAGCTTTAGGAGAAAATGCAAAACAAAATGCAAAAATTTTAGTAGTAGGAAATCCTGCAAATACCAATGCGCTTATTGGGTGTACTCACGGAAATAACTCAACACAAACTTGGATGGCTATGACAGCCTTGGATTCAAATAGAGCTAAAGCTCAAGTTGCAAATAAATGCAATGTTGAAATATCTGATATTAAAAAAATGACTATATGGGGAAATCATAGTCCTACTATGTATCCTGACCTCGACAATGCTGAAATAAATAATGAATCTGTCAGCGCTTTAATAAATGATAAAGACTGGATTGAAAACGATTTTTTACAAATTGTTCAACAAAGAGGGAAAGCTATTATTGATGCAAGAGGTGCGTCATCTGCAACTTCTGCAGCCAATGCAGCTATAGATACAGTGAAAGCAACTTTAAGTGAAACTGCGGAAAATGACTGGTTCAGTGCAGCCGTAATGAGCGATGGTAGTTACAATGTACCGGAGGGTATTATTTTTGGTTTTCCTCTAAGGGCAAGCTCATCAGGAGAAATATCAATAGTCCAGAATTTACCAATCAGCGAATACGCCCAAAATAAGATCAATTTAACTACCCAGGAACTTTTAGACGAGAAAAAAGACATAAGTGACTTGCTTTAATCAGTGACGATGCATGATATGCTCAAAAGAATGTTCCATCTTGACCAGCTGAGTTTGGTATAAGTTGTAAAGAAAAAAACTTCCAATTGAAAGAATTGCTATCAATAGTAATATGCCTTTTTTCATTCTTTTAGATATTTTGGATTATCTACTTTTATTTTTTCTATCGTTAAATCATATAAAAAATCTATGAGAGGCTGATCCTCAATAATAAGCTCCTCGCTTCGAATTTTTTCTGAAATTTTTTTAATGGAAAAATTTTTCTCTTTCAATAAATCTAAGCCTTTATTAAAAAAAGTTTCTTCAATTTTTCTACCTAAGTTCACTTCTCTTTTCACAATATTAAGAACGTTCATAACTATAAGAAATTTAAACCTATTATCTTTTGTATAATCGTTAGATTCTATTTCTTCATTTATAAAGTGTAAAACTGCCTCTAATAATTCCTTTGATGTAGGTCGATCAAATATACTCATAAAAAATTTTGATTCTTAATCATATTCATCAAATCAAATTCAGTTTCCGATACCCTTCTTCCTATTGCAGCTTTTTCTAATGAATTTACTGCTCCACTCAAATGAGCAAAAGTTTGTACCATACAAATAATACCCCATCTCAAAGAGCCATATAATTGCCATATATCTAGTTGAGATTTATCTACTTTTATTTTTGAGTTTGATTCGTATCCTGCAATCAATTCGTCAATATCCCCTAAACCTGCTGCACGTTTTTCAACGTTTCCAAATCGCCAAGAGCGAACACACAGCCATCCTAAATCTTCCATCGGATTACCGATATGGGCTAATTCCCAATCAATAATAGATTCTAGTTTTTTTTCAGAAATAATAAAATTTCCAAATCTATAATCTCCATGTACCAAAACTTTTCCATAATCTACTATTTTTCGTTTCTCTAGCCACTTAAAGGCTAAATCAAATACTGGCTGAGGCTGATTAAAACTTTCGTAAATAATAAATAATTTATTTAAAGATTCTTCAAAAGTAACTTGCTCTAATTCCTGTAATTGATCAATTTCGGTTTGATGAATTTGAGCTAAAGATCTTCCAATTTCAAATGGTAGTTTGTTTCTAATAAATTCATATTTATCATTCTTAAGTATTTTTCTTGGTATAGTCTCGCCAGAAACTGCCTCCATAATATAGCCTTCGCCAATTTCATTCGCTTCTGAAAACTCCATAACTATCTCAGGAACAGGTGCTCCAAACGCCTTAACTGTTTTTTGAATCTTTGCTTCTAAAACTTTTGGAATTGCCATAACGGCTTCATTTTTAATAACTGAACGTCTTACAATGAGTTCTTTGTTATTTGCAAGGATAATTCTATTTATATCTGCTGATGCTCCACCGGTAAGGGGAATTAAATTTTTTATTTTTTGCTTGAGTGAGCTTTCTAAAAATTCCTGAAAAATTGACATTTTAGGATGATACTAAAGAAGCGTCTCTCTCTCCGAAATCCCAACCGGGGCCATTATTTTCATAATTTTTAAGAATTCTTCTAGCTACAGATTGAACATGTACCTCATCAGGGCCATCATAAATTCTTGCTTCGCGAGCATGACGATACATTAGACTCAAAG
Source organism: uncultured SAR86 cluster bacterium (assembly GCA_902635045.1). Taxonomy (GTDB): domain Bacteria; phylum Pseudomonadota; class Gammaproteobacteria; order Magnimaribacterales; family AG-339-G14; genus CASICS01. The sequence continues at coordinate 18,641 of CACPMT010000005.1, read as the reverse complement.
GGGTATCATCTGTAAGTCCTTTAGCTCCATGAACTTGAATAGCTCTATCAATGACATTATGCAACATTTCAGCCCCAAGAACTTTTATGAGACCGATTTCAATTCTTGCATCATCGCCCTGATCAATTCTCTTTGCGGCATCTAAAGTTAAATGTCTAGAAGCTTGAATTTCACAAGCACTATCAAAGACAAACTTTTGAAGGAGTTGTTTTTTCGTTAAAGGCGTACCAAAAGTTTCCCTTTCGTGCATTCTTTCACAAAGCAAATCAAAAGCTCTCTGAGCTTGTCCTAGCCAACGCATACAGTGAAAAATTCTTCCAGGCCCCAATCTCTTCTGAGCAATAATAAACCCCTGTCCTCTAGGTCCTAATAAGTTTTCTTCAGGAACTTCGACGTTGTCATATTCAACTTCGTAATGTCCTCCGTTGATTCCTAAAACGGGGGTTTCTCTAATTATCTTATAACCAGGATTATCAGTGGGGACTATAATCATGCTGAAAGCGCCATGACTTGGCGCATCTAATTCTGTGCGACACATAACTGTAGTATAGGCAGCTCTAGAGGCTCCAGTTGTAAACCATTTTCTTCCATTAATCTTCCAAGAACCATTATCCAAGATAGCTGTTGTTTGTAGCTGTGTTGGATCAGAACTTGCTACGTCTGGTTCTGTCATCCCAAAACTAGGAAAAATTTCTCCTTGAACTAAAGGCTCTAAGTATTGATCTCGCCAATGAGGAGAAGCAAATTCTCGAAGCATGATTGAATCTTGAAGGGAGTGAGTTCCCAAAGCCACCATTGCAAAAGAAGATCTTCCAATAACCTCGTTCACATAAACGTATTCCATAAATGGCATTCCACCCCCACCAATATCCTCAGGATGGCCCAAAGCCCAAATCTTTTCATCCTTGGCAAGTTGCATCAAAGAACCTAACATCTCTCTAGATTCTTGAGTTCCCTTTGATAGCTCATTCTCTTTTGGATAAATTTCATTTTCAATAAAATCTTTTACTTTTGCTCTTATTTTTATCCAGTCTTTACTCATATTTATCACTTATTTTTTAGTTGGGGGAATAATAAAACATCTCTAATAGATTCTGTACCTGTAATTAACATAGTTAGCCGATCTATTCCTACTCCTACTCCAGCACAAGGAGGCAATCCATGTTCTAAAGCTTCAATATAATCCTCATCATAATGCATAGCCTCTTTATCACCAGAATCTTTTTTTGCTACTTGATCTTTGAAGCGTTTTGCTTGATCTTCGGGATCGTTAAGCTCTGAAAAACCATTTGCTATCTCTTTACCACCAATAAACAATTCAAATCTTTCAGCGATATCAGGATTAGAAGTTGATGCTTTCGCTAAAGGAGAAATCTCTATTGGGTACTCAGTAATAAAAGTTGGTTTTATTAATTTATTTTCTACACATGCTTCAAAAACTTCATTTTTAATTATTGAGATTGATGCTTGATCATCAACTTTTATTTTTTGTTGACTGCAGAATTCTCTAAGCTGCACTGGGTCTTGAAGATCCTTTTTCTTTAAAGGAGTGTTCTTAAGAATGGCTTCATCCATACTAAGTTTAAGAAAGGGTTTTTTAAAAATTCTATATTTTGAAGATAAAGTTTTTACAATTGCTTTAAACATTTTTTCAACAAAATCCATTTGGAAATTGCTATCAACAAAAGCAGTGTAAAACTCTAACATTGTGAATTCTGGATTGTGTCTTGTGGATAATCCTTCGTTTCTGAAATTCCTATTTATTTCAAACACTTTTTCAAAACCTCCCACTACCAACCTCTTTAAGTATAATTCTGGAGCTACTCTTAAAAATAAATCCATATTTAAAGAATTATGATGAGTTACAAATGGTCTAGCGGTTGCGCCTCCAGGAATGGGGTGCATCATTGGTGTTTCAACTTCTACAAAATTTTCATTCAATAAAAAAGACCTCATGTTATTAACAATCTCTGCCCTAACTTTAAAAACTTCCAAGCTTTCTGGATTTGTTAACAAATCCAAGTACCTTTTACGATAACGTAGTTCAGTGTCAGTTAAGCCTAAGTGCTTCTCCGGAAGAGGTCTTAGAGACTTGGTTAAAAGTCTTATTTTTTTTACATGAATGGATAATTCCCCAGTATTTGTTTTAAAAATTATTCCTTCAATTCCAACAATATCTCCTAAATCATAGTTTTTAAATTCATCATAATTTGAAACTTCATCAGCTCTGACATACAACTGAATTCTTCCTGAAAAGTCTTGGATGGTAGTAAAGCTAGCCTTTCCCATCATCCTTCTAAGCATGATTCTTCCAGCTACAGAAACTTTTTTCTTTTTCTTTTCAAGTTCCTCTTTGGAAAATTGATCCAGATCTTTTTTGATCTCTCCAGCTAAATTTTTTCTTTTAAAATCGTTAGGATAAGCATTGTTCAGAATCCTCAGTTCGGCTAATTTTTTTCGTCTTTCCTCAATTAAATGATTTTCTTCCTTGTTTTGAGTCATTAGTCTATTCCCTGTTTTAAACTAGCCTCTATAAATAAATCTAAATTGCCATCTAAAACATCATTACAGTTTCCCGTCTCTACTCCTGTGCGAAGGTCTTTGATTCTAGCTGAATCTAAAACATATGATCTTATTTGGCTTCCCCATCCTATATCAGATTTCGTCGCTTCTAAATTATCCATTTCTTGTTGTTGTTTTTTTAATTCTATCTCAAAGAGCTTTGCACGTAACTGTTTCATAGCACTATCTTTGTTCTTGTGTTGCGATCTTTGTGTTTGGCATTGGACTACTATTCCAGATGGCATATGTGTAAGTCTTACTGCAGAATCAGTTTTATTTACGTGTTGGCCCCCCGCACCACTGGCTCTGTAAGTATCTATTCTAATATCTGTGGGATTTAGATCTATTTGAATTTCATCATCAACTTCTGGAGAAACAAAAACAGAAGCAAAAGAGGTGTGTCTTCGGCTTCCTGAATCAAATGGAGACTTTCTCACCAGCCTATGAACGCCAGATTCAGTTCTCAACCATCCGTAAGCAAAGTCACCATCAAATTTAATGGTAGCGCTTTTTATGCCAGCTACTTCTCCAGGAGACACCTCAACAAGCTCTGTTTTAAAACCTTTGTTTTCTCCCCATCTTAAATACATACGCAATAGCATTTCTGCCCAGTCCTGAGCTTCCGTTCCTCCGGAACCAGACTGAATATCAAGATATGAACTTGCTTGATCCATTTTCCCGGAAAACATTCTACGAAATTCTAAATCGCCAATCTTTTCTTCTATAGATAAAAGATCTTTTTCAAGTTGACTAAGCTCAACTTCATTATTTCCAACTAATTCAAATAACTCATTTAAATCATTTATAGATGAACTTAAATGTTCAATAAGAGTAACTAATTTCTCTAAAGAAGATTTTTCTTTGCCTAATTTTTGGCTTTTTTCTTGGTTAGACCAAGTTTCTGGGTCTTGGAGTGTGGTATTAATTTCCTCTAAGCGTTTTCTCTTGTCATCAAAGTCAAAGATACCCCCTAAACTCTTTTAGAGACTTTGACGCTGACTTGATTCTCTCACCTATGGATTGTTCGCTCATTCTAGTTCAGCACCTCAGAATTTATGAAGTTCACTACATCCTCATATTTATTTTCAATTACAGAATAAGATTCATCTTTAGTCATTATTTCTTTAAGTTTTAAAGGTGTATTTTCTTCTAGGACATCTAATTTAGCATTAATAGCGTCTGGAAACTTAGCAGGATGAGCTGTTGCAAATGTAACTACCTCAGATAAATCATAATTTAAGTCTTTATTGCCTTTTATAGCTGTGGCTGTATGAGGATCTAAAAGAATATTTTCATAGTTATATTTATTTACGATAGTCTCAATTATGTCAGCATCACTGCAAGAAGAGCTTTGAAAAAAAGCCTTTATCTTATTCCACCCGTCATCTGGCAAATTGCTTAGATTGATTGATTTAGAAGGAAATGAGGAGAACAAATTTTTCAAAAGCAAGCCATCTTTTTTAAAAACTTCAAATAACAGTCTCTCAAAATTGCTTGCAACGGAAATATCCATCGAAGGAGCTAAAGACGATGAAGCTTCTTTTTGTTGATATAAATCTTCAAGAAATAATCTGTGCAGCACATCGTTCTTATTAGTAGCAACATTAATTCCTTTAAAGGATAAACCCATATTTTTGGCCGTCCATCCTGCATAAGCATGACCAAAATTTCCTGAAGGAATTGACGCTATAAAATCTTTTTTGATTTTCAACTTAGTGTAAAAAAAATAAACACTTTGAGCCATGATTCTTGTCCAATTTATTGAATTTATCGAAACGAATCTAACACTTTCATTATTATTTTCTTGAAATATTTTTTTTACGTGATTTTGACAATCATCAAAATTACCCTTTATTGACAAAGGAAATACATTGTCTGCATTAGAGGTTGTCATCTGCTTTTGTTGAACAGCAGAAATTTTTTGATCTGGAAATAAAATAACAATATTTATGTCTTTAAAATTTTTACAAGCCTCTATTGCTGCAGAGCCTGTATCGCCTGAAGTAGCTCCTAATACAACAATCTTTTTATCTGTTTTTTCTGCAGCTTTATCCAACATTGCAGCTAAAAGCTGCATCGCAACATCTTTAAAAGCAAATGTTGGTCCATGAAATAACTCTAGGATAAATCCAAGATTTCTTGTTTCACACAACCTCACTATCTCAGGAATAGTGAATGAACTGTATGCATCTTTAATTAAATTCTCAAAATCGTTCTTAGAAAGAAATCCCTCAATATATGGAAAAAGTAGATTTGTAGCTAAATCTTCATAACTTGAATTCTGAAATGAGTTTATTTCATCTTCTGAAAACTTAGGAAAACTTTCAGGCATATATAAACCGCCATCTTTTGCGGTTCCCGATGTTAGAACCTCGATAAAGTCTATTTTTTTTGGATTTCCTCTAGTGCTAAAGTATTTCATTTTATATATCTAAAATTCTTAAGTGAGAAATCGTATCTTTTACTTCTGATAATTCTTGCAAATCAGAAATTGCCTTTTGTATAACTTTTTCTTCAGAATTACTTATAACAATTACCAGAGGAATTGAATCATCATTCCTGTCTAATTCTTTCTGAATTAGGTTATCTATGGATAGACCGTTCTCTGCCAAAACAGTAGAAATTTTAGCAATTACTCCGGCTTCATCACTTACTTCTAATCTTAGATAACGATCACATGAAAAATCTTCAAAACTTGTATCAAGAGAAGTTTTTACAAATTCTTGATAGTTAAAAATTTTCCCCCTTGCTATATCAATTATATCTGTCAATACAGAATTAGAAGTAGGTTTCGCTCCTGCTCCCGGCCCTGCGTACATTGTTCCTCCTAAGCTTTCTGCATTCATTAATACAGCATTACTTTCATTGTGAATCGAAGCCAATAATGATTTTTCTTTTACAAAAGCTGGAAAGCTGCCCAAAGTAAATTTATTATCCTTTGACATTCCTACTGATAGGGGCTTAAGAACTAATTCTAATTGTTTCCCGTAATCAATATCTTGAGCTGAAATATTATCAATTCCTTCATAATGCACATTTTCTATGACTGCATGTTTGAAAAACGAAAGTGTTGCTAAAATGCATGTTTTCTGAGCCGCATCTTGTCCTGATATGTCAAAAGTTGGATCTGGTTCTGCAAAACCTTCTTTTTGTGCCAAGGAGAGAGCTGTTTCAAAAGACAAACCTTCATCAGCCATTTTAGAAAAGATAAAATTAGATGTACCATTCAAAATCCCTGCGAAAGAGTTAATTTTATTACTCATTAATCCATCTCTAATAACCCTGATAATAGGAATTCCTCCTGCAACAGAAGCCTCAAAGCCTAGATGAACTTGATTTTGCTTTGCAATTTCAAATAGTTCTTTTGAGTAAGTTGCAATAAGCGCTTTGTTTGCAGTAACAAAATGTTTTTTATTATTCAATGCTGTTTTTGCTAGCTTAAGGGATTCTTTGACTCCACCTATTAATTCCACTAATACATCAACTTCATCGGATAAGGGAACTTCATGAATATCTTTTATAACTTTAATATTTTCTAGACCAGGCACCTTTCCTTTTCTTGCTCCAATTAATGATATGGAAAGATCAAGACCATAATTATGATTTATTAATGATTTTGAATTTATTATAGTTTTTGCAAATGCAAAGCCGACGTTTCCAGTCCCGCAAAGCCCTATTCTTAATTTTTTCATGCTTTACTTAAAAAGTTTTTTGATATTTTTTAAAGCTTGCTTGGTTCTTTGATCATTCTCAATTAGAGAAAATCTAATAAAATCGTCTCCATATTCTCCAAAACCAATGCCAGGAGAAACAGCTACATTAGCTTCTTCAAGTAGAATCTTAGAAAATTCTAACGACTTCATGTTGAATCTTTCAGGAATCTTTGCCCAAACAAACATTGTTGCTTTTGGTTTTTCTACTTCCCAGCCCATAGAATTTAATCCATCGCATAAAGTATCTCTTCTAGATTTATACATATTACAAATTTCTTCCACATACTCATCGCCATTATTCAAAGCTTCTATTCCAGCAACTTGGACTGGAGTAAAGTGCCCATAATCAAAGTAAGATTTTAGTCTAGCTAACGCGCCTATTAGTTCAGCATTTCCGGAACAAAAACCAATTCTCCAACCAGGCATATTGTAACTTTTTGAAAGTGTGAAAAATTCTACTGCAATGTCTTTTGCTCCATTGACTTCTAGTATTGAAGGCGCTTTGTATCCATCGAAACATAAATCTGCGTAAGCTAAATCATGAACTACCCAAATAGAATTTTCTTTAGCTATTTCTATTATTTTCTCAAAAAAAGCTTTATCAACACATTGAGTGGTTGGATTGCTTGGAAAATTTATCAGTAACATTTTTGGTTTAGGAAATGAAGATTTTATGGCTTCTTGAAGACTTTCAAAAAAATCTATCTCTGGCCCAATAGGAACATGTCTGATATCGGCACCTGAAATTACAAATCCAAAAGGATGAATTGGATAAGCTGGATTTGGGACGAGAATAGTATCTCCTTTATCCACAGTAGCCATAGCAAGATGGCCTAACCCTTCTTTTGAGCCTATTGTGACAATAGCTTCAGTTTCAGGATTTAAGATGACTCCAAATTTTCGTTCGTACCAATCAGTAATAGCTTTTCTCAATCTTGGTATACCGATAGATTGAGAATATCTATGAGTATCAGGTCTCTGTACAGTCTCAGTAAGTTTATCGACAATGCTTTTTGGAGTCTCGCCATCTGGATTTCCCATGCTGAAATCTATAACATCTTCCCCTTTTCTTCTGGCTTCCATCTTAAGTGAATTAATTTGTTCAAAAATATATGGAGGCAATCTGTTGATTGCAGAAAAATTTTTGTCTAATTCGTCCATTATTTTAAGTACTTAATTAATTCTTTAGCTTCGATATATCCTGGGATAGTAAAACCTGATTGAGAGATTATAGTCGGTGTTCCTTGTATTTCTATGCTTTTGGCTAATTCAAAATGAGTTTTTATTGGATTGTCCTCACAATCAATTTGTTCAAAACTCTTATCTTCTTTTAATCCTGTTAATACTTCTTGTTTATTAGCAGAACACCAAGCAATAGACATTTTTTTATAGGTTTCGCTTTCGGTGCCAGATCTGGGGAACGCTAAGTAATTTACTTGAATTCCTTCATCTAAATAAGAAGCTATTTGATTATGAAATTTTCTACAAAATCCACAATCCACATCTGTAAATACGTAAATTTTATACTTTATCTCTTTGGGAGAAAATTTAATTAAGGAAGTTTCGTCTATTTTCTGAAGCATTTTTTTGGCTTTAGAATAATTTTTTTCTCTTGATAAATTAACTAATTCTTCGTTAGATATTTCAAAAATATCTCCTAAGACTAAGTATTGCCCTCCTTTCTCAACATAAAAAAAGGAGCCATCAGATAGTTTAACTTCATAAAAATTAGGGAGTTGCGATTCCTTTATTGACTCAATATTCAATTCTATAGGAATTATTTTAGATAGTTGTTCTTCGATAAGTTGGGCAGGATCTTTTTCTATCTGAGAACAAGAAACTATAAAAAGAAATATAAAAATAATTTTTTTCATTTATCCCCTGGGATGATGTTCGTTATGAAGTTGCTTCAGTCTATATTTGGCAACTTCTGTATAAATCTGTGTTGTATTCAAGTCACTATGTCCTAATAAAAGCTGAACCACTCTTAAGTCTGCGCCATTATTTAGCAAGTGTGTAGCAAAAGCATGCCTTAAAACATGAGGTGAAATATTTTTTTTATTTAGACCTGCTTTATCGGAATAAAATTTTATTCTATGCCAAAAGCTTTGTCTCGTCATTTTTGAACCACGCGAAGATATAAAAAAATAATCAGAAATATTTCTGTTTAATAATTTGGGTCTGCTATCGTTTAAATAAGCATCCATTATATTTATTAACTTCTCTCCCATAGGGACTAACCTTTCTTTTTGACCCTTGCCCAAGACTCTCATTACTCCTTGGCGAGCATTTACATGTATCAACTCTAGGTCAATTAACTCAGATACTCTAAGTCCACAGGAATACAAGGTTTCTATCATAGCCTTATCCCGAAGACCCAATGGTGAATTAATATCAGGACATTCTAAAAGCTTTTCAATTTCTTTTTCATTAAGAGTTTTGGGAATGGATTTTATTATTTTTGGTGTCTCAACTTTTTCACAAGGATCTATAGAAAGAATATTTTTTACAACTAAGTATTTATAAAAAACTCTCAACGAAGATAGTTTTCTTGCGACCGACTTGCTTCCTAATTTTTGACTAAATAGATAGGAGAGATATTCAAGAATTTCAGTTCTTGAAACTTTTTTATAATTTAAGGAATTTTTAGATAACCATAAAAAATATTTTTCAGTATCGCTTTTGTATGAGTTAAGAGTATTTTGACTTAAACCTTTTTCTATCCAGATAGTATCTATAAAGGCATCAAGAATTTGCCCCTCGTCTCCACTCATAGAATGATTTTAAATTTTTTCTTTGATTCTTGCCGATCTTCCTGACCTATCTCTGAGGTAAAAAAGCTTAGATTGTCTCACTTTACCTTTTCTTTTTCTTTTAATAGATTTTATTAAGGGGCTATGAGTTTGAAAGGTTCTTTCGACACCAACACCATTAGAAATTTTTCTTACAGTAAAAGCAGAGTTCAAGCCTCTATTTTTAATAGCGATAACAATGCCTTCATATGGCTGAAACCTTTCTTTTGAACCTTCTCTAACAAGATAATCTACAAGTACTGTGTCTCCCTGAGAAAACTCAGTTATATCTTTCTTCAATTGAGAAGCCTCAACAATTTGAACGGATTTTCTAGAGCTTGTCATTTTTTTTAATATTCTGTAATAAGTCGGCAATTCTATCAGATTCATACCCAAGGTCACTAAGAAATTCTTTCAAAAGCTTAAAATCATCTGAACCCAATTCTTTCGGAAAAATATCTCTTCTTAAAAGAAAAGTCTTTCCTAAAGATTGTTTTTTTCTCCAAATCCTAATTTTTTTATGATCTCCAGACAATAAAACTTCTGGAACATTTCCTAATTTAGTTTTTTCTGGTCTCGTGTATTGAGGATATTCAATTAATTGTTCAGAAAATGATTCCTCTTTGAGCGAGTTTATATCTCCTAGCACTCCTTTAATGTTTCTCACAATTGATTCAAATACTATTAGAGCGGGTAATTCTCCTCCTGTTACTACATAATCGCCAATACTAATTTCCTCATCAATCATTGAATCTATTATTCTCTGATCTATTCCTTCATATCTTCCACAAATAAAAATCAATTCTTTGTTTGAAGACAATTCTTTTGCTTTTTCTTGTGTTAGCTTTTTACCTTGTGGTGATAAATTAATAACTTTTGCATTACTAGAAGTTAGTTTTTTTGATTCATTGATGGCCTGTTCTAAAGGCTCAGACCTAATAAGCATTCCTGGTCCACCTCCATAAGGAGCATCATCTAAACGTTCATTGTCTTTTAAGAATTTTATTGGATTTACTACTTCAAAATTTATAGTAGATTCGTACACGGCTTTATTGATTACGCCTACTGAAAAGAAAGACTCAATTAATTCAGGAAATATAGTGACAAAAACTGCTTTCATTTAAATATGCCAATCTACGATGATTAGACTACCACTTACTTTTTTTATCACTTTTCCAAAATTGAATGGGATAAGTTCTTTTTGGTTTTCTTTCTCCACAACCAAGACATCGTCAGATCCCGTTTCTATCATTTCTGTAACAACTCCGATAAGAGTTCCATCTTCTAGTTTTACTTCCTTACCGATTAAGTCTTTCCAGTAAAATTCATTTTCTTTAAGTTTTGGAAGATCTTTTGAATTAATAAATATTTCTTTATTTTTGAACCTTTCAATTTCTTCAAGAGAATTAAAAGAATCAATTTTAAAAATATAATTTTTACCTGATTTAGAAAATTTCTTTATTTTAAAAACTTTTTTTGTCCCATCTTCGTCTACAAAGAAATTTTTGTAATTAAACAAATTTTCAGGAGGTCGTGTAAAGGAATTTACTTTTGCCCAGCCCTTAAGTCCTATCGGTTTACCCACGGTAGCGACCAAAATGAATTCGTCATCCTGGTTATTCATATTAAATAATTTTATTTTTCTTCTTTTTTTTCTGAGTCTTCAGTAGATTCTTCTGTTGGAGCCTCTTCTGTTGCTGTAGCCTCTTCTGCTTCAGCCTCTGCTGCTGGAGCCTCTTCTGTTGCTACTGATTCTTCCGGAGCAGCCTCTTCTGTTGCTGGAGGGTCTTCTGCTGGAGCTTCTGCTGCTGGAGCCTCTTCTGTTGCTGGAGCCTCTTCTGTTGCTCCTGCTTCTTCCGGAGCAGCCTCTTCTGCTTCAGCCTCTGCTCCTGGAGCCTCTTCTGTTGGAGCCTCTTCTGTTGGAGCCTCTTCTGTTGCTGAAGGGTCTTCTGCTTCAGCCTCTGCTGCTGGAGCCTCTTCTGTTGCTGGAGGGTCTTCTGCTGGAGCTTCTGCTGCTGCTGCTGATTCTTCTGGTGAGTCTTCTAATGAAGCTTCTTCCGAAGGAGATTTTTTATTTTCTTTTTTCTTGGCCAATTTCTTTAATCTAAGTTGTTCCTTCTTTTCTTGTACCTTTGTTAACTCTTCTGAAGATAATTTTGATTCTTTTATTAGAGACTCAACTCTTTCGCTAAGTTTAGCTCCTGTGCCGACCCAATAATTTAACCTTTCATGATCAATGCTTAATCTAATATCCTTTCCTTGAGCAATTGGGTTAAAGAACCCCACTCTTTCAATAAATCTTCCATCCCTTGGTTTTCTAGAGTCTGTTACTGTTATATGGTAAAAAGGGCGCTTTTTTGCGCCTGCTCTAGAAAGTCTAATCGTTACCATAATTTATTATTTTTCTTTTAAGAGTGGCTATTCTAAGTAAATTCATTTGGTATTCAAGTAAAACATCATATAATTAATAGACAATGTTAATTTTCTTAAACTTCTTTACTGAAATTTGAACGAACTTCCTATTTGGATGCTTGTTGCTAGCATCTTAATTTTACTTTTTCTCTCTGCTTTTTTTTCTAGTTCTGAAACTGGAATGATGGCGCTTAACCGATTTAGGTTGAAACATTTAATTAAACAAAAAGATAAGTCAGCTATTAGAGCAAATAAATTACTTCAGAGACCCGATAGATTGCTTGGAATTATCTTAATAGGAAATAACTTTGTAAATATATTAGCTGCTGCTTTGACTACTATTTTATGTTTAAGATTGTTTGGAGATAGCGGAGTTTTTATAGGCTCAATAATTTTAACGATGATAGTCTTAATATTTGCAGAAGTAACTCCTAAAACTTTCGCTGCAAATTATGCAGAAAAAGTTGCTCTTCCAGCTTCAATAATTCTTAAATTCCTCCAGAAAATTCTTTATCCCTTAGTATGGATTGTTAATTTTTTTTCGAACTCTATTCTGAAACTTTTTGGAGTCGAAGAAAAACAGTCTGATGATGATTTGTCTCCGGATGAATTAAAAAGTATTTTAGAAAACTCTGGAGATTTAATTCCATCTAGGTATCAAGAAATGCTTTTAAGTGTTCTAGAACTGGATAAGATTTCTATAGACGAAGTAATGATTCCTAAAAATGAAGTCATAGGAATTGATCTTTCAAAAGATATCAATGAAATAAAAAGTTTTTTAGAGAGTTCGAAAAAAGAATTCTTCCCAATCTTTGATCAAAACCTTGATGATATAAAGGGAATAATAGATCTGTACGGAATCAACTCATTCTTGTCCTCAAATAAACATGATAAAGATTCTTTGTTAGATAGTTCCGAAGAAGTTTATTTTGCTTTAGAGAATACTTCTCTAAATATTCAACTCAATAATTTTCAAAAGGATAAAAAAAAGGTTGCCATAGTTTTAGATGAATACGGTTCTGTAAAAGGCATTATAGATATTAAGGATATTCTAGAAGAAATTGTTGGAGAGCTAGCTGATCCCCATGATGAAGCTAAAGTAGATATTAAAAAACAAAAAGATGGTTCTTATTTAATCGATGCAAGTATTTCCGTCAGAGAAGTTAATAAAAGACTTGGATGGAATTTACCCCTTTCAGGCCCTAAAACTTTAAATGGTCTAATTTTAGAAAATACTGAAACTATCCCAGAAGCTAATATTTCCTTAGAGATCGAAAATTACATAATAGAAACAATTCTTATTAAAGATAATATGATTAAATTTACCAAGGTCACAGAACTTTCGCCCCCTGACCCTGATGAAGAAAATCTAGACTAAATAGTAAACTAAACCTGAGAATATAATCGTTAGAGCTATACTAGAAGTAATAACTGCTCTTACAGATGCTATTACAGGATACATTTTCCCAAATATAGCATTAGCTTCAATTAACAAGATTGATGCCAAAACAATTAGAAATCCTAACCCACTATATCCTTGCATGAAAGTTGGGTAATGTTCAGTTCCAATGGGCATATGTGCTGAGAAAACCATAAAATAAAGCATCGGGATAGAAAATAAAGTGTTTGTTCTTGATGCTAAACCAGCCTTTGCCCCAGCTACAGCAGCATCTCCTTCTTTTAAGCCGATTACAATTTTTTGATTTCTCCAAATTATTCCCCATACATTAAGCATCATTATGGTACCCATCAAAGCGCCTAATATTATCATTAGGGACGCTCCAGTTTGGAGAACATACAACATGTAAAGACCTGTTAAAAAAGTAAAAAAAGCTGCCCATCTGAACCACCACAAAGCATTAGGTGCAAGTTTTTTTAAAACATCAGATTTAGCATCTGGTTCGGCTTCTTTTAAATATTCTGTCTGAACAAAATTAAAATAATAAAGTAAGCCTATCCAAACAATGCCGACTAAAGTATGAGCAAACCTAAATAAAACGTATGTAAAATATTCCATTCAAACTCTCCATTTATTTATTTTATTATAAAGCAATTAAATGAAACTTAAAAAAAAAGGACCTAGAAAGGTCCTTTTTTTTGATGTTATTACATCATCCCATCCATGCCGCCCATTCCTGGAGGCATGCCGCCTGGCATTCCGCCGGCAGGACTTTCTTCTGGAATTTCAGAGACCATGGCTTCGGTTGTTATCATCAAACCAGCAACTGATCCTGCTGCTTGAAGGGCTGTTCTAGTTACTTTAGCCGGATCTAGAATACCCATTTTTATCATGTCTCCATATTCTGAAGATGCTGCATTGAATCCATAGTTGCCTTTTTCAGATTTAATTTTATCAACGACGACAGACGCCTCTTCTCCAGCATTTAAGACAATTTGCCTTATCGGGGCCTCCATTGCTTTTAAAGCTATGGAAATTCCAATATTCTGATCTTCATTATCGCCTTTCAGACCATCAACGGCTTGAAGAGACCTTACAAGAGCCACTCCTCCACCAGGAACTACTCCTTCTTCTACAGCAGCTCTAGTCGAATGCAAAGCGTCTTCAACTCTGGCTTTCTTTTCTTTCATTTCCATTTCAGAACCAGCACCTACTTTTATTACAGCTACTCCACCAGCAAGTTTTGCAACCCTCTCTTGAAGTTTTTCTCTATCATAGTCAGAAGTAGTTTCTTCTATTTGAGCTCTAATCTGGTTTACTCTGCCTGAAATGTTATCTTGAGATCCTGCTCCGTCTATCACAGTAGTTGTTTCTTTGGTTAAGACTACTTTTTTTGCAGTTCCTAAAGATTCAATGGTAGCTGATTCAAGATTTAAACCTACTTCCTCCGAAATCACTGTTCCGCCAGTCAAAATCGCGATATCTTCCAACATTGCTTTTCTTCTATCGCCAAATCCAGGAGCTTTACATGCAGATACCTTGACAACTCCTCTCATGTTGTTGACAACCAAGGTTGCTAAAGCTTCACCTTCAACATCTTCAGCTATTATGAGAAGCGATTTTCCAGCTTTCGCGACTGCTTCTAATAGCGGAAGTAAATCTCTGATGTTAGAGATTTTACTATCATGTAAAAGAATCATTGGATCTTCTAGCTCGGTAATCATCTTTTCTTGATTATTTATAAAATAAGGGGAAAGATATCCTCTATCGAATTGCATGCCCTCAACAACTTCTAATTCATTTTCTATACCTGAGGCTTCTTCAACAGTAATTACTCCTTCTTTCCCGACTTTATCCATTGCTTCAGCAATTATGTCTCCAACTTCGCTGTCACTATTGGCGGATATGGTACCAACTTGAGCTATAGAAGATGATTCTTCGCAAGGAATAGCCATTGATTGAATGCTTTCCACGGCCTTGGTAACTGCTTTATCAATACCTCTTTTTAAATCCATTGGATTGAATCCAGCTGCAACTGACTTTAATCCCTCATTTACAATTGATTGAGCTAATACCGTTGCTGTAGTTGTGCCGTCTCCAGCAGCATCAGAAGTTTGTGAAGAAACCTCTTTAACCATCTGAGCACCCATGTTCTCGAACTTATCTTGTAGTTCAACTTCTTTTGCAACAGATACTCCATCTTTGGTAACTGTAGGCGCGCCAAAAGATTTATCTAAAACTACATTTCTTCCCTTAGGTCCAAGTGTAACTTTTACTGCATCTGCAAGTATGTTTACACCGTCAAGCATCTGCCCTCTAGCAGAATCTCCAAATTTTACATCTTTAGCCATTTCTTCCTCGTCTTATAAATTTAGGATACCGTACCTAAAAGGTCGCTATCACTTAATATTAATAATTCTTCTCCATCGATTTTTATGGTGTTATTTCCTGCATATTGTCCAAATACAACAACATCACCAACCTTCACCGAAACTTCAACTTTCTCTCCATTATCTAATGTTTTGCCAGGCCCGACTGCCAAAACTTCTCCTTGAGAAGGTTTTTCGGCTGCTGAACCAGGAAGTACTATTCCGCCAGCAGAAGTCTCTTCTTCATCGCCTCTTCTAACAAGAAGCTTATCTCCAAGTGGATTAAATTTCATTTAACGTTCTCCATAAATTTTAATCAATTGTTTGAGTTCGGCATTCTAGATAAGACTTAAGAAATACACAACTCAAAATTTATTTATGTTCTTCTTTTGTTTTTTCAAGCCCTAAAAAGAAAAATATTTTTTTCCAAAAAATAACTAAAATTCCCAACAAATTAAAGAATAAATCTATGAAGTCTCCTTCCCTATATAGAAGAAACCATCGGATGGTTTCGGATAAAACTGCGTAAAAAATAACAAAAAATAATGAAATTTTAAAAAAATCATTTAATTAATTTAATAAAAAAGACTAAGTTAAAAATAGCAGTCCAAAAATATGAAAATTCTATCCTTTTAATCAAACCCAAATATTTCCTTTTTTCTATAAACCATCAAAGAAAAGATTATGGCTGGAATTCCCAATAAAGCACAAATGATAAAAAAATAATGAAATCCAAAATCTTCAACTATAAATCCAGAGCCGCCGGAAATAAGCCTTGGGGGAATAGCAACCAATCCAAAGAGCAAAGCGTACTGAGTTGCGGTATACGTTTTCGATACCATTCTAGATAAAAAGGTGATGCCCACTACTCCAATAAAACCTTGAGAAAAATTATCTATGGTTATAGTTATCACCAATGCCCGAATATCATATCCAACTAAATTTAAATAGATAAAAGGTAAATTTGCTAAGGGGACAAAAATAGCTCCGAAGACCATATTTTTTACTAATCCAAATTTAAAGAGAGTCAAACCGGCGAAAAGTCCGCCAATAATAGCCATCCACAAACCATAAAAATTTGCAATTTCTGCTACTTCAATTTTTGAAAATCCTACTGATTGATAAAAAGGCATTGCCATTGGCCCCAGAAACATATCGCTCAGGCGATAAGTGAAAGTAAGTAACAAAAGTAAAAACAAGTGTTTTTTGTATCTTGAAAAAAGATCTGTAAGAGGAGAAATAAAAGAATCTTTAAACCAAATCATAGGTGTATTTAAAATAGAAATGTATGGTTTTTCTTCTCTCTCAGGTTCTGGTAAAAAAAATAAAATTGATAAAGAAAAAACTAGAAATAAAATTCCAACAAATATGTATGCCAAATTCCAGCCATAAAATTCTGCGATATAAAAGGTAATAACTTGTGAAAGAAGAACAGCTCCGATTCGGTAACCAATTATATAAACTGCAGAAGCCTCTCCAATCTCTTTTTTATTTACCAGCTCAATCCTTAAGGCATCTACGCAAATATCTTGTGTTGCAGAAAAAATACTAAGAAAAATAACTGCTATGACAAATACCTGTAAATTTTCAGAGGGGTTTTGAAATCCAATTACAATTATTGTAAAAAAGCTCAAAACTTGGGATAAAAAAAGCCAGCTTCGTCTTTGGCCAATTCTATAAAAATAAGGAATTCTCAGCCTGTCTACTAATGGGGCCCAAAACATTTTTAAGGAATATGCCAGTAGAACCAGTGACAAAAGTCCGATTGTTGACTTTTTAATTCCTATTTCAGCAAGCCAATAGTTCAAAGGATCAATTAAAAGACCTAGAGGCAAGCCAGACAGGAAACCTAAAAAAAGAACTAAAATTACTCTAGGGTGTAGATAATTCCTTAAGGAATTAGTCCAGCTCATGTTTAATCTCTAAAGTTTCCAAATTGGAGAGGTATTTCTATCTCTTTACTTTTAAGCAGAGTAATAATTTCTTGCAATTCGTCTCTTTTTTTGCCGTTGACTCTTAATGAATCTCCTTGAATTGAGCTTTGAACTTTTATTTTAGAAGACTTAATAATTTTGACGATTTCTCTAGCTATATCTTGATTTATGCCTTGATTAATTTCAGCATCCAAGGATGCAATGCTATTAGATATATTTTTTTCTCCTAGTTTCAAAGCTTTTAAGTCGATGCCTCTTTTGGCTAAATTTTCTTTTAATATTGGAATCATTTGATCAATTTGAAAAGCTTCATTTGCATTTAACTTAACGACTTCGTTGGCAAACTCAAAACTTGCATTAGCCTCTTTAAAGTCATATCTATTTGCAATGACTCTATTAGATTGATCTATGGCATTGGTAAGTTCATGTAAATCAACTTTGGATTCAATATCAAATGACGGCATAACTAAATCTTAGATTTATAATTTTTCCAATCAAAAAAATCCCCAGGGTCTGACTTTCTTCCTGGAGCAATGAATGAATGGCCTACAATTCTATTTTTACTAATTTTAGGATAGTTTTGCATTAAAGTACGCGTCAATTCAATCAATTTTGAATATTGAACATCTTCAAAAGCACTATTATCAGTTCCTTCTAGCTCAATTCCAATTGAAAAATCATTACAATTCTTTTTGCCTTGAAAAGACGACTCACCAGCATGCCAGGCTCGTTTATTTGTTGAAACAAATTGTTTCAAAATCCCTGTCCTTTCGATTAAAAAATGTGAAGAAACTTTCAAATCAGATATTTCTTCAAAGTAAGGATCTTCTGAAGAATCTAATTCATTTAAGAAAAACCTATCTATGTGGTTCGATCCATATTTTCCAGGAGGAAGACTTATAGAATGAATTACAATCAAATTTACATCATCAATTCTTTCGTCGAAATTAGGAGATTTTATGATTTCAGCTCCTTCTATCCAGCCTTTTTTTTCAATCATTAATCATTTTCTCGGCTAATAAATCTCCAGTCGCAGCTCCTAAAGTCCAGCCCAAATGCCCATGTCCAGTATTATAAAAAATATCTTTGGCTTTGCTCTCAAAAATTAGTGGCATCATATTTGGCGTCATTGGCCTTAACCCAGCCCAAGGTGTGTAATTTTCGGTACTTACCCCAGGAAAATACTCTCGCACCCATCCTAGTAAAGGTCTTATTCTATCTTGTCTAATATCTTTATTAGTTCCAGCTAATTCAGCAGTTCCTGCTACTCTAAGTCTATCTCCCAGTCTGCTTGAAACAATTTTTTTAGGATCGTCTAATAAAGAAACTTTTGGGGCTGAAAGTTTTGATTCTTCGTCATCTAACTGAATCGTTACACTATATCCTTTAACAGGATAAACCCGCATAGAATCTCCAAGAGTATCAGCAAATCTTTGGGTATCTATTCCAGCACAAATTGC
>CACPMT010000004.1 GCA_902635045.1 uncultured SAR86 cluster bacterium | reverse complement strand
ATTGATCCTTGCCTAATAATTTTCTTGGCTTCTCTAAATCTTTTAAATAATTCTTATGATCAAAGTTTGAATCTTGAAAATATTCTTCAATATTCAATTGCCTGTCTCTCATTGCTGATCGAGTATCAAGCATCATCAAATTAAAAAGGTTTCCGACGGTAAAATTTCTCCATATATGTTTTTTATTATTTTTTTCTCGAATTGGCATCCATTCAAAGTAAGCCTGAATAGCATATTCTTTTCTTTTGTTAAAAGAACCCTCGTCAGGAGAATGGTTTTCAGCCCCTTCTTTCCAGCTATCATTAGAAACTTCGTGATCATCCCAAACAGCAATCATTGGTTTGCTAGAATGAAGTAACTGAAGATCTTTATCTTTTTTGTAAGTAGCATGTCGTTTTCTATAATCTTCCAGACTTAAAATTTCATTTTTAGGAAAAACTTCTCTTCCCATTGACTGTGCATTTTCAGAAGCATACCCATCAGAAGAATATTCATATAAATAATCTCCAAGATGCAATACAAGATCAATTTTTTTATTGAGTGCTATTTCTCTATAGGCATTAAAATATCCTGCTGGATAATTTGAACAGCTACAGAAGGCTATATTAAATTTTTCTGGATTTGTTATAGGTAAGGTAGAGGTTGTTCCAATATCAGATATATTGTTCCCAACTTTGAACCGATAATAAATTTTTAATCCATTATATTTTTTCGGAATCTTTGCATCTACCTTTACTGTGAAATCTTTAAAAGAATCAGTTCTCGTTTTTCCTTGAGCAATAAGGCTACTAAAATTTTTATATTCAGAAATTTGCCAAGTTACTAGAGCAGTATTAGCCTGAACATCTGATAATTTTGTCCACAAAATTATATTGGACTGAGTTGGGTCTCCACTAGCCACTCCGTGCTTAAAAGAAACAAATTTATTTTCTTTTGGAAAAGGATAAATTTTTAACGGTAAAGCCAATGAAAAAAAGGTTAACCCTTTTAAAAATAGTCTTCTATTTTTATCCATATCTTAATTTATCATTTAAATGTAAATATTTAATGACTTCTAGGAAAACTATTTAGGAATTGTGGTGGGCGATACAGGACTTGAACCTGTAACTTCCACCGTGTAAAGGTGGCACTCTACCAATTGAGTTAATCGCCCTTTTAAAATTAAGCATTATACATAGACAGAGTAAAATCAAAATGGACATATCTATAAAAATCAGGCATATTTTTTATCCGTTCAAGGAGAAGAATGCATAAATTAGAATCTCAAATATACAAAACTAAATTACAAACTACATCCGAAGAATTCAAAAAAAACAAAGAGTCTATGCTCGGAATGTTAGAGGAAATAGATACTCTTTTAGATGAAGCTGAAGCCGGAGGAGGACCAGATCATCAAAAAAGATTGGCTGCCAGAGGCAAACTTCCAGTCAGAGAAAGAATCTTTAATTTTTTAGATCCTGATAGTCCCTTTTTAGAAATAAGTGGTCTTGCGGGATACAAATCTGATTACCCTGTTGGTGGTGGAGCAGTAGCTGGCATCGGTGTTTGTTCTGGAATTGAGTGTATTATTTTTGCAAATGATCCAACTGTTTTAGCAGGAGCAATGCATTATTATTCTGTAAAGAAATGGATGAGGTCTATGGCCATTGCCAGAGACTGCAGAATTCCATTTATCCAATTTGTTGAATCTGCTGGGGGAGATTTAAGACCAAGAGGAGCAATGTCTGCAGGAGCTATGGGACACTTCGCTGAATCTGGAAGACAATTTTATGAAATAACTGAGCTTTCAAAGCTAAATATACCTACAGTAACGGTAACATTTGGAACTGCTACAGCTGGAGGAGCTTATCAACCAGGTATGTCTGACTATAATATTTTTGTTAAGGATCAAGCAGATGTTGCTTTAGCAGGACCTCCTTTAGTCCAAATGGCTACTGGTGAAATATCAAGCAGAGAAGATATTGGTGGAGCAAAAATGCATGCTGAAAAATCTGGACTAGCTGAATATTTAGCTGATGATGATTTGGATGGGATTCGAATTGCTAGAGAAGTGATGTCTCATTTAAATTGGGTAAAAGAAGGTAATGAGCCGAGATTTTCTATAAAACCCCCGCTTTATGATCAAGAAGATTTACTTGGAATAGTGGAGCCTAGTTTAAAAACTCCATTTGATATAAGAGAAATAATAGGTCGAATAGCTGATGGCTCTCAATTTGAAGAGTTTAAACCCCTTTTTGGCCCAACATTGATTTGTGGGTTCATTTCAATTCATGGTTATCCAGTTGGAATTTTAGGAAATAATGGAATGTTATTTCCAGATGCTTCTCAAAAAGCAGCACACTTTATTCAGTTGTGTAACAAAAGAAATATACCACTTGTGTTTTTGCAAAACATAACAGGATTCATGGTTGGAAAAGACTATGAGCAAGATGGATCAATTAAAAAAGGAGCCCAAATGCTTAATGCTGTTTCAAATTCAAATGTACCGCATTTAACTGTCATTATTGGAAATTCCTATGGAGCCGGCACCTATGCTATGTCAGGAAGAGAATTTGGTAATTCTTTTACATTTTTATGGCCTACTGCAAAAATTGCTGTCATGGGCGGAGAAGTAATTGCAGGAGTAATGTCTATAGTTAGAAGAGGACAAGCAGCGAGAAAAGGAATTAAATTTGATGAGAAAGCTGATGCTGAGATTGTAAAAAATCAGCAGATTGGACATGACAAGGCATCGGTTGCCCTAAAAGCTACAAGTGTTTTGAGCGACGATGGGATAATCGATCCTAGAGACACCAGAAATATTTTAGGAATGTGTCTTTCGATAGTAAATAATAAAGAAATAAAAGGCTCAAAGGGTTTTGGAGTATTTAGATTATGACCATCAAAAAACTTCTTATTGCCAACAGAGGAGAAATCGCCAGTAGGATTATTTCTAGTGCGCATGACATGGGCATAAGTTGTGTTGCAATCTATACAGAAGCTGATAAAGACACACCATATGTTAGAGAAGCTGATCAAGCTTTTAAAATTTCTGATTCTTATTTGAACTTAAAAGAAATTTTAGATATAGCTCTTAAATCAAATTCAGACGCAATTCACCCTGGCTACGGTTTTTTATCTGAAAATGCAGCTTTTGCCAATCAAGTTAAAAAATTAAATATTAAATGGGTTGGTCCTTCTTCAAATGCCATAAAAAAAATGGGAGACAAATTAACTGCAAAAGAAATTGCAATAAAAGCCAACGTTCCTACTTTACCAATGACTTCAGATCCTAAAAAAGCTAATTCCATTGGCTATCCAATACTTGTGAAAGCTGCTGCCGGAGGTGGTGGGAAAGGAATGCGTATCGTCGAAAAGGCAAAGGACTTGAAAGAGTCTATCAAAGCTGCAGAAAGAGAAGCTGAAGGTGGTTTTGGCGATAAAAGAGTATTTTTAGAAAGATATATTAAAAGATCGAGGCACATAGAAATACAAATATTAGGAGATGCATTTGGAAATATTGTTCATCTTGGTGAAAGAGAATGTTCCATTCAAAGACGTCATCAAAAAATTGTAGAAGAATCACCTTCCCCCATGGTTGATGAAGAAATGCGTGAAAAGATGGGAGAAGCAGCAATAAAGCTAGCTTCGAAACTTAAATACGAATCAGCCGGAACGGTAGAGTTTTTGGTTGATGAAAAAACTAAAGAATTTTGGTTTTTAGAAGTAAATACAAGACTACAAGTTGAACACCCTGTAACCGAAGAGGTTACTGGAATAGATTTGGTTAAAGAACAATTAAGAATAGCATCTGGAGAAGAGTTAGGTTACGAACAAATAGATATAGATTTTTATGGCTCATCAATAGAAGCAAGACTTTATGCTGAGGATCCTGGAAATGATTTCCTTCCGGTAACAGGTAAGATGATAGCTTTTGAGCCAAGTGATGATCCATTAGTTCGTTGGGATGTTGGAATTGAAAGCGGTTCAAATATAACTGCTAATTTTGATCCTATGTTAGCAAAGGTAATTTCTTTTGGAGAAACTAGAGTGGAAGCAGCCAACAAACTAGCTCTTGCATTGGAAAATAGCCACTTTGGTGGAATGAAAACAAATAGAGATTATTTAATCTCTATTTTGAGATCAAAAGAGTACCTGGATGGAGATACAACTACTGATTTTATTGAAAGGGTTAATTTAAATTCTGAAATAGATTTAACAGAAGAAGAAATTTTTAATTTCGCAAAAGTTGGTGCTATGTGGATGCAAGGCAAAAACAGAAGTGAAGCGATGGTTTTACAAAATATTCAATCTGGTTGGAATAATGCGAGACTCCCCTACCAAGAAGTCAAATTATTGCTTGAAGATCAAGAATATAGGGTGAAATATAAGTCATTAAAAGATGGAAATTTTGTTAGTGCAGAAAGCGAAATTATTAGAATGTTTGATTGGTATGAAGATTTTATTGATGTGGAAATAGCTAATGTTAGATATCGATCTAAAATTACCATGGACGATAATTTACTTCTCATTCAAACACATAAAGGAAATTTATTATTTAAAATTTTACCGAAATTTAACATTACTCAGGAAGAAGCAATAAAAGGCGGACTTACTGCGCCTATGCCGGGAAAAGTTGTAGAAATAAAGATTAAGAAAGGATCAAATATAAAAAAAGGTGATACTTTAGTAATACTAGAAGCAATGAAAATGGAACATAAGGTTTTGGCGCCAGATAATGGAAAGATTAAAGAAGTATTGATTAAAGAAAATGATCAAGTTGAAAATGGACAGACTTTAGTTGTCCTTGATTAAGTCTCCCAAGATCTAGATACTGAAAGTGGATGATCTGTTAGTAAAGAAAAAAAATCATCGGGGTTTATAGCTCCACCTTCCGGCGCAAATACCCCTTTTTTGTTAATCTTATTTTCCAATAAAAGTTTTAATCCAAAAGCGAGAGGAAATCCGGTAATTGCTCCCATCCCCCATGAGTTTGAAAGCTCTTCTTCTGACAAGGTAACAGCAACTGATGCATTTTTATTGTCTTTAAGTCCTCTAGCTAAACCATAAATTGACGGTAATCCCTCAATCTGCTTTTCAATACTTGGGGTACCAATTTTTCTTTCCAACCATTCCAAAAAAGAAGCTCCTTGTTTAAAACTAATTAATTTTTTATCGACTAGCCATCTTAAGATTTTAAGAATATAAATATTACTCTGTTTACTCCCGTGACAAGCATTAACTGATTCTTTTAAATCATTAAAATGGTGAGGAAAAGTAATTGCCTCTGGATGACCAAAAATAAAAGCATCATGATTACCGCGACCAGGGTAATGAATTTTAATTTTCCCCAATGGTTTCGTTAGCTTATATTTTTTATTTTTGTAAACTTTAATTTCACCGGATATTTGTTGTAAACCATGTTCCATTGCTGCGTTTGTTCCTTTTTGAGAAGACTCATCTTCAGGTTTTGCACTACTCACATCCCAACCAGTTATAATCGATTCAGCTTCATCAAGCTCATTCATAGCTTTTAGACCCAGCAGATTGCTAATTCCTGGACTAGCACCTAAGCCAACAATAGCAGTAATATCATTTTTTAAAGCTTCATCGTTTAATTTGAGCATCTCCTCTGTTGGTTCCCAATCATCACAAATATCAAAATAATGACATTTACATTTTATTGCTGACTTTAAAATAGGTAAGCCAAATTTAAAAAATGGCCCAGTTGTATTCAAAACAATATCATGGTCCGACATTACTTTCTCAAGGTGTTCTTTATCAGTTACATCTAATCCAATTCCATTAAACCTATCATCAAAATGATTCGAAAATTCTTTTGCATTGGCCTCATTTAAATCGGCGATTGTAACTTTTGTAATATTTGGATAATTAGAAATGGCAAAGGAAGAAAATCTACCCATTCCCCCACTGCCTCCCAATGCTAAAACTTTCATATTTTTTATTTATCCCAATCGGGTTTTCTTTTTTCTAAAAATGCAGCTATTCCTTCTTTGGCATCTGGCCCTTCAAAAGTTTTAGCTATCTGTTTTTGCAAAAATGGTAACGCTTCGTCAAAAGCCATTGCATCTTGTTTCTCGTATGCTTCTAAACCAAATTGCATTGTGCCAGGAGCTAAATTAGATAATTCTTCCGAAAGATTTTTTACATGCTCATCTAATTGTTCTTTTTCAACAAAATCATTTATCAAACCCCATTCTTTGGCTTTAGAAGCATCGATTGACTGCCCTCTCATTATAAAATCCAAGCCAGCTCTCTTCGGCATTACTCTGAAGAGTCCAGCCATCACCATATGAGGCCAAAGTCCTCTTAGGATCTCTGGTGCCGAAAACTTTGCTTCTTTGATTGCAATAGCATGAGTAGAGTTAGTTACCATTAATAACGCTCCTGCTAAGACAGAACCCTGAATTTTACAAATTACAGGCTTATACAAATGTCTTAACATTAAACTTATATCGTCAGCTCCTTCTATTTTAGGAACGTTTGATTCAGACTCCTCTCTTCTTAAGTCCGCACCTGCACAAAAAATATCTCCCTCTGCTGCAATAATAATTACTCTTACTGATCTTTCTTGTTTTGCATATGCTAACGCATAACAAATTTCATTCACCATTACATTGTTCAGAGCATTCTTCTTCTCAGGACGGTTTAAAGTAATTGTTAATATATTTTTATTCTCTTCAATTTTAGTTGCTTGAAAATTCAAACCCTTCAGAGATAGCTTTTCTTGACTCATGTTTATTTTAATAATTGTTCGGGAAAGTTTATCTTTTTTGCTCTTAAATATTCTCCTAAAGATTTTGCTTGTCCATCCATTCTAGTTGATGAAGATACACCGTCTTGAAGTATTCCGTGAACATAAAAATTTAAAGAATAAATATTAGGTAATTCAAATCTATCTATCTCAAATTTTTCCAAATCTGGTAAGAGTTCTTTAAGCTTTTTAACAGTCAAGAAATCATATAAAAAAGAATATGCTTCTTGTGATTTAGCCCATACTCCTAAATTTGCACAGCCTCCTTTATCGCCAGATCTAGTTCCAAAAATCTTTCCGAAATAATCTTCCTTCAAATTATCGATACTAATTTTTGGATTTTCATAAGGAATTTTTTGATAATATTTTTCTTCAAGATCTAGCTGACTGGTTGGGGTGACATCTATAATCTTTCCATCAACGTGTATGTGTTCTTTTATGAATTTACTATCTACCAACGCAGGCCAATATTCAATGTAAGCTCCATTAGGGACGACCCCACTTCGTCCAGTCCATCCAGGAAAATTTGCTAATGCTAATTCAACAATTTTTGCATTAAATAGCCTTCCAACAAGATCTGGATTTGAAGACATCACATCTATTCTTAAAAAAGCTTGAGCTTCCTCATTTGAAATTGGATTTTCTTTATCAGTTCTATGTAATTGGATATCAACTTTATCAAATTGATCTTGGCCGCCAACAGATTTGAATATTTGGTCAACTATTAATTTAGATTTCTCTTCGATATCTAAACCTGTGAGAAGCAATTCAATCCCATTTCTAAATCCTCCTACTAAGTTAATGCAGACTTTATGAGTTTTGGTAGGACTACTTCCTCGATTATTGGTAACTAAAACTCTATCTGTTGATTCTTGAGTTATTTCTAAAGTGTCAAAATGACTAATTACGTCTGGGTTTAAATAAGCCGGTGAACCTATCTCGTAAAGTAATTGAGCAGTGACTGTACCTACTGAAACTAATCCGCCAGTATTTTCATGTTTTGTGATCACAAAACTACCATCTTCATATATCTCTGCAATTGGATATCCTATGTTATCAAAGGTCGGAACCTCTTGAAAAAAAGAATAGTTGCCTCCAGTAGCTTGAGCTCCACATTCAATTATGTGCCCAGCAGCAAGAGCTCCGGCTAGTTCATCATATTGATCGCGTGACCAATTATATTTCCATGCTGCTGGACCTATGACCACTGCAGCATCCGTAACTCTTGGACAGATAACTACATCTGCTCCATTGTCTAAAGCTTCTTTTATTCCCCATGCTCCCAGATAAGCATTGGCGGTAATTGGTTTTTTTTTATAATTTTGCAAATCTAACGATTTATCTATATTCGTTAACTTTTCGCCCCCTTGATAAAGTTCGTCAATTCTAGGCATTAAATCGTCACCCTCAATGTGAGCTACTTTCAAATCTAAATTCAATTCGTCAACAATTTCTTTAACCGAGTTAGCCATAGATGAAGGATTTAAACCTCCGGCATTTGTGACAATTTTTATATTTTTTTCTTGAGCTAATTTTGCTACATCTCTAAATTGTTTTAAAAAAGTACCTACATAACCATGTTGTTCTCCTCTTTTTAGCTTTTGGTTATAAAGAATAGTCATCGTTAATTCTGCTAAATAATCACCGGTTAAAACATCAATAGGTCCCCCTTCGATCATATCTCTAGCAACAGATAATTTATCTCCATAGAATCCACTACAATTTGCTATTCTTATTGAATCACTTTTCATTAATTTCTCTCAGTCTCTCACTCAAACCGGCAAAATAAATACCAATTAAAAGAATAATAACACCTATGAGTTGTCCAAATAATAGTATCTCTGAAAAAAAATAAGCTCCTAAAATAGTTGCTGTAATAGGTTGAAATAATAGTAGTAATGAAGAAAGTTGCGGTCTAATTTTTGATAAACCATAAATAACTAATCCTTGTCCCAAAATCTGGACAAAAATAGCTTGCCCTAAGAAATTCAACCAACCAAATGCTGAATAAGGAATCGGATTATCAAGTTCATAAAGTGATGCTATTCCGAATGGAATACACGCAAAAAGTGAAGAATAAAAAATTAAATTAAATGTATTGAATCTATTTGAAAGCTTACTTACAGATAACAAATAACCAGCATAAAAAAATGCCGCTAATAAAGCTAATAAATCGCCAAAAGAAAAATATGATCCGCTAAAACTTGGGTTGTTACTAACTAAAACATAAACACCTAATAAACTAACGAACAAAGAAATCAAAAAAAGGTTATTTAATTTATCCTTAAATATTAAAAATCCAAGCATGCAAACATATAAAGGAGCCGTATTGACAAATAATGTTGCATGAGCAATTGAAGTAAAAACTATCGATGAGTGCCATAACGCAATATCTGTCCCAAAACATAGGCCGGGGATACTTATGATCAAAAGCTCTTTCAAAGACAAAACTTTTATTTTGTTTGCAAAAAATCCATAAATAAAAATTAATATTGTTGCAAACAGAAATCTATAAAAACCTGTGAAGGAAGGTCCTATTTCACTGAATCTAACAAAGATTGGAGCTAAACCAATTAGACAACCTCCAATGCAAGTTAAGATAATGGGAATAATATTTAATTTATTCGTAGTCATATTTTTAGATAGATTCGCTATACTGCATTAATGTCAGAGTTTGTTCAAAAGAAAAATACAAATATTGTCTCTGTGACGGAACTTAATGCTTCTGCAAAAAAATTATTAGAAAAAGATTTTTCTTCTGTTTGGGTAACGGGAGAAATGTCAAATTTTAGATCATATGATTCTGGCCATTGGTATTTCAAGATTAAAGATGAAAATTCTGAAATTCAATGCGTAATGTTTAAATTTAGAAATAGCTCGATTAATAGAAGACCTATGGATGGAGACAACCTAATTCTTAAAGGAAGCGTGTCCATGTACGTTGCTAGAGGATCTTATCAATTTCAAGTAGATCAAATTGAATATGCTGGTGAAGGAGTTTTACTAAAGAACTTTGAAGATTTAAAAAAAAGATTAACTAAAGAAGGTATTTTTGATGCGGAACATAAAAAAATAATCCCAAAAATATTAAAAAATGTAGCTGTAATAACTTCTTCAAATGGAGCTGTTATTCAGGATATCAAAAATGTCCTTTCAAGAAGAGCTCCCTTGATAAATGTATTCTTAATCCCAAGTTTAGTTCAAGGAGAAAAATCAGAGATAAGTCTAATTGATTCATTTGACAAAATTCTTAAATTACATAAAAAAGAAAATATAGATGCAATTATAATTGCAAGAGGCGGAGGTTCTTTGGAAGACCTATGGAGCTTCAACTCTGAAAAACTTGCTAGAAGGATCTTCGAATTCGAAATTCCTGTGATCAGTGCAGTTGGTCACGAGACAGATTTTACAATTTGTGATTTTGTCAGCGACTTAAGAGCGCCTACTCCCTCATCTGCAGCAGAAATTATCAGTGAATTCTACGTTAGCATAATAGATTCAATAACTTTTTATAAAAGTCAGTTAAAAAAAGAAATAGGCTCAAAACTCTTAATGTTAAGTAACTCCTTAGATATGACTTCAAAAAGTTTAATAAATCCGCAAACCAAATTAAAAGAAGATTTATTAAAAACAGACGAATTAACTAACAAGCTTAAATATTTGTTGGACTCATTTATAAATGAAAAAAAATATCTCATTGAACGAAATGTTCTTACGATTAAAAAACTAAACCCTAAAAATTATATTAATACAGCAAATAATCAAGTTGCTGCCCTAGACAAAAATCTTAAAGTACTGACTAAAAATATGGTGAATATTAAGAATGAAACCTTTAAAGGAATAGTGAAGGAGCTTGAAGCTCTCAGTCCTTTAGAAATATTAGCTCGAGGATATTCGATTACAAAAATTAAATCATCACAAAAAATAATCAGAAACTCAAAAAATTTAAAAATTGGAGATGTAATTTCCTCCGTTGTTGCCAAAGCAGAAATAGAATCAAAGATTACTAAAATTGATTAAAATTTTACTTATACTGTTTCTCAGTCTTCTTAGTTGCGCTAGCAAGATTTCACTTTCTCCTCAATGCAATTTTCCTGATTCTGTTATAGAAAAGGGAGGCTTAATTAAAGAAACTTTTAAATTCAATGAGAAAGAAAAAAATATTTTTAAAAAAAATATTTCTTGCTACGAAGGAGCTGTAAAAAAAATAATTACTCCAATTTCTTTTTTTTCAGATGATTTGATTTACGCCGAGGATGGGATTGAACTTAATAATAGGATTTTTAGAGAATCAAAAATTATTATTAAAGAAAAAAAATTTAATAATATTTCTAACAAAGATTTAGAAAGAATAAAAACTGAGTCTAAAATTTATAAACAAAAAATCCAATCTAAATTTTATTCTGAAAATATAAGTTTCCCTCTTCACCTTCCTGCTGAAGGAGTGGTTTCAAGTGAATATGGAGTGAGGCGTTTTATAAATAATATTCCAAGGAATCCTCACTTAGGTTTGGATATAGCTGCTGCAAGCGGAACTCCAATTTACGCCGCCGAATCTGGGTTGGTTATTTTAGCTAGAAATTTCTTCTACAAAGGCAACAATATTTTAATTGATCATGGATTTGACTTTAAAACTTCTTATTCGCATCTTGCAAAGATTGTCGTTAATGAAGGAGATCTAGTTAAAAAAGGAGAATTAATTGGATTTATAGGCTCAACTGGAAGAGTAACCGGTCCTCATTTACATTTTGAAGTAATTTTTATAGGAGAAAAATTAAATCCTGAATTTTTCCTAACTAAAGATTAAGGACCTTTTCCATTTCCTCTAGAGTTTGTGGGCCTTGAAGAATATTACTTAACTCGCCTTTTTTATTGATGACAAAAGTAACGGGCAAAGATTCTGGAATTGTAAAGTTATATATACTTTGAGGATCGGTTACCAACGACGGAACTTTTGCATCTATCTTTCTTAGTTGGTTTTTTAATTCCTCACCCTCTAACCTATCAAAATTAAATAAGAAAACATTTAATTCATCACTATATTTAGCATTTAACTTATTCAATTCTGGTATTTCTTTTATACAAGGTGGGCACCAATCTGCCCAATAGTTGATTACTACCCATTTACCATATAAATCATCTAAAAAAATTTTTTTATTATCGCTCGTTACTAAATCAGGTTTGGCGCAACTAATTAAAATGAAAATAAATGCATAAACTGATATTTTTTTTAATTTCATAATTTCAAACTTTACTAAGTTCAGATATTATCTTTACAATGTTTACCAAAATTGTTGATAGATTAGATTTTATTAGAAGAATTATTATAAATTTCTTTTTTGTCATTTTTTTAACAATCTTTCTTATAGGTCTATTTATATTTCCTTTTTTTAAAGAGGATAATGTAAACGTTAAAGGTCATATATTGAGTCTTAAAACAAATGATATTTCAGATCGAAACTCCTCATATTTGAGTCCTCAAAATAATTTAACGATATATGAGGTCGTTAAGGCTTTTGAGATTGCTTCTACAGATGATGATGTTGAAATTATTTTTATTGACGTTTCTTATCTTAACATTTCATCTGTATCTGCTTATGAAGTTGGTAAATCAATTAATCTTCTTAAAGAGAAAGGAAAAAAAGTTATTGCTTATGGAGATTTTTTTACACAGTCGCAATATTTATTGGCTTCATATGCTGATGAAATAATACTCAATCCTTTTGGTATGGTTTATTTGGAAGGATTCAAGAAATATCAGATTTATTTAAAAGAATTTTTAATCAATAATAAAATAAATGTAAATACTTTTGTTGCAGGCGATTACAAGTCAGCAACTGAGATCTTTACTAATTCTGAAATGTCTTTAGAAGACAAAGAGCAATCAAAAGTTTTTTTAAATGACCTCTGGAATAATTGGATTTTAGAGATAAATAAAAACAGAAAAAATCTTAAAATTGACATTAACTACTTTATAAATAATTTTAATGACTTTGATATAAATTTAACTTCTGCCGAAAAAGCAAAAAAATATGGTTTGGTAGATGAAATATTAAATAGAGTTGAATTACGTAATTATTTTATAGATTTAAACAATCTTGATCATAATATAGACAGCACAGATCCTAAAATTCTAAGCCTTGAATCTTACTTTAAATCAAAAAAGCCACCCAAACCAACCAGCGATAAAATTGTAATACTTAATGCGTATGGAGAAATAATTGATGGTTCTTTTCAAGAAAATCAAATTTCTAGTGAGTTCTATGCAAAAAAAATTAGAGAAATTTCTAATGATCCTGAAATAAAAGGTTTGCTTTTGCGAGTTAATTCTCCCGGTGGTAGCGGCTTTGCATCAGAAATCATTAGACAAGAACTTCTTAATTTAAAAAAACTAAAAATACCTATAATAGTATCAATTTCAGATGTAGCTGCCTCTGGAGGTTATTGGATATCTGCAAATGCTAATGAGATTTGGGCCACCCCATTATCTGTGACTGGCTCTATAGGTGTTTTTGCTTTACTGCCTTCGATCGAAGATGCCTTATCGAGTTATGGAATTGAGTACGATGGAATAAGCACAACAGAATTTAATCCCTCACTTATTTCAAATCCAGATTCAAATCTTAAAAATTATATTCAAAATTACGTTGATAGAGCTTATTTAGATTTTATTGAACTTGTTTCTGATGGTAGAGAAATTGCTACAGAATTAGTTAAAGAAATTTCTGATGGAAAAATATGGACTGGAACGCAAGCATTAAATAATGGACTTATTGATAATCTAGGAACTCAATCAGAAGCTTTAAATCGATTAAAAGAAATAATTGGAAACGAAGAAATTGAAGTTGAGTATTTAAATTTTGAACAAACTTTTCTTGATTTTGTAAGAACAAATATTTTTAATTTTAATTCCTTTTTTAGCATTTTTTCTAAAGAATTAAGCTTAAAAAACTTTTTGTTTAAAGAATTCTATTTTTTGGAAAAAAACATAATAGATTTAAGACTAGACTGCATAAATTGCTCAATTAAATGAGCTCTTTGATAAGAGGAATAGAAATATTTTTCTTTCTTTCCATGGTAAGTTTATCAAGTTTGTTAACTAATGTTTGTAACGTTTCAAGATTTCTCGAACTATGATTCATAATGAAATCTAAGTTTTTTTCTTTAATAGATAATCCTCTCTTTATTAGTTCAATCTCTATAATATGTTTCTTGTCTTTATCAGTTAGCTTTGGCATCACTAGTTCTATATTTGAATTTATTCTAGATTTTAAATCTGGTAAGAGGATATTCTTCTGAGTCAGTGAATTTTCTCTAAGTATTAATTTGGAACTATTGTCTTTTGATGAGTTATAAAGATTGAATAAATCAATTTCAGAAATTTTATTTTCAAAACATTCATTAAATGAATCAATGAAAATATGACTAAAATTATCTAAATCTTTTAAGACTTCACTTTTATTATCTTTCATAGAAATAAATATACATTTAGAATTTTTCTCTAAATCATTATAGATAGCTTGAAAAATATAGGAATTTACAAGCTCATCGCCTTTTAGAATCAAACAGTGATTATCAGAGGACAAAAAGTCATCAGATTTATCTCTGACTTCATCACAGAAACTTAAACTTTTAATATCGTCAAACAGAATTTTATAATTTAGGCTTAAATTAAGTGTTTTTTGAATCATAAATTAAAAAATTTGTTTAAAAACCGCCCTTCCAGGATATTTTAAATAATTATAAATACTTAAAATAATGGTGATAATTAAAAGAATTTCTAGAAAAAAAATTATTTCTCTTAATATAAAAAAACCTGAAGCATTAATGATTATTAACCCTAAATAAATCATTAGAAATAGTGCATTTAGTTTTCCTGAAAAATGAGGTCGAACTTCATAATCTTTTACTAAAAGAGAAGCTAAAATAAAACCAACAATAACAAAAACATCTCTGCCTAAAATTATAAAAGCCATTATCGAGTCTATCTCTCCAATTAGAGATAAAGATATTAAAGCTCCCAGTATCAGTGTTTTATCTGAAATTGGATCAGCAATTTTGCCAAATTCGCTTATAAGATCAAATTTTCTAGCTATCAATCCATCAAAAAAATCAGTAATCGCCGCTAGGATATATAAAAAAATTGCCCATAAGAAATTATTATCCAAAATGAATAATACTATTGGATAAACCAAGAAAAATCTGAAAATTGTAAGCAAATTTGGTATTACTTTTAACACTTTATATTGAATTGAATTCAAGAAAAATTTCTGCATAGTTAAGAGAATTGATACTTAATATTGGATTATTTTTGAAAAGCTTTTGAATGTCGCTTATTTTTCCTAAAAGATTAGTAGAAAAAATTACATCATTATTATTTAACTGATTGAGAGAAAGATCATCAAAAAAAATTATATTTTCTAACTCTTGGGAAACTAAATCATATTCTTCAATTGATTTAATATTTGAAATACGAATAAAAACAGGTTTAAAATTTTTTTTATTGAGATAAACTTTTTTCATTTTTTGGAGAGAATCAGCAGTTAAGTTGTAGATATTTTTGGATGTGTATTTCTTAGAGAAATCTATTTTTTTACTTTTTGAAGAATAAGTTTTATAGCAATTTTCGTCTGTTAAAGTTACTTCACAATAAAAAGATTCGTCACTTAAATATCTAGTATTAATGTAAGAGTTATTCAACCTTTTCTCTTTTTGTTCTAAATCTAAAAAACTAATATCATTTGAATCTAAAATTGGAAAAATTATTTTTATATCTCGTTCATTTGATAATTCTGACAATTCTTTTTTAAAATTCTCGCATTTATTAATCAAAGAATCATATTCACTTTTAGAATTTAAATCTGTTTTACATAAAATCCAAGCTGCTATGGAAGATCTTTCTTCTAGTGAAATAGAAAGATTACTATCCAAAAATTTTTTTCTTAAAAGTTTTGCGTTCACTACGATCTTTATTTTATTTGTGTTAATAAATTCATAAGATTTAATATATTTTTGGGGAAGCAAATTTCTTATTAAATTTATTTGCTGATCGAATTCACTTCTGCTTCCTAAAATTCTAATTGAAGATATATCAATAGCTTTTCTAAGAGAATTGTTTGTATTAGATTTTTCATCATCCAAAATGATTACGTGCTCATTTGGAAAAGAACTTAATAAATGAGTTGAAAAAAAACTCAAAAAAATTAGAAGATAAAGATTTTTTATTAAAGGTTTCATGCTGATATTGAATTATAATGTTATTCAGATAATTTTCTTTAAATTCCGTCAATAGGTTTATCTTGTCCAAAAAAAATAAAATCTCATACAAAACTTCTGGTGTTGATATCGAGAAAGGAGATGCTTTAGTTAATCTTATAAAACCTTTCGCTAAAAAGACTAGCAGAGTAGAAATAATGGAAAGTATTGGAGGGTTTTCAGCAATTACCTCAATACCGTCTAAATACAAAGACCCATTGATTGTCAGTGCTACTGACGGAGTAGGAACTAAAATTGAAATAGCAGAGCTCATGAAAAATCATTCTACGATTGGTCAAGATTTAGTTGCTATGTGTGTAAACGATCTTATTACTTGTGGTGCAGAGCCACTGTTTTTTCTTGATTATTTAGTCACGGAAAGAATTAATCTTTTAAAAGCGAAAGAAATAATTAAAGGAATTGCTAAAGGTTGTAAAATCGCAAATTGTTCTTTAATCGGCGGAGAAACTGCAGAGCATCCCAATGCATTTCCGAAAGGAAAATATGATCTTGCTGGATTTAGCGTTGGAGTAGTTGAGAAAAAAAATATCTTGAGGAAAAATAAATTAAAAAATGGTGATTTACTGATTTCGCTAAAGTCTTCTGGGGTGCATTCAAATGGTTTTTCTCTAATTAGAGAGTTAATAAAAAGAAAAAAATTAAATTTAAAATCAAAAATAAAAGGTAAAAATTTAGGTGAAATATTGCTCAATCCAACAAAAATTTACGTAAAAGAGATTCTTGAATTGCAAAAAAATATAGATTTAAAATCAATAGCTCATATCACTGGCGGAGGACTTATTGGTAATTTGAAAAGAATAATCCCTGAAAATATAAAAATTAATCTTTTTAAGAATTCTTTGTTTAATTTCAATAAAGAATTATTTTCGCTTTTACAAGAAGCATCTAATTTGTCTGACGAAGAAATGTTAAATACTTTTAATTGCGGTAATGGAATGGTCATCGTAATAAATGAAAATGAATTAGAAAAAACAATAAAATCACTTACTAAACTAAAAATCGGTTTTAAAATTATTGGCTCTTGTTCTAATTTGAAAAAAGGAGATTCTTCAGTAAATATCTATTAAACATAAAAAATGAAGAAATTTAAGTTAGCTGTTTTCATTTCTGGAAATGGTTCCAACTTGCAGGCTTTAATAAATGCAAGTAAAAGCTCTGACTGTCCGTTTAAAATAGAGCTAGTGTTTTCTAATAATCCAAATGCATTTGGTCTTGCAAGAGCATCGCAGAGCGATATTCCAATTTTGACCTTAGATCATAAAGCCTTCAAAACTAGACAAGAATTTGATGCAACTTTAAGCAAGAAATTGGAACAAATAAATTTTGATTTGATTGTTCTTGCTGGTTTTATGAGAATCTTAAGTAAAGATTTTATCAAGAAATATGAAAATAGAATTGTTAATTTACATCCATCACTTTTGCCAAAATACCCAGGATTAAACACTCATGAGAAAGTTTTAGAAAATAAAGATAAATTTCATGGTGCCACTGTTCACTTAGTAGATGAAGGCTTAGATACTGGCAGAATAATAGGATTTTCAAAATTTAAGGTTAAAAAACATGATAATTACGATTCATTATTAGCTAAGACTCATGAAATTGAACACAAACTTTTACCTAAAATTTGTAGTCTAATAGCAACCAAAAAGATAATTTTAAATAAGAATAATATTTTAATAAATGGAAAGTCTGATCAAAAAAGTAAAGAAGTTATTTTTTAGTTTTCTTTTAGTTTGTTCTTTCAATATAAGCGCATACAACTTAAAAGAATATTCTACTTTTTATAATTCAGGAAGTAATTCTGCTGAAGAATCATTAGTAAATGTTGAAAACAATATATGGAAAATGTCTTCAAAAATTGAACATTCTGTTTTTCAAGTTACACAGGAAGCTACTTTTAAAATTAAAGACGATAAGGTTTTTTTATTGAATGCTTTTAGAAAAACTAGAGCTTTCGGAGGATTTAGAAAAGAGAAACAATCTTTCTTAGTTGATTATGACAAAAATGAAATTGTTTATGAATACAATAGAGAAAAGGGAACGATACCTTTTAAATGCGAAAATTTTTCTGATTGCAGATTCTTCGATAATTTAACTCTGCAAATCCAGTCTAAGCTATCGTTGGTAGATAAGGAATTACCTATAAATCTTAAATTCAATTATTTAGATAAAGGAAAAATAAAAGAGAAAGTATTCAAAATAGAAGACAGTATTGATGCCGACCAAGACACTAATGCAAATAAAATAAAATTTAGTGAAATTCGAGATGACGATAAAGGATTTACTCTTTGGTTTGATCCTCTGATAAATTATACAACCTATAAAATTTATCAAGATTTTGGCGCTCAAGACTTAACTTGGAATCTTCAATCTAAGCTTTTGGAAGAGTAACTCCTTCTTGACCTTGATATTTTCCACCTCTATCTTTGTAACTAACTTCACAATCTTCATCTGACTGAAAAAATAACATCTGTGCAACTCCCTCTTCGGCATAAATTTTTGCAGGCAGGCTAGTTGTATTAGAAAACTCCAAAGTTACGTGGCCCTCCCATTCAGGCTCCAGAGGTGTAACATTAACTATGATTCCGCACCGAGCATATGTAGATTTCCCAAGACAAATAGTTAAAACATTCCTCGGAATTTTAAAAAATTCTATTGTGCTCGCTAATGCAAAGGAGTTCGGCGGAATAATACATTCATCACCTTCATAATCTACGAAACTGTCTGGATCAAAATTTTTTGGATCTACTGTAGCAGAGTTAATATTAGTAAAAATTTTAAATTTCCTTGAGCATCTAACATCGTAACCGTAACTTGATAACCCAAACGATATCAATTTTCTATCTGTTCCTTTGTCTAATTTTATTTGAGAGTCTACAAAAGGAGAAATCATTTGATTTTCCTTACACATTTCTCTTATCCATTTATCTGATTTTATAGCCATGTAACTTATTTATTTTTTTCCAATTCTCTTCTCCAAGAAAAAGCTTGTTTGAGAGTGTTATTATCAACATAATTTAGGTCTCCTCCAGCAGGTACCCCTTGAGCCAATTTTGATATTTTAATATCTGTTTTTTCTAATTTGTCTAATAAGTAATAAGTAGTTGCTTCACCTTCTAATGTAGAATTTAAAGCAATTATAACTTCCTTAACATTTCTTTCTTCGCAGATCTCAATTAATTTAGAAATTCTTAAATCATCAGGTCCTATATTTTCAATTGGGGATAACAATCCGTTCAATACAAAATATTTACCAGAAAATTCTCTTGTCTCTTCGATTGAAAACAAATCTGAAGTTGATTCAACAATACATAAAAGATCATTATCTCTTGTCTTGCTAGAACAAATATTACATATTTCTAAATCATTAATAACTCCGCAACATTGGCATGGTCTAATTGTGTCTAGAGCTATATTGATTGAATTTGAAATCAATTCAGCCCCTTGTTTGTTTGTACTCAATAAATTCAATGCCATCCTTTTAGCTGTTTTTTGGACCTACGCCGGGTAAAATTTTTAAAGCGTCTATAAGCGATTCTATGTTTTCACTAATTTTCATTTTTTACTAATGTTTTTGATGTCGGTCTCAAATTCAGAACTTATTTTTTTAAAACCTTCATCATTTGATATCATCTCGACTGCCTCATTTGTTCTTTTTAAATCTAATTTTTCTTTAATAAGTGCTGGAGTTTTATTTACATCTACATTTGTATCGTATGATATTTCTAAAATTTCATTGAAGAAAATATTTAAACTTGATGCTATCTCTTTTTTATATTCATCATTTATTCTTTCAATTTTTTCTTTCGGTAGAGAAATTATTAAAGTTTTTTTATCTTTTTTGGCTGACGAAAAAGATAAAACTTGATTAAGTAGAGCTGATAGGTCAATTTTTTTTAATACATCATCCCAATTAAAAAGACCTTCATCTTTTAAAGAATTTAAATTCGCTAATTTAAAATTTTTTTTTTCTTCAGGACAAAAAGCAATCATTTTTATTAGAGTCATAGATAGTAATCCTTTTGGATCGCTAGAAGTTTCAAAATAAATCTTATTGGATAGTCCTATTTGATAAATCAATTGCAAGTATTCAGGGCTCATCTCTGCAAATTTAGATAAATTTGATTCTTTGTCTGAACTAAATTGCATCAAAGAAATTTCTTGTATTGATTTCATTAAAGATTCTAATAAATTTTGACAGGAATCATTTTCATCAAAGTTTTCAAAAAACTCATAAAGACCTTTTGAATCTCTGTCTTTTAAGATGTCTAATAGAGCAAAGACTTTTTCCTCGCTAGGAATGCCGAGGAGTGTCTGTACGTCTTCTTTTTTTAATTTTCCATTACAATAAGAAATAACTTTTTCTGAAATTGTTAAAGCATCTCTCATACTTCCAGATGCGGATTTAGAAATTATCTTTAACGATTCGTCATCAAAAGAAATTTTTTCTTCTTTGAATATTTCGGATAGTTGTTTGACAATCTCTTCTTCGGATAAAAGCCTTAAATTTAATTGCAAACATCTGGATAATATTGTTGCTGGAACCTTATCTATTTCTGTAGTGGCAAACATAAAAATAACGTGAGGCGGAGGCTCTTCTAAGGTTTTTAATAGAGCATTAAAACTTTCTTTGGTAAGCATATGGACCTCATCTATCAAATACACTTTGTATTTAGATGAAGCAGGCAAATAAGGAACTGTTTCTAATAAATTCATTGTTTCTTCCCTAGACCGTCTAGAGGCAGCATCTATTTCCTGAAAATCTATTGAAGAATTTTCATTCATTGCAAGACAATGATCACATTTCCCACAAGGTTCACCATTTATATGTTTTTCACAATTAAGCGCTTTGGTTAAAATTCTAGCTATAGAAGTTTTTCCTACGCCTCTAGTACCGTTAAATATATAAGCTTGGTTTACTTTTTCATCTACAATCGAGTTTTTTAAAGCTTGAACAGCATGGTCCTGCCCTACAACCTCGCTAAAAAGTTTGGGTCGCCACTTCCTTGCTAATACTAGATAGCTCAATTTATAACTTTATTAATCATTTCTTTTTCAAATCCTCTTTGAATAAAAAAATTTATTCTTTTAGATAATTCTTGCATATTTTCCGATGAAGAATTGCCATATTTTTTTATTTTTTCTTTTTTTAATTTTTCCATCCAATCCAAATCAATTTCATTAAAAACGCTTGAAATAACTGATTCTTTAACTCTTCTAACTAACAAGTCATATTTTATTCTTGTTGGACCAAATCCTGAATTATACCTTGATCGTATATATGATTCAGAAAACCTGAAATCGCTTTGTAGGTTTTCTGCGCATAGTTTATTGATTTCTTCTTCTAAAGCACTCTGAAGTTCAACTCTATGTTTTAATTTGGTCAGAAGCTCATATCTAGAATGTTCTCTTCTAGAAAGAAGATCTAAGAGTTTTTTTCTAATATCCTGTTTTTTGATTAAGTTTTTCAAATCTATTAATTTCTTTGTAGATCCTTTTGTCAATTTGATTTGTTAGATCTCTTGGAGTACCAATCAATTGGGTCATATGAACAACTGTTATATTATTTTTTGGATCAACCCAAAATTTAGTTTTAGCTGCTCCTCCCCAAAAAAAAGAATTATCTCCTCTGTTAAGACGAATTTTTTCACTATCTAAAACAACGCCCAAAGTAATACCCTGACCTAATCCAGGAAAAATAGAATTATTTTCATCTAACTGGTCACTCGTTAAGGTGTTAAAAGAATTAGCTGATAGTATTCTTTTACCTTTATAAACACCTTTATTTAAAAGCATTTCGGCAAAATTTAAATAATCATCTGCGGTTGAAACCAGCCCAGACCCACCATCTTCAACTTTTACTTCTTTATAAAAGAGACTATTTTCGGGAGAATCTACCAAGTACATTTTTGGTTTTTTACCTTTTAAATCCGCTGGTTTGTCCACATTGAATGCTCTGAAAGCATTATGATGTGCATATAAATTTGTCATCCTGTCTCTTTTGTCTTCAGGAACCCGAAAAAAGGTATCTTCCATATCAAGAGGCTCAAAAATATTAGCTTTTAAAAAATCACCAAAACTTCTATTTGAAGCTTTCTCAATAACGCAACCTAAAATATCCATTCCAATAGAATAGGTCCATTTTTCTCCGGGCTGATGTGCCAATGGCACAGAAGCAACCTTTTTACTAAAACTACAAATATCTTTGTAGATTTTGTCAGGTTTTAAGTCGTTATTAAGAGAATCAAGCGCAAAGTAAGGATATATTTTTTCCTCGAGATATATATCTTGTAATTTTCCTTTTATACTAAAAGTATAAGCAAGTCCTGAGGTATGAGTTGCTAAATCTAACAGCGTTATTTCTCTCTCAAGATTTTCAATTTTATTATTGCTTAAAAGCACTTTAGTATTTTTAAATTCAGGAATATATTTAGATACAGGATCAGAGAGTTTTAGAAGACCTTTATCAACAGCAATCATAAGAGCTACCCCTGTAACAGGTTTTGTCATTGAATAAATTCTAAATAAAGAATCTCTTTTTAAAGATATTTTATTTTTTACGTCGTTATACCCTAAAACTTCAGAATAAATCAGTTTTCCATCCTTCTGGATTAAAGTTAAAAATCCTGGATATCTCCCCTTCTTAATTTCTTTTTGTAAAAAATTGGAAAGCGATGAAAAATCATAGGATGTTTCATCTGCGGTTATTGGGATTGTAAAAGCTAAAAAGAAAAAAATAGATAATATTTTTAATTTAAATTTCATCATTTAATTATAAACAAAGCGACAATTAATATCTTATTTCTTAATTATAAATAGGATAGGCATCAAACTTTAATCCATTTAGAAAAGAATCAGAAATTTCTTCATTACAACTAACAAGGAATCCTATTTGAGA
This sequence comes from uncultured SAR86 cluster bacterium, assembly GCA_902635045.1. Taxonomy (GTDB): domain Bacteria; phylum Pseudomonadota; class Gammaproteobacteria; order Magnimaribacterales; family AG-339-G14; genus CASICS01. Next base: position 145,009 of record CACPMT010000004.1, on the reverse strand, counting down.
TGCAGCGGTTTGATAATCTTTCGAATCAATATAATTTTCATCAAGAACAAAATCGAAATTCTCTATTTCAGATTCAGAAATCAATATGCTTAATTGAGCGCTAGATGAAAAATCGTTTTCTAAAAATTGTTCAAGATCAAATAAGTTTACATTCGGTAAAAATTTGCAAAAGCTCACATTTTTTTTAAATTTTTCTGAAAAAGCTATCATGATATTTTTTTCATATGCTTTATAAAATAATTGCTTATCATTACCAACACAATCAACTTTTTCTAAAAAATCATCATTCCAATTGATATATTTTTTTACTCTTTTAAATAAATTTTCGTATTCCAAATAAAGAAGCTTTGAAGAAAATTCATCAAACCAAATAAAATCATATGTTTCTGTTTCAAATAAAGGATCAAGATAAAAAGTTCTTAAAACTTTTTTGTCTAGATAAGAATCGTTCAAATTATTTAAATTATTTAGATTTTCAGACAAACTAGAAACAGATGAATTGTTTATAAAAGAGCAAAAACTTATTTCTAAATAATTTTTATTTGGATATTTATCTTCAAATATTATTTCTTCTGCGCATGAATTAATTATGATCGTAATAAAAATCATAAAAATAAAGTTATTAAATAAACTCATATAATATTAAGTGAAAAATCTATAGATGAAATATTCTTTGTAAGATCACCCATTGAAATAAAATCAATGTTTAACTTTGAAAGATTGATTAAATCCTTCTCATTTTTTAAACCCGATACCTCTATCTTTGCTCTTTGATTAACAATCTTTATTCCTTTTTTTATTTGACTTAAAGAAAAATTATCAAACATTAAAATGTCTGGCTTTAGGGAAAGTGCTGGTTCTATTTCTTTTATTTTTTTAACTTCAATTTCAAAAAAAAATTTATTTGTTTGGTTGTGTTTATAGTTTATTAAATCAACTCCACCTAAAGTTTTAAGATGATTGTCTTTAAGCATCATTCCATCAGAGAGACTAAATCTATGATTTTTTATACCTGCTATTTTTGTTGCGTATTTTTGTTCATAACGCAATCCAGGTAATGTTTTTCTAGTATCCAAAAGCTGAATCTTTTCATTATTTAAAATATCTAAGTATGACTTAGCTTTGGTTGAAATACCTGACATAAATTGAATAAAATTTATTGCTGTTCTTTCAGATGATAAGATTGTTTTTGCTGTTCCTGATACTTTACATATTTCCTGACTAGGCGGAATAAAATCTCCCTCCTTAAAATACCATTTAATTCTTATTGATTTGTCTATGAGCTTAAATGAGTGATTAAACCAATCAATTCCTGAAAGTATTAACTCTTCTTTGTTTGTTAATACAGCATTAATTTTTTTTATTGCCTCATTACCTAAAACTTTATGAGTTAAATCTTTGTTAACTCTATCTTCTTTCAAAGCATTTTTAACACTCTTAATTAAGATATCTTTATCGATCATTATTTTAGTTAGCAAAATTAATCATTTTCGATAAAGATCTGTTTGCTAAATTAGAAATACGCGAGTCTACAATTATTTCATTATTTAAATTCTCAAGAACTTCTTTCAAATTAATTAGAGAATTTAGTCCCATCCAAGGGCATTGAGAACAGCTTTTACAGGTTGCTCCTTCGCCCGCTGTAGGAGCTTCGTAAAATTCTTTATTAGGATTATTTTTTATCAGTTGATAAAAAATTCCTTTATCTGTAGCAACAATAAATTTTTTTGCAGATGAATCCTTTGCTGCTTTTAAAATCTGGCTGGTTGAGCCGACCATATCTGCAATTCTAACTACTTCACTTGGTGATTCTGGATGAACTAAAACCTTTGCATCAGGATGAATTGCTTTCATTTGCTTTAAACCATCGGACTTAAATTCATCATGAACGATGCAAGAGCCATTCCACAAAACCATATCTGCGCTTGTTTTTGTTTGTATATAACTTCCTAAATGTTTATCTGGTCCCCAAATTATTTTCTTACCTAAACTATCTAGATGATCTATCACATCTACAGCAATACTTGATGTTACAACCCAATCCGCTAATGCTTTTACTTTAGCAGATGTATTTGCATAAACGACTATTTCACGATCAGGATAATCGGAACAAAAATTTTCAAACTCTTCTGCTGGACAACCAATATCTAATGAACAAGTTGCCTCTAGTGTTGGCATGATGACTTTTTTTTCAGGGCTTAAAATTTTTGCTGTTTCACCCATAAATTTTACGCCAGCAACTACTAATAATTCTGCATCAGAATTTTTTCCGAACTTAGCCATTTCTAAAGAATCTGATACACAGCCTCCTACTTCTTCTGCCAAAGATTGAATGTGGCTGTCCACATAGTAATGGGCAATTAATGTCGCATTATTTTGATCTAAAAGTTTCTTTATAGAGCCTTTAAGCGAATCGATATCTTTTGAAGACAATAACAGAGGACTACTCAAGCGTTTTTTATGTTGCTCAAATAACTCAACTGAAACAGTATTTGTTGATGTATCATTCATTTCTATAGAGGATTTTACAAGAATTCTTTAGTTTAATATAAATAAGCATAATGAATAATAATTTAAAGGATAAGTTTCTTTATTTTTGTAACTCTGAAAACGATAAAGATTATTTTTCTAAAACTTTAATTTACCTTTGCGAAAATAATGACGAAGGATCTTTTGGCATTATCATAAACAGAACGGTTGAAATAAGACTAAAGGATTTCTTTTCTTCCGCAAGCGAAGAAATAGAAGCAAAGTTAAATAAAGAAAAAATAGTTATCGGCGGTCCGGTTGAGCCAATGACTGTTTATATTATCCATTCAAAAGATAGTAGATTCGAAGAACTGATCTCTATTAACGATAAACTTTCTATTTCTACTGATATAAATTTAATTAAAAGTATTTTAGATGATAACGGACCAGAGGAATTTTTAGTTTCTTTTGGTTACACCGGCTGGAGCAAAGGTCAACTGGAAAAGGAGATATTAAAAGGTTCATGGTTAATAACTCCAGCTGATAAAGATATTATATTTAATACCCCGGCTATCGAAAAAATCAATAAAACTTCAAAATTGGCGGGATTTGATTTGACTACAGTCAGTTCTCAGTATGGAAATTCGTAGAAGTTTTATATATTTAAAATTCATATTATTTTTTTTATTTTCTTCATTTTCTAATGCAGGAAATATTGGTTATGCTTCAAACTCAAGTGTTGAAATTTATTATGACGTCGGATCTTCAGAATCAAATCAAGAATACCTGCTCGGAGTAAAATTTAAATTAGATCCTGGCTGGCATACTTACTGGAAAAATCCAGGGGACTCTGGAGAAAAAGCTTCATTTGAATGGACTTTGCCCGATGGGTTTAAAATTGATGGACCATTTTGGCCGCAACCCGAAAAAATCCCCTATCCACCTTTGATGACTTTTGGATATAACGATGAAGTAATTGTCTTTTTCAAGCTAAGTTCTTCTGGAAAAATTAATGATGATTCGGAAATCTCTTTATCGACCAAATGGTTGGCATGTGCTGATGTTTGTTTGCCACAGGAAGCTTTCATAAAAACTAACATCAATAAAAATCCTATTTCTAATAAAAATGCTTTAGAAATGAATGATTCTTTCAACAAAAATATTCCAAAAGTTTTCAAAAAAAATATTAGTGCAACTTATATAAATAATAGTTTGGTCCTTTCTTTTGAGCTTCCTGACAGACATGTCAAAGATGATATTATTTTTTTCCCAGATGAGTCTGGATTGATTGATTATTCAAAAGATCAATTAATTGAAAGAAATAACAATAGTGCATCTTTATCTTCATTTAAATTAGACTCTAGTAATAATTTTGTTAATGTTTCAGGATTACTTCAATTCCTTGGAGAAACATCTAAAACTTCTTATCAATTTGAAACTCAATTGCCAAAAAAATCTAATTTTGATGGTTTATCACCATTTTTAGCAATTATTTTTGCTTTTTTAGGAGGCTTAATTTTGAATTTGATGCCATGCGTTTTTCCTGTTATCTCCTTAAAAATTTTAAATTTTCTTAAAATTTCTGATAGTCCTTCAGAAGTAAAAAAACATGGGTTAGTCTTTTCTGCAGGAACACTAATTACTTTTCTTGCTATTGGATTAATTATACTTTTGATAAGGAATAGTGGAGAACAGATTGGTTGGGGATTTCAATTACAGTCTCCAATTTTTGTTACTTCTCTTATTTATTTATTTGTGTTTATGAGCGGCCTGTTTATTTCCTCAGTAGCCTTTGGTTCTGTCTTTACTCGTTTAGGTAATTTGATGACTGCTTCAAATGGCTACAGTAATTCATTTGGTACGGGATTTCTTGCAGTTCTTGTTGCAACACCTTGCACAGCCCCTTTTATGGGATCTGCAATTGGTTTCGCTCTTATTCAGCCTAGTATTTATTCATTTTTGATCTTCTTATCATTAGGATTAGGATTCTGTTTCCCTTACTTAATTCTTAGTTTTCAACCAAACTTACTTAAATTTTTACCTAAACCAGGTCAATGGATGGAAAGTTTCAAGAAATTTATGGCTATTCCAATGAGTCTTACTGCACTGTGGTTATTCTGGGTATTAAGCAATCAAATTTCTGAAATAGATCTTTTGAAAGTTTTATTAGGAGTTTCCATTATATTAATTTTAATTGGTTTAAATAACTTCAATAATTTTATTTCTTCCAATAACAAATTTAATTTTCCATTAATTTTTCTTTGTCTATTAACCATCTTATATTTGCTTCCAATTGAAAATTTTGATTCGACTAATAAACAACAAGCTTTTTCGGTGTCAGAATTAAATACCAAAATAAATGAAGGTCCAGTATTTTTAAATTTCACAGCTGATTGGTGTATCACTTGTAAAGTCAATGAAAAAGTAGCTCTTAATGGTGAGGCTTTTAATAACTTGATTAAAACAAAAAAAATTTCCTACATAAAAGCCGATTGGACGAACAGAAATGATGAAATTTTTAATTTGCTAGAGTCATATGGTAGAAGCGGCATTCCTCTTTATGTTTTTTATCCCTCAAAGAATAAAAAACCAATAATTTTGCCTGAAGTATTGACTGAAAAGCTAGTAATCGAATATTTAAATAAAGACTACTAGGCAACAATGTATTCTTGCCAATCGGGTGAAATTTTTTGACCGCTTGCTTTTTCTTGTCCCCTAATTAACTGTCTATGAGACGGCTTTTCTGCTTTTGGTAAAACTTTTGGAATACTATCGGCTTTTTTTAAATTACAACTTTTACACGAGGTAGTTACATTTTCCCAAGAAGTAATCCCGCCTTTACTTTTAGGAATCAGATGATCAATTGTTAATTCCTTTTTTTCAAATACATCATTGCAGTACTGACATGTGAACATATCTCTTAAGAAGACATTAGATCTGGAAAATTTAACCTTCTTTGAAAACCTATGAAATTTTCTGAGCATCACAATGCTGGGTACCTTAAATGAAGTAGAAGGTGATCTTACGATCCAATCCTCATGTTCTTTAATTATTATTACGTTTCTCGTTATAACTAATTTAACTGCAGTTTTCCAATCAACAGAAGAAAGTGGAAAATAACTAAGAGGCCTTCCATCTCCATTCAAAATTAAACAATCCTTCGACATAATTTAATAATACTAGAAAAATTGTTTTTTTATAAATACTTAAATCTTATTAATATTTGTATCTTTATTTTAAAAGATAGTGATAGAATTCACGCCAATGGAGTTTCTAGGTAGTAATATCCTCTCCATAGATCAGTTTGATAGGAAGGATATAGATTTAATTTTTAAAACTGCTGATTCCCTAGTTCCTTTCGCATCCCGGCAAAAAATTACCAAGGTCCTTCAAGGTGCCATATTGAGCAATATGTTTTTCGAGCCCAGTACTAGAACTAGAATAAGTTTTGGAAGCGCATTTAATATGCTTGGTGGAGAAGTCAGAGAAACAACAGAAATAGAAGCAACTTCCTTAGCAAAAGGAGAATCTCTATATGATACTTCGAGAGTCTTGAGTGGTTATAGCGATGTAATTGTTATGCGACATCCTTTAGCAGGCTCAGTTGCTGAATTCGCCGAGGCCTCCAGGGTTCCCGTTATAAATGGTGGAGATGGAGATAATGAACATCCTAGTCAAGCCCTGTTAGATCTCTTCACAATTAAAAAAGAGCTAGAGTCGCATAATAAGAAATTAGATACAGTTCGTATTGCGCTAATTGGAGACTTAAAATTTGGAAGAGCCGCTCACTCCCTTTGCAAAATTCTTATGCTTTATACAAATATTTCTATAAAGCTTGTTTCTCCTGACAAATTAAGGTTACCTGACTTTCTAATTAATGAATTTAAAAAAAATAATATTTCTATTCTTGAAACTCAAGATATTAAAGAAGGCATTGCAGATGTGGACATTATTTATATGACGCGCATTCAAGAAGAACGATTTAAGAATGTATCTGAAGCCAATAAATATAAAGGACTAATGTCTCTGAATCAGGAGATTTATACAAAAAACTGTGAACCTAATACTATCATTATGCATCCTTTACCAAGAGACTCTAGAAAAGATGCCAACGAGTTGGATGATGATTTAAACCAAAATCCTAATCTAGCCATTTATCGACAAACTGATAACGGACTTTTGATCAGAATGGCACTATTTTGTTTGATTTTAGGAGTAACAGATAAAATCGAAGACACTGCCTCTTCTGTTGATTGGTTTTCTGATAAGTCTTAACCAACCTCAAGCAGGTCGTTCCAGCTTGTTGTATATCTGGGAGACTGCATTTCTCGCTTCATTGACCATTCTTTTTTAATTCCTTGGGCTAAAAAAGTTATTGGTCCTAAACTGGTACGATTTATTTTATCAATGGTTTGCATTAATTTTTTATCAAGCTCTTTTCGTTCTTGACTATTAAATAAATCTAATTGAGAAACGCCCTCGTCATAAAAATCACTTAGCATTATTCCTGCTTTATTGTATTGAAAGTCTTCTCTATAAACTCTATCCATACCTTTTTTTGCTGCTCTGATTAAATCTCTTGAATCGTTGGTTGGCAAAATGAAAGGCACTGAAATAATTTCTCGATGCTGTATGTCCTGTTTTCGAAATGGATTAGTTCTAATAAAAACAGACAAAACTTTACAAGTTTGGTTTTCTCTTCTCAGTTTTACAGCTGCTCGAGCCGCGTAATCACTAACAGCTTCGTGTAACATTTTTAAGTTTGTTACACGGCTATTGAAAGTTCTGCTCACAACAATCTGCTTTTTTGTAGGGGCTTCTTCTTCTAAATCAATACAAACTTCCCCTCTTAATTCTCTAACTGTTTTAGCCAAAACTATATTAAATTTACTCCTAATGAAATTAAGATCCAATTGAGACAATTCATAAGCATTTTTAATACCTATACCATTTAAATGCCGATGTATTTTTCTGCCAACACCCCAAACTTCTTCTACTGGCATTAATTTCATCAATTTAATTTGTCTATCTTTTGAAGATAGATCTACGACACCATTAGTTTTAGGATATTTCTTCGCTCCAAAGCTAGCGACTTTGGCTAAGGTTTTAGTGGGACCGATTCCTACTCTAACCGGCATGCCTGTCCATTTTTTTATAGTCTCCAAACAATCTCTGCCAAAAATATCTAAATCTAGACAATTGCTAACTCCAGACAGATCTAAAAAAGCTTCATCAATGCTATAAATTTCAACACGTGGAGATAGTTGTTCAAGAATATCCATAATCCTGGATGAAATATCTGCGTACAGTTCGTAATTTGAAGAGAAAGCAATTCCTCCTTTTTGTTTATATTCCTTTTCAATTTTGAACCAAGGATCACACATTTTAATACCTAAATTCTTAGCCTCTTTCGATAAGGCAACTACACAACCGTCATTATTAGATAACACAACGACGGGTTTATTTCTTAAATCAGGTCTAAACACGCGTTCACAGGAGGCATAAAAACTATTGCAATCAACTAAAGCAAACATGTATGAACTAAAATTGATTTATTGCAGCTAAGACAACTCCCATAATTTCAAGATCTTCATCTTTTTCTATTTTTATGGGTGGATACTTTATGTTTTCAGATAATAAAAATGGTTCTGGAAATAATTGCAATCTTTTACAAGCGTAAGAACCGTTGACTGAAGCAATAACTATCTTACCGTGTTGGGGTTCTACGCTTCTATCTACCACTAATATAGCTCCATCATTTATACCGGCATTAATCATCGAATCGCCGCTAGCTCTAACTAGATAAGTAGCCGCTGCATTGCTAACTAAATATTCATTTAAATCTATTGGTCGTTCTATGTAATCGTCCGCTGGACTTGGCCAACCAACTTTTACTTGCTCAGTAAAAATTGGAATCTTAGTTGAGCTTTTATTTGAGTCGGCAAGATGGCCTAAATTTTTAACATTCATCTAAATTATTTTTACTGTATATATATACAGTATATTTAAAATGTTTTAGATTGCAACTAAAAGATAATTAAAACCCTTCGTCTTCTTGTGTTGCTAAAACAGAGATATCGTTGCCAAATATTTCTGTTTTAATAAGAATTGGATGACAGCACACTGAACAATCTTCGGTATAAGTTTGTGATTCACTTGGATCAACTAAAATTGGAATTAATTCCCAACAAAATGGACAAGTAATATCTTTTTCGACAAGCTCATGAAAGCTCATAAGCTTTAAATAACTTTTGCAACTTTAACGGCAAAAGCTGAACCACCTCCAACAATTTTGATCCAAATTTTTAAAAAGAAACCAGGGGTAAGTTGCTTTTTATGTCCTGATTCAAGTTTGTGTTCGATTTCATCATCTTGGCAGGATTGTAAAAGATCGATTAAAGCATTATCAGGATTAGGTTGAGCTCGTAAATACTTCAACTGATCTTCGTAGTGTTCTTCGACGAAAGCTTCAACAGCTTCAATAGTCGCAAAAACTATTTTTGAACTAATTAAAGCAGGTAAAAAACCAAGCAAATATCCAGCTATTTTCCATAAGCCTACTAACTTGCTACGTTTATTAACTGGTAATACTTCCTCTATCTTTCGAAGATGCTCTTTTTCAGTAGCTAAATGACGAGTTGAGAATTCAACTAAATCGGGATCATTAGCAATAGTAAGAATACCTTTATAGATATAAACAGCGCCTACCTCGCCCGCATGATCAGATCGAAGAAAAGATTCTAGTAATTTGTTCATATAAGAAATGTTAGATGAGAATCAAGTTATAAGGAAATTAAAATTTTCTAAACATTAATCGTAGACATCTAAACGCTTGCTCTAAACTCCCTCCAGTTATTCACTAATCCACGATAATTAATATATACCCATATTGGAGTTGCAGCTAAAAGCCACCAAAGCTCCGTTACGATTAAAAGATAAGATCCAGGAATAAATCCTATTGAACCTACTACAAATCCATAAAAACGAATTTTTGCACTTAAACTCGTAAGTAAATATACACAAGCAAAAGCAAATATTTGGTCGAATATTTGCGCTGTATTAAATATGCTTAACTCAAACATGAAAAATCTCCTTTAAAAAATGGTAGACGTGAGTGGATTCGAACCACCGACCCTCTCGATGTCACCGAGATACTCTAACCAACTGAGCTACACGTCTAAATCGGATGTATATTCTAATAGAAAAACATTGAGAAGCTAAACTTAACCGAATATTTTAAAACGCCAAAATATAATAAATGCAATTGGTATGTAACAAAATTTAGCTATTTGAAAAATTATAGGCAGCCTGATGATTTTTGCTAGCCAGTTATACCCTCTTGTATTAGACCAAACATAAATAAAAGCATCGACTCCTTTTAACTCAGTCCCATCTGAAAACTGGACATACAATGCTTTCAAATATTTATCTTCCATTGCGCTGCAGTCTTCGAAGTGTAATGACGAACGTTTTTTGTAATGTTTGATTTCGAAGTTACAAATACTGCACTTCTCGTTAAATAAAACTCTACTTTTTTCCATAAAAGTTATTTCAATTTATGTTTTCAGCAAATTCAATAATTTTTCTAGCTTCATTTTCAATTGAGTAATTTTCCGCTATGTTTCTATTTGCATTAAGTCCCATTTCTCTTGTTTTGTCATTATTTGATATTAATTCTTCTAGTTTTAGTTCTGTAAGTTCTAAATTATCGGTTGGGATACAAAACCCATCAATATTATTTCTGATAATTTCTTTCCACGCGCCCTCTTCACTAGTAATTACAGCTGCTCCAGAAGCCATTCCTTCAAGCGGAGTCAAACCATAACCTTCATTTCGACTCAAAGCAGCAACAACTTTCATGCCTTGAAAAATTTTCGGTAATTCATCAAATGACTGTTTACCTATAAATAAAATTCTTTCTTCTAATTTGGCATCCTTAATCTTATCCATCATTTTTTGTTTGTATTTATAATCTTTTGGCATACATTCACCGCAAATAATTATTGTAGCTTGAGGATAGTTTGGTAAAACTTTTATGCCAGCATCTACTAAAATATCAATTCCTTTTGAATGTCTTATTCGACCAAAAATACCTATACCAAAGTCTCCTGGATAACCTAAGGATTTCCAAACAGCGTCTTTGTCCTCGGGTAATTTAAATCTGTTTATATCTATACCATGCGGTATAACCTCATCTGCTTTTCTAGATTCTAAATACGAGGCTGCTTTATTTGAAGTACTGACAAGTGCATCCATTTTCTGCATTAACCATCTTGTAAATTTAGTATGACTTCTTTGTGCAGACGAGGAGAAAATTATCTTTAAGTTTGCACCAAAAAACCATTTAGCAATCAACGCCTGAATCATTTCATCGTTTCTTCGGGCATAAAAAATTCTTGATCTTCCACTAATAGTTTTAGTGCTAGCAATTTTTAAAAAACTAAAGAAAGATATGCTTTGGATATGCTCCGGCACAAAGTGCCTTCCTACAACAACAAGCGGTTTAAGTTTTTGTTGATAATCAAGAAGTTGAAGCATGATAGATGTTCCGCCTGAAAATTTTCTACTGGAATTTCCAATTAGCAGTTCTATTTTAGAAAACTCATCTTTTGTCATCGTTCTGCATTATAATCTTTGCATGCAAGATCGTGAAAAATTTACGCAAAACGCTATTCTAGTTCAGATCGAACTTTTCAAACTTAAAACTAAAAATTCCCAAAAAAACTCTATATCAGAATTCAGAGAACTTGTTTTGTCTTCTGGTGCAGAAATTTTTGGTGAAGTTATAGGAAAGCAAGATAGACCCTCGGCAAAATTTTATTTAAAACAAGGAAAAGCAGAAGAAGTAAAAAATCTTGTCCAAGCTAAAAAAGCTGAGTTAGTCATATTTAATCATGATCTATCTCCATCTCAAGAAAGAAATTTAGAGAAGTTCTTAGGTGCTAGAGTTCTAGATAGAACTGGTTTGATTTTAGATATTTTTGCTAGAAGAGCATCAAGTCATATTGGAAAACTTCAAGTTGAATTAGCTCAACTCAAACACCTTTCAACAAGGCTTGTCAGAGGATGGAGTCATTTAGAGAGGCAAAAAGGAGGAATTGGTTTAAGGGGTCCAGGAGAAACTCAGCTAGAAACAGACCGAAGATTAATTTCTCATAGAATTAAATCAATCAACAAGAAATTAAATAAATCTCATAGTCAAAGATCAGTTAATCGCTACTCTAGAAAGAAAAGTAAAAATAAATTGGTATCTCTCATTGGATATACCAATGCAGGTAAAACTTCATTGTTTAACAAATTAACAGGACAAAATCTCTATGCAGCTGATAAACCCTTTGCAACACTGGATGCGACCACTCGAAAAAATACAACACCAGGGATAGATTCAATCTTATTTTCCGATACGGTTGGTTTTATATCGGATTTACCAACTCAATTAATTGAATCATTTAAAGGAACGTTAGACGAGTTAAGATCTGCGGATCTTCTTTTGCATGTTGTTGATGCTTCAGATATCGATTCAAGTTTTAAAATCTCGCAAGTAAATAAATTATTAAAAGATTTAAAAGCTGACTCTATTCCCCAACTAATGGTTAATAATAAATGTGATCTGATTGATTTAGAAAAATTTATTATTCCAAAAGTTAATGATTTTGAGTCTTGGGTATCTGCAACCAAAAATTTAGGAATTGAAAATCTAAAAGAGAAAATAAATGATCATTTTAATGAGGGGATTTTTAAAGGCTGGGTTTCAATTGATTCATCTGCCGGTAAATTAAGATCAAGGCTATTTGCTTTAGGTTGTGTGAAAGAGGAAAAAAACTCTACTGATCAAATTTACTTATCAGTAACAATGGGGATAAAACTTTTAAAGGAATTTATGGAAAATAAAGAATTTCGTTTAGTAGAGGCCGAAGAATCTATATCTAAGGTTTCCTAAATGCTTTGAGCTTCAATTTTGGCTCTTTGTATTCTTTCTTTTCTTCTAGTCTTATCATTAACTTGACCAACTAATTGTCCGCAAGCTGCCATAATATCGTCGCCTCTCGTTGATCTAATGGTGGTAACGTAACCTCTTTTGACAAGATAGTCTTTAAACTTCCTTATTCTATTACCCGAGGGTTGTAAGTAATCAGATTCATTAAATTCATTAAAAGGTATCAAATTTATTTTGCACTTAATTTGCGAAAGTAAATCTGCTAATTCTTTAGCTAACTCCAATGTATCATTTACCTTATCAATCAGAATGTATTCAATGGTTGTAATTCTTTTATCGTCACACCCTTCTACATAATTTTTAACTGCATCTAATAATAATTGAATAGGATACTTTTTATTTACAGGCACCAAAATATTCCTCAGTTCGTCGTTTGGAGCATGCAAGGATATAGTTAATGAAACATCTGATACTTTGGCTAATTTATTAATTTCAGGCACTAAACCAGAAGTGCTCAAAGTCACTTTTCTTTTAGAAAGTCCGTAGGCGTTTTCATCAAGCATAATATTCATTGCAGAAACTACGGGATCAAAATTATGAAGTGGCTCTCCCATTCCCATCATTACCACATTGGTAATATTTTTGTCGTTGGCCGTTCTTGGGGCGCCATATGAATTTGCCGCCAACCACACTTGTCCAATTATTTCCGATGCCTTTAAATTTCTTGAGAATCCTTGTTTACCGGTTGCACAAAAACTGCAATTTATAGCACAACCTACTTGAGAAGAAACACATAGTGTGGCCCTTTTACCTTCTGGGATTAAAACCATCTCTATGGAATCTTGATTTCCTACATCTAAAATCCATTTTTTTGTCCCATCTTCAGATAGTTCTTCGTAAGAAATGATTGGCGCTTCAATAATAAAGTGATCTTTCATAACACTTCTTAAATCCTTGGATAAGTCTGTCATTTCATCAAAATTAGAAATTCCTCTTTGGTGAATCCATTTTAAAATTTGTTTTGCTCTGTATGACTTCTGACCAAGATTAATCAAAAGCTCTTCCATCTCTGGCAAAGTTTTACCTAAAATGTTTGTCTTTTGAAAAATTGTAGAGTTCATTTTCGTAGTGTTTACTTAAAGACAAAGACAAGACCTTGGTAACGCCTTGTTGAAATCATCTTAAATTGCTACTTTTCTAATTTAGAAAAATTAAGATACCCGTCATCCAGCTTCTTGAATTTTATATCTATCCAGTCTTTAAAGTAATCTTGAAGATTAATCCAAGGTTTCTCCTTTCCTTGTTTCGGTTGAGAATCAGCGGCTCTTTTAATATAGCCAGATGAGAAACCATTTAAAAAGTCATCAGATTCTTCGATGTCTACTTCAAATTGAGGACAAACAACTTCGAAGTCATTTTTCTTCATATGTTTGATCAAGCGACAAACGTATTCGCTAGTAAGGTCTGCTTTTAGAGTCCAGGAAGCATTGATATAGCCAAAACAGCTAACAAGATTGGGGATACCGCTGTACATTAGGCTTCTATATGTATAAGTATCGGAAGCTTCGATAGGCTTATTATCAACACTCATTTTAACTCCGCCAAAAGACTCCAATATCAAACCAGTTGCAGTTACGATCAGGTCCGCAGGCAGAAAGTTTCCAGATTTCAACCTTATCCCCTTCTCTTCAAATTTTTCAATATGATCCGTAACAACTGAAGAAGTCTTAGCTTTGATAGATTCAAAAAAATCGCTGTTAGGTATGAGGCATATTCTTTGATCCCAGGGATTATAAGAAGGAGTGAAATGTTTGTTCACAATGTCCTCAGGCAATTCTTCTTTAACCATGTTAAGAATTCGTTCTTTTGCTTGTTCGGGATAAGCTCTTGCTCTTTTAAAAAAGAATTGTTGAAAAGATATATTTCTTATCCTTATGAGAAAATAAGCTAATCTATCAGGAATGAATCTTCTTAAATTGTTAGCTAAATAATCTTCGTCTGGAGCAGAAACAAAATAAGTTGGAGATCTTTGAAGCATAGTTGTATGCTTGGTTTTTTTTGCTAACTCAGGAACTAAAGTTGCAGCAGTGGCGCCGCTTCCAATAACCACAACTTCTTTATTCTCATACTCAACATCGTCAGACCATTTTTGAGGGTGGACAATTTGACCTTCAAAGTTTTCCGAGCCTTCAAATTTTGGCTCATACCCATGAGCATATTTATAATATCCTGAACACATATAAAGCAATTTGCCTTTAAAAATAATTTCCTTGTTATTTACTTTATCAGTCACTGAAACTATCCATTTACCCTCTTTAGGCGACCAGTTGGCTGTTTCAACATGATGGTTGTACCTTATGTGTGGATGCAATTCGTATTCATCAATTGTTTCTTCAAGATACTCCATTATTGCTGGTGCGTTCGCAATAGATTTTTTATGTACCCAGGGTTTGAATGAATATCCAAGGGTATGCATGTCCGAATCTGATCTTATTCCGGGATATTTAAAAAGATCCCAAGTTCCCCCAAAACTCTCTCTGCCTTCAAGAATTACATATGTTTGATCAGGACATTTTAAATTAAAATGAGCTCCAGCTCCGATTCCAGATATTCCTGCTCCAACAACAACTACATCAAATTCATTTTCCATAACTTATTTTAATACAAAAAAATTTAATTTATTAATTTTTCATATGGCTTATTCATTGGAAACAAGCGGAAACTCAGCATTGATCCAATCTCCTATTCCCCCTTTTAAAGAGAAAACTTTCTTATAGCCCATATCTTGTAAGGACTTACACCCTAAGATAGATCTTATTCCTCCAGCACAATAAAGAATTATTTCTTCTTCTCTGTCAGGAGCATTTGCTTCTATATTTTTTTCTAATACTCCTCTTCCAATATGTTGTGCAGTATTTATTTTTCCACCTAATAGCTCATTATCTTCTCTGATATCTATTAATTTAAAAGAATAATTTTCATCGATAAGTTTTTTTAATTGGAAAATATCTATCTCATTTACTTCTTTTGCTGCTTCGTTAAGTAATTCTGTAAAAGTTTTCATTTCACTTGGGCATGTATTTTTTCTTAGCCAATCTTACTAAAAAATAAATTGGTGAAATGACTAAAACACAGATAAAAATTTCGGGCCAAAAAGCCATATCTATTTGATTTCTAATAAATGCTCCCAAATAAACACTTCCAATACCCATGAAGCCATAAATAATAAAAAGTGTTACGTCTATTTTATTAAGTATTCTATTTATAAAATCCATAAACTAGAAAAGATTTTTTTGTCTTAGCAATTTTCTGCTTTAATACGTTATTGTATTTCATTTTAAGAATTTAAAATTGATATATTTATGGAAGATTTAGTAACATCAATTGAAGAACATACGGCGTTCATAAAGATAAATCGCCCACCAAATAATCATTTTGATTCTGAACTCATATCTCAGATTGCAGATTTTCTCGAGGAACAAGATAACAATATAGAATGTCGTTCTATTATTTTGTATTCGGAAGGAAAACATTTCTGTGCCGGTGCTGACTTCACTCGATCAAGTTTTAAAGAAGAATCTGATGCTTACGCGAGCCTATATGATCAAGCTGTAAGATTATTTCGAACAAAGAAACCTATTATTGCTGCAATTCAAGGCGCAGCTGTTGGAGGTGGGCTTGGAGTTTCTTTAGCTGCGGATTTCAGAGTGGCATGTCCTGAAGCAAGATTCAGTGCAAATTTTTCTAAGCTTGGCTTTCATCAGGGCTTCGGAACATCTATCACTTTACCTAGAGTGGTTGGCGAACAAAAGGCAAAATGGATGTTACTTACTAGTGCAAGATTAACAGGGGAAGAGGCTTTTAAAATAGGTCTGGCGGATTATTTAGTTGATAAAGAAAACTTAATGCAAAAAGCAAGAGACCTTGCTGATGAGATAAACTCCGCTGGCCCATTAGGGGTTCAAGCCATTAGATTCACTGTTAATGAAGGAATTGCCGATCAAATTGCAGAAATTGTTAAATGGGAACTTTCCGAACAAAATCGACTGAGAGAAACTGCTGATTTTAAGGAGGGAATTAAAGCCTCGCTAGAAAGAAAAGAGCCAAATTTTAAGGGCTCTTAATCTTCAATCTAAATTCAATTCCCAAATCACCTAACTTGTCATGAGCTTCTTTTAAACCTTTAATCCGCTCAAACGACTCATCTGAAAAAGGTGTTGACTTCCTTTTCACCATATCGATGTGAATTAATAAAACTTCTGAGATGGCTGAAACTTCTTCCTTTTCGTTAAGAAGAACAGCGGCTTGATGAATTAATTTTCTATTTACATTAACTATGCGATAACAAGGGATTATTTTTTCTCCTAATAAGTTTTCCTTTAGATATCTAATATTTTCTTCAAGGGTAAAGGTGGAGAATTCTGATCTTATTGTTTCATTGTCCCATGAAAAACCAAGATCCTTGTACAATTCAAAACCGCCTTCGTCAAAAACTTTCGAATAGTAAGACACATTCATATGACCATTCATATCACACATATCCTTAGTCACAGTTACTATATTGCCTTTATATGGGAACTTATTTTTCATAAGATGAGGAAGTTAAAGTAAATTTAAAAAAATAATGGCAGATCATAGCTTACTGATAATTCTTGGCAACCAATTATTTCCCATCGAAGAAATAAAGAGGACGAAAATAAAAAAAGTTTTCATGAAAGAAGATCTTGGTCTTTGTACTAATTATCGTCACCACAAACTTAAAATTTTCTTTTTTCTTTCCTCTATGAGGCAATACAGAGACTATCTTATAGAAAATGGGTACGAAGTTATTTATCACTCAATTGATGATCAATCCTTTGATGTTGATTTTTTAAAAACCCTAGATCAAGAAATTAAAGAAAATAGTATTTCTGATCTTGGGTATTTTGAAATTGAAGATGACGAATTTAATGATAAGTTCAAAAGTTTTCTAAAAGAAGAAAAAATAAAAACAAACGAATTCCAATCGCCTATGTTTTTATGTTCGAAGACTGAATTTAAAGATTTCTTTGGCAATAAAAGCTTAAGAATGGTGAGTTTCTACCAAATGATGAGAAAAAAATATGATTTATTAATGGATGGAGATAAACCCGAAGGCGGTAAATGGTCCTTTGATGCTGAAAATAGAAAAAAACTTCCAAAGAATATTGAAATTCCAGTTTTGCCAAAACTTAAAACTGCTGATTTTGAATCTGAATTAAAAAAAACAATTGAATCAAAATTTACCAATCATCCTGGAAGATTGGAAAAAGTTTGGTTTCCAACTAACAGATCAAATTCTATAAAATGGTTAAAAAATTTTTTAGAAAAAAGGTTTGCTAAGTTTGGTGATTATGAAGATGTGATAGATTCAGACCATAACTTTATTTTTCATAGTGCTTTAAGTCCACTGCTAAACATCGGATTATTAACTCCAAGCGAAGTGATTAAAGAAACAATTGAATTTTCTAAAAAAAACGAAATTCCTTTGAATTCGTTAGAAGGTTTCGTAAGACAAATTATTGGCTGGAGAGAATTTATAAGAGGAACCTATCATCAGAAAGGTGGAGAAGAAAGACAATCCAACTTTTTTAATCATGATCACAAACTCACTGACGCTTGGTACGCTGGTGAAACTGGAATTCCTCCCCTAGATGATGCAATCAAAGATTGTCTGAATTACGGCTATACGCATCATATTCCAAGACTAATGGTAATAAGCAATTTAATGACATTGTCTCGTATTCATCCTGAAGAAATTTATAAATGGTTTATGGAAATGTTTATAGATTCGTCTGAGTGGGTAATGGTCCCGAATGTGTTTGGTATGGGTACATTTGCCGACGGTGGTATTTTTGCTACTAAACCATACTCCTGCGGTTCAAATTATTTGTTAAAAATGAGTAATTATAAAAAAGGTCCTTGGTGCGATGTAGTGGATGGTTTGTATTGGAAGTTTATGAGCGACAATAGGAAATTCTTTGCGTCCAATCCTAGACTATCTATTCTTCCTAGATCATTAGACAGAATGAAACCTGAAAGGAAAAAACTAATTTTTAAAGAAGCAGATAATTTTATCGGTGCATTCACAGCAAAATGAAAAAAAAAGAAACTAAGATCTGCAAAGTATGCAAAAAACCCTTTAGTTGGAGAAAAAAATGGGAACGGGACTGGGAAAATGTCATTTATTGTTCTGAGAGATGCCGAAGAAACAAAAAAGCTAGTTGATACGAATTACTACTTTCCCAATAAGTTCTCTATTTTCTAAATACTCTAATGCTTCTTTAGAATCTTTAAAGTCAAAAACCTTACATATATGAGGTCTTAATTTGTCTTCATCCGCTAAAGTATTGATTATGTCTATATTTTCTTTTCCAAGAACAGGGTCTCTTCTACCAAATTCACCGGCTCTAACGCCAACCACTGAGAAACCTTTTATCAGGGGATAGTTTACTGGCAAGGTAGGAATGGTTCCCCCAGCAAAACCGATGATTAAGAGTCTACCCCCCCAATTTATACATCTTATTGATTGATCAAAAACTTCACCGCCAACTGGATCATAGATTACGTCTGCACCTTTGCCATTTGTAAGGTCTTTTACTCGATCTTTGAAACTTACTTTTTCATTTTCAAATATATTGAGTACTTCGTCTGCACCCCAAGTTTTCACTATTTCTAATTTTTCATCAGATGTTCCAGTTGCAATAACTTTTGCCCCATATAACTTGCCAAGCTGAACAGCTGCCATTCCAACTCCGCCAGAAGCACCATGCACCAACAGAGTTTCACCTCTTTGAAGCTGGCCTCTTCTGATCAAGCCGACATAAGCTGTTAGGTAAGCAGTTTTAAATGCAGCAGCTTCTTCAAAGGAATATGATTCAGGTTTTAGAGAAATCATTGATTCCGAAACGACAATTGATTTTGCGATGGCACCATGTCCCCAACCACCAAACATGACTTCATCACCTGTTTTGTAATTTTTTACATCAGAGCCCATTTGAGATATCACGCCCGAACCTTCCATACCCAATGCAAAAGGTAACTCGGGCTTATTTTGATATTTCCCTTGAGTCATCAACAAGTCAGGAAAATTTAATGATGCAGCTTTAATATCGATTTTTACGAAATTCTTGGAAACTTTTTCTATTGGAATTTCTTTAAAAGACAAGCCACTAAGATCGTCTGAAAGATTTGAACAGACAAATCCTTCAGTAAGATCTTCAGACATCTAAAAAAACTATTGTTAAGCTTTTGCTGCTTTAGCTTTTTCCTCGATGTTGGTAACTTTAGCTGCTTGATGTTTGCTAAGTTCAATTCTCGCTATAGTTCTGCGGTGAACTTCATCTGGTCCATCAGCCAATCTTAAGGTTCTCATTCCAGCATACATTCTAGCGAGAGGCGTATCCTGAGAGACTCCGCCACCACCGTGTATTTGGATAGCTTTATCGATTACTGCTAAAGCCATTTTTGGAACAGCTACCTTAATTTGTGCTATGTCAGATCTAGCTATTTGATTGCCCAATTTATCCATACGATCCGCAGCTCGGTAAGTAAGCAACCTACACATTTCAATTTCTGTTCTGCAATCAGCAATGATATCGTAATTGCCTCCCAGTTCAGCAAGCGGCTTACCGAACGCAACCCTATCTAAAGATCTTTTGCATAAGAGGTCTAATGCCCTTTCAGCAACTCCGATAGTTCTCATACAATGATGAATACGGCCAGGGCCAAGTCTGCCTTGAGCAATTTCAAAACCTCTTCCTTCACCAAGGATTATGTTCGATTTAGGTACTCTGACATCGGTAAATCTCATATGTGCGTGACCGTGAGGAGCATCGTCATTTCCAAACACAGTCATCATTCTTAGTACCTCTACTCCAGGAGTGTCCATAGGAACTAAGATCTGAGATTGTCTTTGATGTTTGGGATTATCTGGATTGGATACGCCCATAAAAATGATGATTTTACATCTTGGGTCTCCAGCACCTGAAGTCCACCATTTTTCTCCATTAATCACATATTCGTCACCATCTTCGACTATTGAACTGCCTATATTGGTTGCATCAGAAGATGCAACATTGGGTTCAGTCATACCAAAAGCAGATCTTATTTCACCTGCTAATAATGGTTCTAACCATTCCTTTTTTTGTTCATCAGTTCCGTATTTATCGATTACTTCCATGTTTCCAGTATCTGGAGCTGAACAATTGAACACTTCAGAAGCGATTCCTACTGTACCCATCAATTCCGATAAAGGAGCATATTCTAAATTTGTTAAGCCATAACCATACTCAGATTCAGGTAAAAATAAGTTCCACAACCCTGCTTTTTTAGCTTTGGCTTTAAGCTCATCTAAAATCGGAGGTTGTTGCCAAGGGTTGCCCTCTTCTCGCATTTTGGCATGTTGTTCATGGTAAGTTTTTTCACCTTCATATAAGTGATCGTCCATAAACTGTTGTATCTTTCCTAAGAGTTCTTTTGTTTTGTCCGAATGATCAAAATTCATTATTTTCTCCTTTAAGCTATTTTTTAGTATGAAAATTCTACATCTTTCCAGTACTTTTAGTAAGATAAAATTGAAATTTTAATTTTTTGGAATGTTGAATGATTAAGTCTTTGGATAGAATTACCTACCTTGCAAGTTCTTTAGAAAAAGCAGAAAAAACTTTTTCGTCCTTTTTTGATTTAAAACCATCAAAGAGAGTAATTTCTGCAGAAAAAAATTATGAATCATTAATTTATATTTTTGAGAACATGTGTTTTGAAGTCATTGAAAAAGACGATTTGTCTGAAAAAAATAAATTGTATGGTTTTTCTCTGCTATCCGATGATTTATCAAGCATAGATATTTCTATAATAAGTGAAAAAAATAATAGACAAGAAGAATTTGAAGATAAAGTTCAATTAGTTAAGTCTATAGATATCAAACAGTCTCCTGACTTTCAATTGCTAGTGAATGAATATGAAAATTTAGATATGGATCGAGCAAATAAAAATAATTTATTTGCTTTGGATCATCTTGTTCTGACAACCAACAAAAGTGACGATTTAATTGATCTTTATGAAAAAGAACTAGGCATCAGACTTGCGTTAGATCAATTTGTTGAAAAATGGGGAGGTCGAATGCTTTTTTTTAGAACTGGTCAGGCAACTATTGAAGTTATTGATAATAAAGTTGAGGGCAATGATCAGTTTTGGGGTTTGGCTTGGAAAACAAAAGATATTAGAAAAAAAAGAGAATATCTCGTCGAAAATGGTTTCAAAGTGAGCGATGTTAAAGATGGAAGAAAAAAAGATACTTTGGTTGCGACTGTTAAATTCGATGAGATAAAAATACCAACTCTTTTGGTAGAACATTTAAAGTAAAACGATTAATGCTTTCCTAAAAGTCATGTGGGTTATTCGCGACCACACTATTTTTTTAGAGTCAGAGAAATATTAATTGGTTAAATTTTTCTTTTTTTCTTAGTCTTATCAACAATATCGGTTAATTCACTTAAAGCATTTTTAAATCCTGACCAATCTACTACCTTACACTGATATCTTGAATATCGTTCCCAATGTATAAGCATAAGTGTTTCTCTATCAAGACTCCATTTAAAGGTACCAAGGGTATCCATTTCCCATTCATATTTAGAATCGGTGGTTATAAAATTGTAAGAGTATTTAAGTAATCGATAATTATCTGAAGAAAGTTTATACATATCAACTTCAGTCCCATCCATTCTGACAAGGTGTCTTTTATTTTTATCAGGATAAAAAGTATATGGCTCGTCACAAATAAAATCATAACTAAAACTAAGACCTGAAAACAAAACTAAAATACTTAACAAATATTTCATAGGTCGATCTCTCGTCCAATGGAAGTTAATATTCCACTTAGACATTTTTCTTCTATTTCATCAAACAAGCTCTGATATTTTTTTTCGTCAGCAAGTTCTGTCTTATTTTGAGTTTTTACTTCGCCATTAAATTCAAAATACTCCTCTTTCAAAACCCATGTACTACCATCGTCTTTTACTAAAACATCGTAATCATTGCGACCATCGTTATGAACAAAATATGAATTTTTATATTTCTTCATAAATTCATTGTCCCATATCGTTTCAAGATTATGCAATTCTCTTTAATGTTAAAGATTTTGAGCTGTTAGATTTGATTAAATTAAAGATACTTTCTTAAAACTTGTTTCGATAAAATTTTCTTTATCTGAGCTAACTTCATAAGAACTTTTTTCCTTTTTAAAAACTACGGATTTAAATTGTTTTTCATTTTTAATGTGCAAAGCTGCTCCGCCATCAACGGCATAAACATTCTTTAACTTCTTTGAAACCGTTAATTTTTTAACTGTAGGTCTTCTTTCTGGCTCTTCATCATAATGTGGGCAACAAGTTCCTTTAATAATATTCATACAAGGCATTACTCTTAAATTTGAATCCCAAGAATCTGTAATACCGTTTTGAAACCAACAAATAGCGCCAGCACTTACACCGCTCATGACAATTCCATCTTTGTAAGCTTTTTTAAGAATCTTGTCTAAACCCCATTCATTCCAGACAGCCAACATGCTTTTTGTATTGCCTCCGCCCACAAAGATAGCATCTTGAGAAAAAATGAGTTTTTTTAGATCTGGAGTTCTTTTAAAAAAATCTAAATGCGTGGGCTCACATGAAAGCTTAGAGAAAGTTGCATAGTAATTTACTTTATAAGCCTCGTTATCTCCGGTTGCTGTTGGAATGAAACAAATGTTTGGTTTCCTTTTTTTAGTCTGCTTGAGAATGTATTCTTCAATAATTCCCTCGCCTGGATTTCGACCAAAACCTCCTCCGCCAATTGCAATTATATTTCTATCTTTAGCCATTAATTTAAAAATTCTTGGTGCGCATAGAGGGAGTCGAACCCCCACACCTTGCGGCACTGGTACCTAAAACCAGCGTGTCTACCAATTCCACCATATGCGCACATGAAGAGTCGATAAGTTTAACCATTATTGAGTGTCAATCAAGGCAGGTTTAGAACTTAATTGATCTTGCAAATCCGCAATAGTTTGATTAGTCTGTTTTCTATAAGCATCTACTGCTTCTATTGCTTCTTCCAATTCAGCCAATCTTTCAGCAAATGTATTACTGTTGAGCTCGAAAGACGAAAGCTTCGCCAATCTTGCTTTTATATTTTTTAAAGAAGCATCTATTTCCGCTAAAGACTCAGTATTGGATGCTGAACTATTTTGTACTTCAAATATTTCGTCACTGATAACTTTATTTTGTTCAGTTAGAATTGAAATATCCTTTTTATTTCTTTTGTTGCTTAAATCCCAAAGCTTTCTAATTTCTCTATTAACTATTTTTAAATCAGCCAATAGAGTTTCAATGCTTTCCTCAGAACTATCAGAAGATAGTTGAATATTTTCTTCTAATGATATCAATCTATTATTAATCTTAACTAAATTATCTTGTTGAGAAGATATTCCAAAATAAGTCCATGAAAATGTTGCCAAAACAATTACAGATACTACTAAATAAAAAAAGAATTGCTTGGGCGGAACCTGGCTGGATACATATATCTTTCTTGAAGACAAACTTCTGTCAGACTTTTTATCTTTTAATTCGTCTTGTTTCATTGTAAATTTATCTGCCAATTAAGATATTTTAAATTTTCTTTGATTGGTTGTAACTACTTAAGTAAGGTGAAAATCTTATAAAAATGGAGAAGAAATGAATTTTAGTTTTTCAAACGAGCAAATATTAATGCAAGAAGAGGTTAAAAAACTTCTTGATAAAGAAAATTCTGTTAAAAGAAATAGAACAATTTTAGAAGGTGAAGAAAAGTTTGATCAGGAGCTTTGGAAATCCCTTGTTGCGATGGGTTTAACTGCTACCACCATTCCTGAAGAATATGGTGGTATTGGAATGGGTTTTTTAGAATTGTGTGTGATTGCTGAAGAACTAGGAAGAGGCATCGCTCCAGTACCTTTTTCTTCTAGTGTGTATCTCGCAACTACAGCAATCCTAAATTCGTCAAACGAAGAAATAAAAAAAGAATATTTACCAAAATTAGCCAATGGAGAAATAATTGGCACATTTGCTCATTCTGAGAAAACTTCTTTTCCTGATGAAACTGGAATAGCGGTTACAGTTAAAGGAAATAAAATTTCAGGTCAAAAAATTGCTGTTCCTGATGGAGATATTGCAGATTTTGCAATTGTTTCAGCAAGCAGCGGAAAGAAAGTTGGCTTATACATAGTAGATCTAAAAGATAAAAAAGTAAGCATAGAAACACTGGATACTTTTGATCCGTCTAGGTCTCATGCCAACGTCAGTTTCGATGGAGCAACTGCTACTTCACTTGAAGACGATGCTTGGACGTCAATCGAAAAATTACTTGATCAATCTGCAGTTCTTTTCGCTTTTGAACAAGTTGGTGGAGCGGAAGCAGCAATGAATATGGCAAAAGAATATGCAATGGGTAGATATGCCTTTGGGAGAGCAATAGCATCATTTCAAGCTATAAAACATAAGGTAGCTGATATGTATATTTCGTTACAATTAGCTAGATCAAACTGTTATTACGGTGCTTGGGCTCTAAGTAACGATTCTTCTGAGCTGCCTACTGCAGCTGCAACTGCGCGTGTTAGCGCAACCAAAGCTTTTTATGAATGCTCAAAGGAAAATATTCAGACTCATGGAGGCATGGGGGCTACTTGGGAATTCGATTGTCATCTGTTTTACAGGAGAGCTAGATTGCTTTCAAGTAATATAGGCAGTCAAGGAATATGGAAAGATAAATTAATTACATCGCTGGAAAAAAGCAATTCGCCGGCTTAAAATAAAAGAAAAGGAGTAAAAACCATGGATTTTAATGACACTAAAGAAGAAGCTCAATTTAGAGAAGAAGTAAATAATTGGCTTAGTAAAAATGCTGAAAAAAAACAGCATGCGAGAGATATTTACAAAGCTGCTGGCATCCCAGGCGACGGCACTGCATTGCAAGATGCTAAAAAATGGCAAGAAAAGTTGTACGATGCTGGCTGGGCTTGTCTTCACTGGCCTAAAGATTATGGTGGCAGAGATGCATCACCAATGGAAAGAGTTATTTGGGGCCAAGAAATGTCTAAATATAAAGTTCCTGGCGGTTATTTCGAAATTGGTCAAGGAATGGCTGGTCCTGTGTTAATGACATATGCTACTGAAGAACAAAAGCAAAGATATTTACCTCCAATGGCCAAAGGTGAAGAAATTTGGTGTCAATTGTTTAGTGAACCCGGTGCAGGTTCCGATTTAGCAGGAATTAAAACCAAAGCTGAATTAGATGGAGACACTTGGACAATAAATGGTCAAAAAGTATGGACTTCTGGAGCTCAATACAGTGATTACGGTATCTTAGTTACAAGAAGTGACTTTTCTGCTCCAAAACACAAAGGCTTGACTTATTTCTTCCTTGATATGAAATCCCCAGGAGTTGAAGTAAGACCTATCAAACAAATAACAGGTGGTTCTGGATTTAACGAAGTGTACTTCACAGATGTGAAAATTCCTGACTCTCAAAGGCTCGGTGAAGTTGGAGATGGCTGGAAAGTTTCTTTAACCACTTTGATGAACGAAAGACTCGCTGTTGGAGACGCTTCAGGAGTTGATTTTCAAGAAATTTTCGACCTTGCCAAAGAGCAAGATTTTAATGGTGACCAAGCTATCAAAAATGGTTCTGTTAGAGAAAAACTTGCTGACTGGTATTGTGAACAATCTGGTCTCAAGTATACGAAAATGAGAAACATTTCTGCTTTGTCTCAAGGAAGTACTCCGGGTCCAGAGGCCTCTATTACTAAGATTGTGAGCGCTAATAAACTTCAGGACATAGCAAATTATGGTATGGACTTGATGGATAGCGGTTCAATTGTCAGAAATGATGATACTTCTGCGCTTTTTCAAGGTAGTCTTCTAGGTGCCCCACTTATCAGAATTGCTGGTGGAACGGATGAAGTTTTAAAAAATATAATAGCTGAACAAGTTTTAGGAATGCCTCAAGACGTTAGAGTGGACAAAAACGTGCCATTCAACGAAATTCCTACTGGGTCAAAAAATTAATTGAATAAAAAGTAAAAAGGACTTCGAAGTCTCTTTTTGCATTTTTCAAATTGGCTGCTGTACATGTTGGCTGTGTTTTGAACATTAGTTGATACGGAAAGCAGCCAAGGCTTAGAGCGATAAGAGCCTTTTTTATATCCATTCATTCCCTCGTGATAAGCTAAATAAAGTAAGCGGGCGTTATTTTTGGGAATACCTAATTTTTTGCTGCTTCTGTCGTTATACCAGCCAATAAAATCGACAGCATCGCTGAAGTTTCTTCTAGAAACAAACCTATATCCTGTTGCTTTTTTATAAGATTCCCATGTTCCGTCAGTGACTTGAGCATAACCATACGCTGTACTTTTTC
The DNA here is from genome assembly GCA_902635045.1 of uncultured SAR86 cluster bacterium. Taxonomy (GTDB): domain Bacteria; phylum Pseudomonadota; class Gammaproteobacteria; order Magnimaribacterales; family AG-339-G14; genus CASICS01. The sequence continues at coordinate 118,155 of CACPMT010000004.1, read as the reverse complement.
TTTTTCCTGGTAGCAGTCCAAAAAATATTCTTGTTCTTTCAGGCTTTGCTCCCTGTTGATAGCTGGATTCGTGCTTTATGAAAGCCATAGTGACCTCAGGGGCAATGCCCCATTTTTTTTCTGTCTTAAGTGACGCCCTATACCAACTTCTCTTTTCATCATAGATATCGCAAATATTCGACGTTTTAGATGGCGGAGTTGCTGCACAACTAGCAAGCAAGATTAAAGTCATTAAAATGAGATTAATTTTCATTTTGTGTTAAAAAGGAATCTAAATCTTCATCTGATATTATTTCAATATTTAAAGCTTTTGCTTTCGCCAATTTAGAACCGGCATCAGATCCTACAATCACATAGTCAGTATTTTTTGAAATCGAATTTACAACTTTTACTCCAAGATCCTCTAATTTGGATTTCAAATCATCTCTCGAAATAGAGGACAATTTACCTGTAATGGCAATTTTTTTGTCTTCGATTTTAGAATTTCTTGATAAAACTTTTTCTGCTTCAAGTTTAAAGCCTAAATTAATAATTTCTTTTAAAAACTTAATATTAAATTTATCTGAAAAGAATGCATGCAAGTTAGATGATGCAACTTCGCCGATATCATCAACTGCGATAAAATCGTCTACCGTAGCTGAAAAAATATTCTCAATTGTTAAGAATCTTTTTGATAAATTTTTTGAAGTTTCAAGACCTATCTCTTTAATGCCTAAAGCATATATAAAATTACTTAACTTAATGTTTTTGCTTTTATTTATAGAACTAAGCAAATTATTAATAGATTTCTCTGCAAAACCATCTAAATCTCTAAAGCTTTCTTTTTTTAAAAGATACAAATCTTTAATTGATTTAATAATTCCCTTATCAACCATTTGATCAATAGTTTTTGAACCAAGTCCATCAATGTCCATTGCTTGTCTAGAAACAAAATGTTTTAAAGTTTCTTTAAATTGACTGTATCCATAACAACTTTGATCTTCATTTTTCAGTCTTGCTAAATCTAAATTCGGAGTTAATCCCTCAAAAAAAGCTATGGGTCTAGAGCAACTTGAACAATGTGTTGGTTGTTTTATTTTTTGAGTTTTATTATTTCTTTTGTTTTTTTCTACTTTGATAACTTTAGGAATTACGTCTCCAGCTCTTTTTACTTTTACAAAATCACCAATTCTAATATCAAGCCTTTCAACTTCATCCATGTTGTGTAATGTTGCATTTGAAATTGTTACGCCACCTAATTTAACCGGTTTTAAATTAGCAACCGGTGTCAAAGCTCCTGTTCTTCCCATTTGAAAATTAACTGACAAAACCTCAGTAGTGCCCTCTTCAGCTTTAAATTTTTTCGCAATCGACCATTTTGGAGATCTTGAAGAAAAACCAAGCTCTTGCTGAAGAAAAACGTCATCAATTTTTATCACCACTCCATCTATTTCATAATTTAAAGCTTCTCGTTTGTTAGTTAACCTATCGCAATATGAAATAACTTCTTCAATTGAATTAACCAATTCAGTATCAGGATTGATTGGTAGATTCCAACTTAAAAAAGTATTGAGCATTTCTTGGTGGGATTTGAAAAAATTTTTTTGATCCACATAGCCTAAACTATGCAATTGAATTTTTAGTGGTCTTGCCGCAGCAATTTCAGGATTAAGCTGTCTAATACTCCCAGCCACAAAATTTCTAGGATTCGCAAAGGTCTTTTGACCAGACTTGGCATACTCTTCATTAAATTTATCAAATGCTGTCTTTTCGCAATATATTTCTCCCCTTATTTCAATTTTATCAGGATGATTTTTTCCATTTAACATCAAAGGTATTTGTTTGATCGTTTTAACATTGTGAGTAATATCTTCGCCTTGTTCTCCATCCCCTCTAGTGCCTGCTTTAATAAACTTTCCTTTTTCATAAATTAAGCTAACAGCAACGCCATCAATTTTTGGCTCGCAAGAATAAAAAAGTGTTTGTTTTTTTATTTTATTAAAAGTTCTTTTTTCGAAATCGTGCAAATCTTCTGGTTCAAAAGCGTTATCTAAAGATAACATTGGCACCTCATGAAAAAATTCCTTTAAATCTGACTGAGGTGTGTCTCCGACTCGAGAAGTTGGCGAATCGCTTTTATCTAAAAAAACATAATCATTTTCAAGCTTTAAAAGTTCTTGAAATAATTGATCGTACTCATTATCAGTAATTTCTGGCTGATCTTTATTGTGATAAAGAAAATTATGATGGTTTATCTCATTTTTCAAATAGACATGTTTTTCTTTGATTTCTTTTTTTGATGCCATGATTAGGCAAGGTTTTTTAAATCAAACTCTTCTGCAATTTGGGAATAATGATCTACCATTTGTTTGGTTAGATTATTACGATCAGAATCTAATATTTCACTTTGAAAGTTTTCTGCCATAAGTTGTGCGATGTCTATCATCTTGGAAAAAGCACTCACAGAATTGGCCTTGGGCTTAAAAGAATAAACTAGAGTCATAACTTGGGTCTCTAATAAGTCGTCTTCAGGAATAAACTTACCTGGATTTAATCCGTTAATTAATAAAAAAGAATCATTTTCTTCTATTAAAATTTTAAACCAACCTCCTTCATCGTTATACTCAATTTTGTTAGATCCAAGAAACTTTTTAATTGCATCATAAGAAAATTTAGATTCCTCAGAATTTTCTAAGTGAAGAGTAAGCATCTCAGATTGAGTATTTTCAATTTCTCCTTCTTGACTTGAATCTAAGTCTCCGTTTTCAGAGAGTTTTTCTAAATCATTATCTTGAAAAACTTCTCTTTCAGAATTCTCAGATCCAACTGGTTCAAATAATTCTCTTGAGTTAACTTTTTTATCAATTTGTATTTTTGATTTCCTTCCAAAAAAAAGTTTTCTTAACATTAGAACCAATGTAATGGCTATTACTAGTGCTAAAAATAAAACTAAAATCTCACTAAAAATCATTATACTGCTGCTAGCTTCATTGCCTCATCTACATCAACGGAAACCAATCTTGAAACACCAGGTTCTTGCATAGTAACTCCTAACAAGTGTTTGCTTTTCTCCATTGAAATTTTATTGTGCGTTACAAAAATAAATTGAACTTTATCTGACATTTCTTCAACCATAGAAATAAATCTAGCGGTATTAAAATCATCCAGTGGAGCGTCTATTTCGTCCAATATGCAAAAAGGTGCTGGGTTGAGAGCAAAAAATGAGAAAACTAAAGCAATTGCTGAAAGAGCTTTTTCTCCTCCAGATAATTGAGACACATTTACATTTTTTTTACCAGGAGGCATTGCTCTAAAAAAAACACCCGATTCCAAAAGATCTTGGCTGGTAAGTTCTAGGCTTGCGTGTCCACCTCCAAAGAGCTTCGGAAACAATTCACTAACTTTTATATTCAGCTGGTCTAAGGTATCTTTAAATTTTGTTTTTGATTCCAAATCAATTTTCTTTATAGCATTTTGCAAAGTTGTTAACGCCTTTTCTAATTCTGAGAATTGAGATTCTATTTCTAATTTCCTCTCTTCTTCAATTTTATATTCTTCCGCTGCAGCTAAATTTATAGGTCCAATTCTAGAAATTGAAGACTCGATTTTTGAGATTTCATTTATAAGATTTTCTTCCGTTTCATCATTAGAAATTTCTTTTAATAAGTCTTCTAAGACAAAATTATCTTTCTCTATCTGTTTTAAATATATCTCTGCTTCGGAAAGATATCCTTGTCTTGTAACTTTTGAATCTTGAGAGTCCGTTCTGATTTTTTCAATAGAGATGTCAACTTCGTGAGATCTTCTTTCGCATTGTCTAATTTCTTCGGAAATCTCAGCAAATTTTGATCTTCGATTAGTTAGGTCTTCCTCTACATTTGCTCTCGAATCTAACAAAGGCTTCATGTCTTTTTCTAATTCAGAAATTGGCTGTTCTAATTCATTAAGTTGATTCGTGTTTGATTCAAAAGCTTCTTTAGCAAGTTGCTCTTGTTCGTTTATAGAAGCAATATCTCTAGATATGGTTGCAATTTTTACTTTAAGACTTGTAATCTCTCCACTAAGTTGCAAAAGATCATTTTTTTGAGACAGAAATTTTTCTTCTTGGTGATCTTCCTGTTTTTCTATAATTTCATTTAGCTGAGAAAGTTTGTCTTCAAACTTTTTTAAATCATTAATAATTGGATCTAAATCTTGACTGCTCTTAGAGTCAAAATTTATCTTAAAATCGTTAAGACTATTCATCAGGCTAGATTGTTCGATCATAATTTGTTTTAAAATAAAAACTGGGGACATAGCTCCATCAAGTTTTGAAATAGATGCATCCATTTTTTCTAATTTGGGTTCTTTTTGTTTGAGTTCTTTATTTAAATCTTCGATTTCTTTTGTAAAAGAAATTTTCTTTTCAGATAAATTTTGTTGATTTTCTTTTTGAGTTTCTAGTTCAATTGTTAATTGATTTTTTTTATCTTTTAAAAAAACTAGTTGTTGTTCAGATTTAGAAAGATTTGCGCCACTTGAATAAAAATCTTCTTGAATGGAATCTATTTCTGATTGCAAGTCGTTTTGTTGCGATCTAAAAACATCAATTGAGCTAATTAATTTCTGTTTTTCGGTTTGTAATTTTTCTATTTCTAATTCAGTTTGTTTTACACTCAAATCTAATCTTGATGCAGCTTCGTTTCTAGCCTGCCAACTAAATGCTTTCAATAAGCCATTAAATTTTTTTTCCTTTTCTTTGAGAAAATTATATCTTTCAGCTGACTTAACTTGCTGGTTGAGTTTAAGTAAAGCTCTTTCTATTTCGTCGCGAATATCAGAGACTCTATTTAAATTTTCTCTGGTCTTTCTTATCCTCGATTCAGTTTCTTTTTTTCTTTCTCTATATATTGATATTCCAGCAACCTCTTCTATATAAGCTCTCAACTCCTCAGGTTTTGAGCTTATCAATTTTGTTGCCATTTCTTGTTCGATGACGGCATAACTTCTTGGACCTAATCCAGTTCCTAAAAATATATCGGTTATGTCTTTTCTTCTGCATTCAGTTCCATTTAATGAATAAGTAGATTTTCCATCTAAATCTAAAACTCTTTTTACTGAAATTTCTGAATAAGACGAATATTCACCTCCTATCCTGCCTTGATCGTTGTCAAAAAGAAGTTCCACTGAAGCTCTGCTTGAGGGGGCTCTAGATGAAGATCCATTGAAAATAACATCGGCCATTGATTCTCCTCTTAGGTTTTTAGCTGAAATTTCACCCATCACCCATCGAACTGCATCAATAATATTTGATTTACCACACCCATTTGGTCCTACGACACCTGACATACTGGAGGGGAAGCTTATTTTCGTTGGATCAACGAAAGATTTAAAACCTGAAAGACTAATATTTTTTAATCGCATATTTAGCTTCTAAGCTATATTTTAAACGATTTAAGACTTATTTACTGTTGTTTTTTTTAATTTCTAACTCTTTAAGAGCTGTATTCATAACTAAAATTAAAGCTTTTTTTTGATCTTCAGAATCTACATTTTCCAGAGCAACAGACCAACTTTTTAGTGCTAGTTCAAATTCACTTTGACTGAATAAATAAAGCCCTTTCATTGTTAGGGCTTTATGGTTTGACGGATCAAGGTAAAGAGATTTCTCCAGATTTTTTAAGATATTTGTATTAAAAGATAGATCATTAATAAGATATTGAACCTCTGAATAAGCGGCATAAATTTCTGCATCAATTTGATCCGGATAAACATCAATATAATTATTTAAAACTTTATAAGATTGATCATAGTATCCATCTGCAAGTAAATTCATAGCAAGTAAACTCAATTCAGACGCAGACAAACTATTCAAATTCAATAATTCATCAATTCTAGTGTTTAAATCTAAAAGAAAGTTTTCGTCTTTTTCGCCTTTGTAAAAAGAACTAAAAGACTGTTTAGTTAAATTATCAAAGCCGCCAATGGATAAATAAATTAACAGAGCAATAATTACTGATATTAATAAAAGAATTCTGCTTGTCATTTTTTTTGAAGAACTAAGAAAAGAAAATAAGCTGATAATAAAATTAAAATAATTGGAAAGAGAAAAAGTAAATAAGAAAAGTTATTTACTGGAGGCATGTAAAGAATATCGTCGCCAAATTTTTCTGTTAAAAAAAATTTAATTTGATCATCACTCTTGTTTTCGAGAATCATATTAAAAATAATATTTTTCATATCTTTAGCTATTGGAGATGTTGAACCATTGATGCTTGAGCCTTCGCACAACGGACAGCTTATTTCCTCAGCTAAAGAATAAAATCTTTGTTCATGATCTTCGGATGAAAAAGAGTACAAATTCAAAGCCTCTTGAGTAAAAACAATATATGAAATAAATAATAAAAAATAAGAAAAAATTTTCATTTCATTAAATTTGTAAATTTATTCAACCAAACCTTCTCATCAATTATGCCAATATGTTTTTGAATGATTCTATTTCTTTTGTCTATTAAATAAGTTTCTGGAGCTCCAGAAACTCCAATTTCTAATCCAAAATTACCTTTTGGATCATAAATAGTTTTCCAATAAGGATTACCAAATTGATCAAGCCATCTTAAAGCTTTTTCTTTGTCATCTTTGTAGTTCAATCCAAAAATTTTTACTCCTTTATTCTGTAGACTCATTAAAAAGCCATGCTCTAATTTGCAATTAACGCACCAAGTAGCCCATACATTAATTAATTTATACTCGCCCTCTTGAAATGAATATTGATTAATTGGCTCCTCATTTAATTCGTTCATCTCAAAAGCTGGAAAACTAGAGACCTCAATTGTTTTTTCATTAGGATTTAACAAAGTCACTATAAAAACAAGAAAAAGAATTCCTATAAAAAGACTGGAAAATAGAAAAAGATTTATTTTATTCATACTTTGTTCTTCTAAGAGCCGCTAAAAACCCCCCCAATTGTCATAATTAAAGCGCCTAACCAGATTAATCTTACAAAGGGTTTGATCTGTATTTTTGCTATCCACTTACCTGAATCCAATTTTTCACTAAGACTGATATACAAATCTTCTTTCAGACCTACATGGATATCAGATTCGGTCATCACATTATTCGAAGCTGGATAAAAACTTTTTTCAGGTTTTAGAGCTATTTTATTTCTAGTTGCATTGTTTAAAACTTCGAATTGAACAACTTGAGCATAGTAATTTGAAAAATCTTGCTTGCCCTCATCAACCAATTTTATATTGTAATTATTTAAATTAGTGAATTCTCCTTTTCCAATTATTACTTCTTTATTTTGCGAAAAAGAAGAAACGACTCCTATACCTAAAATCATTACGGCAATCCCGAAATGTGCCGTAACCATACCTAAATTATTAAATAGTAAAATTGAGTTTTTTGAATTTCTATAAATATAGACTACTAATCCAGAAATAATTGCAGCAAACATCAAATAACTAGCCGTAGAAAAAATATCTGGGTAATTAAACAAAGTGTAAGTAAAGAAAAAGGTGAGAATAAAAACTATGCCTAAACAAGTTAAATAAAGGTAATTATCTTTTTTAGATTTTCCCCAAAAAGTTAAGATTCCATAACCTTGAAAAAAGGCTATAAAAAAAGCAATTGGTACAGTTGTTAAATTAAAATAAGGTGCTCCAACTGTAATACTTTTACCACCAGTAAAGATGTCATAAATAATTGGGTATATTGTTCCAAACAAGATCACAATGGCTAATATCAACAATAAAGCATTATTAATTAACAAGAAAAATTCTTTTGAAAAAAAAGAATAATCTGCCTCTTCTTTTGAGATTATGTCTGCCCTAAAAAATAAATAAAAAGAATAAACAGATATCAAAAAAGTTAACATCAACAAAATCAATCCTCTTTCAGGATCAAGAGCAAAAGTATGAACTGAAGTTAAAATACCAGACCTAACTAAAAACATACCAATAAAGCTTCCAATTACTGCTAGAACAGATAACAGAATAGTCCAGTTAATAAAAATATTTCTTTTATTGGTAACAATCGCTGAATGTATTAACGCTGTGGCAATCAACCAGGGAACCAATGAGGAGTTTTCTACAGGATCCCAAAACCACCAACCACCCCAACCGAGCTCGTAATAAGCCCACCAACTCCCAAGTGCAATCCCAAGTGTTAAAAAACTCCATGCTAATGTTGTCCATTTTTTAATTCTCAAAGCCCAAGCTTCCATCACACCGACACAACGGCCTAACGCTATAGCAAATGGAATTACCAAACCTGCATAACCTAAATAAAGCATCGGGGGATGAATAGTAAAAGCAAAATCTTGCAATAAAGGATTCAGATCTGTTCCATTTAAAGGAGAAATTGGCAGTAATCTTTCAAAAGGATTAGATGTGAAAATAGTGAAGCCTGCAAAACTTAAAAAAATTAAAGAGGTAAAGCCATGAAGGTAGTTCTTGTCTCTTACAGAATGATAATTTGTAAATAGTGAGAATAAAACAATCCATAAAGAAAGAATCAAAATAAATAAAAGCATCGAGCCTTCATGTCCACCCCATAAAGCTGAAAACTTGTAATAAATTGGCAAAAAAGGATTGGAATTACTTGCTACATAAAGCACACTGAAATCATCAGATAAGAATGATATCTCTAGTGCTATAAAACTCATCAGGATAAAAACAAACTTGAAATAAACTAAATTTGATAAATTAATTATTTCTCTATTCAGATAGTATGAATAGCTTGCTAGACAAAAAATAGAAACAGCTAGAACAAAGGATATTATTAAAAAAATATTGCCTATTTCAGGAATCATTTTCTCTCCAGAGCTTGGACTACTTCTTTTGGTTCATAATTTTCATCGTGTTTAGCCAAAATTTCAAAAGCTTGAAAATTATTTTTAGTTTGATCGTAATATCCAGTTGCAACCACTCCAGCATCTTCTTTAAACAAATCGGGCAAGATTCCTGAATAATTTACTGTAACTTCTTCTTTTAAATCAGTGATTGTAAAATTTATTTCTAAAGAATCAGGCACTCTTATAAGTGATCCTTTTTGGACTAATCCACCAATACGTATTGACTTATTTGGTGAGGGATTAGATACGAGCAAATCTGTAGGAGAGTAAAAAAGGTTGATGTTCTGATTTAGCGCTGTCAAAACTAAAACGGTTGCCAATAATGAAGAGCCAAATATAAATAAAACTGCGTAAAGACGATTTTTTCTAATTTTTTTCAATTTTTTTTAATTTATTTATTTTATTGAGTCTTACTTTAGGAACTATTAAATTAAGACCTATCAGAGCAACGGTTATTAACAAAACCAACCAAACATGAAAATTATAATCATTGAAATCGTAAATCATTTTTTTAATAATTTTTAAACCATTCCTTATTAGTTTCTCGTTTTGCAATCTCAGCTCTCATTGCCATCAAGCCTGATAAAAGAACAACTAAATAAAAACCAAATATAGAAATTATGAGTGGGTATAACATCTCAGGAGAGATAGAAGAACTTTCTGTAAATTTAATACTTGCTGGTTGGTGAAGAGTATTCCACCAGTCAACTGATTTTTTTATAATAGGCAAATTAACTGCCCCTACTAACGTTAGAATAGAAACTGCTTGATCGGCAGATTTCTTTTCACTAAAAGACGAATACAAACTAATAATAGCAACATAAAAGATAAATAATACAAGCGTAGATGTAAGTCTCGCATCCCAGATCCACCAAGTTCCCCACGTTGGTTGTCCCCATATGGAACCACTTATTAAAGCTAAGAACGTAAAAGATGCGCCAATCGGTGCCATTGATTTGATAAAAATACCAGCCATTTTCATTCGCCAAATCATTGACACAACAGCAGCAACAGTCATGGTGTAGTAAATAGATTGAGATACTGAAGCCGCTGGCACATGCATGTAGATAATTCTGTAAACGTCTCCTTGTTTAAAGTCTGTTGGAGAAAAAAAGACTCCCCAAACAATACCAATTGTTAAAAATAGAAATGAGAGCAAAGCTACATAGGGAATAGTAATTCCAGAAATTCTGTAAAACCATGGCGAAGAACCTAATTTATGATAAAAAGTTTTTAAATTATTGAACGCCCTATTCATAATGCAACCTCAAAGCGCCAATACACGCGTAACAAATCAAAGGTAACAAGAAAATAAATATTGCTAACATCATTAAAAAGTAAAAACTCGGATTTTCGCCATTTAAAAATGAAGTAACCGCGGAAGTTCCCAATATCAGTATAGGCAGACTTAAAGGCAAAACAATTGCTGGGCCTAAAATACTACTTTTTCCTAAAGACAATGCTCCTGCCAAAGCTCCGAAAAGAGATATCACAGGAGTACCTATTAAAAGACTTGTTAACAAAATTACTAATCCTTCACTCGGCAGAAATAATAAAAATACAACCGTTGATGACAATATTATTATCGGCAAGGAACTGAAAATCCAATTAACTAAAATTTTTAAAATAACCAAAGGAAGGGTTGAAACTCTTAATGAAAAGAAAATATCTAGTGAGCCATCTTCAAAATCTTCATTGAATATATTTTGGATTGATAGCAAAGTTGACAAAAGAACGCAGATCCAAGTTATGCCTGGAGCCAAAAAAGATAAATCTGCTGGATCATTAGATAAAGCAAGAGGATAAAGCGCGATAGTAATCAGAAAGAATACAATTGGACTTAAGTAAGTGCTTGATCTCTTTCTATAAGAAACTAGCTCTTTATAAAATATCCTTTTTGCTAAATTAGTCATTTTTAAAATCATCGATATTTATTTCTTGAAAGCTTTTCCCTTGATTCTCATGAGAAGTGAAAACTATTGAACTTCCTTCAGAAGTTTTTTGCCGAAATATTTCATTCAAGCAATCTATTCCTTTGTCATCCAGACTAGAAAAAGGCTCGTCTAAGACATACAAATCAGCTTTTACAGAAGCAAACAAAGATAATAAAATTTTTTTCTTTTGACCTTCTGAGTAATTACCAATTGAAGTCGAGAAAGAGACCTTGCAGCCAAAATCACTTAGAAAATTTTTGATTTTTTCCAGATCAAATACTGGATTTCTCAAATCATTTTTTAAATTTTCTGCAACTGTTAAATTGTCTTTAAATCCGTTCTTATGTCCCGCGTAAAAAATATTTGGAGAAGAAATATCTTTGATATTTTTATTTAGATACAAAATTTCTCCTTCATAGTCTTGTAATATTCCAGAAATATTTTTTAAAAAGGTCGTCTTTCCAGACCCATTAGAGCCTGAAACTTTTGTAATTGTTTTAATATCTAAGGAAAGGTTTAGATTTTCAAATAGATATTTATCCGTATAGGCATATGATAAATTATCGACTTTTAACATGATCGAAATTAGTTAAATTAAATATTTAACCGTTTTAAGTTAATATTATAACTAATTATAAAATTAAGGACTTTAGAATGAGTGACGATTTTGGAAAGAGAATAAGTATAGAAGAGGTAGAAGAAGGAACCTCTTTCGCGCCTAAATTTGATGAAAAAGGCTTGATTCCGGTGATAACCGTAGAAGATAGCACTAATGAAATACTTATGCATGGCTACTCAAACAAAGAAGCTTTGCTAAAAACAATCGAGACCAATCAAGCTCATTATTGGAGTAGAAGTAGAAAAAAAATCTGGAAAAAAGGTGAAACCAGTGGCTTGAACCAAGCAATAAAAAAAATACTTATTGACGATGATCAGGATTGTCTAATTTTTAGAGTTGAACTTGGTGGATTAGCAGCGAGTTGTCATGTCGGTTACAAATCATGTTTTTATAGGTCATTGAAAGGTAAAAATGAGTTAATTTTTACCGAGACGGAAAAAGTGTTTGATCCTGAAGAGGTTTACGAAGGTCAAGACAACCCAACCATTCTTTAATATCTGCCCTTGTAGTTTAACTGGATAAAACGGCCGCCTCCTAAGTGGCAACTCTAGGTTCGAGTCCTGGCTGGGGCACCAAAAGAATATGTAATCAAATCCTATTTTCTCTTTTTTTAATATTTAGAAATAGATTTGATTCTAAAAGTGGTCACACTTTTGATTGCGCCCTCACACCCTAAGATTCCTAAAAGCCTTGAAAAATTAAGTTATCTAGTCAAAATCTCCATTGCTTTTTTATCGTCTACTACAGGTACTATTGCAGACTCGCACACTTCGTTCCATCCATTAGCGAATTCAATTACAAGTGTCGGATCATCTGCCTCAACTATAACTATTCCGTTGCCAGTTGTGAGGTCGTGATATCTAGCAAGCTTTTTAGAGCCCTTTAGGAATTGACCATCAAGCTCATCTAACGTCATGGAAGCAAAAACTTTATATGCCTCTTGATTGCATTTGAAATCAATCATGTAGATAGCTGCTTGTGAGATATTACAAAACATTAACGCAACACCTAGAACAAAGTATTTTTTCATTTTATGTCTCCAATAGATTTAACGATTTATTATATAAAATTTTTATTAAATCGATATCACTTTTAACTCTTTTTTAAAGGAGCTTAGAATTTAAAAAATTCATAATTTTTTTAAGGGCGGGAATAGCATCTCTCTTAAAGTCATTTCCTGATAAAAAAGTTTTACCGGAATCTAAATAAGCATGTCTTTGATCTTTGTATTCCCAATAGGTAACTTCCTGACCAGCATCTTTTAGGGCTTTAACGTATTCCTCGATAGCATGAACCGGAGTTACTCTATCTTCACTTGCTGAAGTTATGAATTGTGGTGGCAATTTTCTTTCATCTATATTAGGAATGTTATAAATGGGAGAAACTGCCTTATACATTTCAGAATTTTCCTGTGCATTAAAATTATTCCCAAAGACGCCTCTGGGTTTTGATAGAGCAAGTGTCCAAAACGGATTTTTTCTAGTTTCAAAAATTCCTTTAAGAGCTGAGCTATATAAATTGTAAGCCCCATAACTAAGCACTGCTGCCTGCACATCAAGCAAATTTTGATTTTTGACATCTTCTGCAGTTATGGATTCAGGCACATAAGATGGTGTTATACAAAGATGATCAGAAAAACTGCCACTGGTTGCTATTTTATTTCCTGAATTAACAATCATTGCTGAGATGTATGCTCCTGCACTATCGCCAGTCACAGCAATAGAATTTTCTTTGCCTTTGTAATTAGAAATATTTTCTTTAATCCATAACACTGCGCCGAATGTATCGCCAATTAATTCATCGAATGTTACGGAGTTTTTTTGGTCTCTTAACAAACGATAATCTACATTACAGACGACATAGTCATAATTGCTGGCAATATATTGAGCCATATTTTCTATGATATATTTTCTTCTTAATAAAAAACCACCGCCATGAAACATTATCAAGACCGGAAAAGAACTCCCCTCTTTAGTTGGAGAATATATATCCATCGCCAAATCAAAACCTTTAGGTGAAGCCCAGATAACATTTTTTGATAAAGAATAATTCTTCTTATTATTTATGTTTTTATCTAAAGAATATAATTTTGAAATTAGATACATCTCAGAATTTTTAAAATGGTATAAAAAACCCAGCTAAAGCTGGGTTTTTTTGTTTATTTGATTTTAACTAGCTTTATCTATTGCTTGATTAATATCGGCAATAATATCTTCAACATTTTCAATTCCAATAGATAATCTGACATAGCCAGGTGTCACACCAGCAGAGAGTTGTTCTTCTGGAGCCAATTGACTATGCGTTGTAGTTGCAGGATGAATGGCTAAGGATCTTGAATCTCCAATATTGGCAACGTGATACAGAAGCTCCAAAGAGTCAATAAACTTACTACCAGCTTCTTTTCCACCTGGTAATTCAAAACCTATTAAGGCACCGTAACCACCAGTCATATATTTATCAGCCTTTTCTTTTTCAGCTCCTTCAAATAGTCCCGGGTAAGTTACCGATTGTACTTTTTTATTGGCTGCGAGAGCTTCAGCAACTGCTTGAGCATTTTTTGCATGTTCTCTCATTCTCAACGGTAAAGTTTCCAGTCCTTGAATGAACATCCAAGCATTGAAAGGACTCATAGCGCCACCTAAATCTCTTAACAAGGTAGTCCTTAATTTAAGCAAATAGGCAAAAGGAAGCCCCATATTTTTTGTGACTTGTTCATCCCAGACTACTCCACCATAACAAGGATCTGGAGTATTCATAGCTGGCTGCCTATCAGCACCTGCTTTGCCCCAATCAAAATTACCGCCATCCACAATCAAGCCACCAATAGTAGTTCCATGACCGCCAATGTACTTAGTAGTTGAATAAGTAGTAATAGCAGCACCATGATCAAAAGGCCTGCACAGGACTGGCGCTGCAGTATTATCAACAATTAAAGGAATATCATGTTTTCTTCCAATTTCTGCTACCTCAGAGATAGGAAAAACATGAAGTTTTGGATTTGGCAATGTTTCAGCAAAATAAGCTCTTGTTTTATCATCGGTTGCCTTCTCAAAATTTTCTGGGTCAGTGGGATCAACAAATCTCACTTCTATACCCATCTCTTTCAAATTGTTTTTGAATTGATTATATGTTCCGCCATATAAGTGAGAAGAAGAAACAATGTTATCTCCTGCTCTAGCCAAATTTTGAATCGAATATGCAGATGCTGTTTGTCCTGAAGCAACTGCAAGTCCTGCTGCTCCTCCGTCCAATGCAGCCATTCTTTGCTCAAGAACATCACAAGTTGGATTCATTATTCGGGTATAAATATTTCCAAACTCCTGCAAACCAAAAAGACTCGCTGCGTGCGCAGTGTCATTAAATTGATAACTCGTTGTTTGATGAATTGGAACTGCTACAGAACCTGTGTTTTCATCATTCCTCCACCCCGCATGAAGCGCGATAGTTTCTAAATTTTTCCCTTCGTAAGCCATTTTTTCTCCTTTAACTTAAAATAAAAAAACCTGTTTGCTTTCGCTAAACAGGTCTTAAAAGTCTTGTTTAGCAAAATTTATAAAGCGTTTGCAAGTCAGATAAATCAACGCTAGGTATATAAAACCAAATTAATTTATAATTATCAACTATTTTATGAATAATTTAGAAACAGTTCGCACTGAGGTAAGAGACAATTCTTTGGTGATTTATCTATCAAGAGAAGAAAGAATGAATGCTTTCACTCTATCTATGCAACAAGAAATTGTCAAAGTTTTAGACGATGCAGAGCAAAACGATGACATAAAGGCAATCATATTTACTGGGGACGGAAAAGCTTATTGCGCAGGAGCAGATTTATCATCTGGAGGTGATACTTTTGATAATAGAAAAGGCAGAAAGAGAACAAATAATGTCGTAAGAGATTCCGGAGGGCTTCTTACCTTAAGACTTTTTAAATCCAAAAAGCCACTGATTGCTGCTGTTAATGGAGCTGCCGTAGGAATAGGAGCAACTATGTTGCTGCCAATGGATACTAGGATTTGTTCCGATCGAGCTCGGTTTGGTTTTGTTTTTGCGAGACGAGGTATTGTCCCAGAGGCAGCATCGAGTTGGTTTCTTCCAAGATTAATTGGTATCGATAAAGCCCTTGAGTTATGTTACACGGGAAAAGTTATTTCAGCCGAAGAGGCTAAAGAAATTAACTTGGTTTCTGAAGTATTGCCGCAAGAGAAATTAATAGAAAGAGCTCTGGAAATTGCTAAAGAATTTACCGCAGAGAGCTCACAAATCTCTATAGCGCTTACAAGGCAAATGATGTGGCGAATGCTTGGTGCAGATGATCCTATGGAAGCACATAAAGTTGACTCAAGAGCAATTTTCGAACTAGGTCAATCAGGAGAAGCAGTTGAAGGTGTTACATCCTTTCTTGAAAAACGCTCACCTTCTTTTCCAGGAAAAGTTTCAAAAGATATGCCAAGTTTTTTTCCATGGTGGAATGAAAAAGAATTTGAGTAAATATGTCTTGGAAAAAAGAAATTAAAGAAATAGGTATCAGAAAAAAAGCTTCCAAAGCTCAAGGTGGTAAGGAAGCTGTTGAACTTCATCATAAAAAAGGAAGACTCACTCTGAGAGAAAGGATTGATATTTTTCTAGATAAAGATTCCTTTGAGGAAATTGGGGAATTAGCTGGTGGAGTCGAAAAAGATGAGAATGAAAATTTCAAATCAATGACTCCAGCAAATTTTATTCTGGGATTTGGAAAAGTGAATGGAAAGCAAGTTATAGTTGGTGGAGAAGATTTTACAGTTAAAGGTGGCTCTCCCAATTCCGCGGGTTTGAGAAAAAGTGTCTATACCGAAGAACTAGCAATCCAATATAAATTGCCCCTAGTTAGATTACACGAAGGTGGAGGTGGTTCCGTTGCCGGACCAAAATCTGGTTCCAGCGCCGATCCGGTTTTTACAAGATCAAGATTTAAATCCGTTGCTGATTCATTAAAAGAGGTACCTGTTGCCAGTGCTGCTCTCGGACCGGTTGCTGGCCTACCTGCTTCCAGATTTGTGGGTTCTCATTTTAGAGTAATGACAAAAAAAAATTCTCAAATATTAGTGGCAGGGCCGCAGGTAGTGTCAAGAGCCTTTGGAAAAGAATTTACCAAGGATGAATTAGGAGGTTCTGATATACATAAAAAAAATGGTGTGACAGATAATATTGCTAATTCTGAGGAAGAAGCTTTAGACCAGATCAAATCTTTTCTATCGTATTTTCCTCAAAATATATACGAAATACCTCCAGTTATTGAATCGATAGATTCTCCTAAACGATCTGAATCTTCTCTTTCATCTATTATTCCAAAGGAAAGAAACAAAAGTTATGAAATGAGAGATATATTGAATTTAGTATTCGACAAAGAAAGCTTTTTTGAAATGACCAACTTTTTTGGTCGGGGAATAATTACGGGTTTCGCTAGATTGAATGGATTTTCTTTTGGAGTATTTGCAAATGATAGTAATTTTTATGCCGGTTCAATGACTGCGGATAATGCAAAGAAAACTTCTAGATTTGTTAAACTCTGCGATACATTTCACTTACCTATTATTACCTTTGTGGATGAACCTGGTTTTTTAATTGGCCCGGAAGCGGAGAAAGAGGCAACTATCTTGTACGGTACTGAAGCAGTTCTTGCTGTAAATGAAACTACAGTTCCTTGGGCTACTGTTTTAGTAAGAAAATCTTTTGGTGTCGCAGCTGCTGCACATTTTGGGAATAATCCTTACGTCCTAGCTTGGCCCTCCTCTGAATCGGGAGCACTGCCACTGGAAGGAGGAGTAGCGGTTGCATTTGCCAAGGAAATTGCAAGTGCTGATAATCCTGAAAAGAAAAGAAAGGAAATTGAAGAGGAAATGGCAAAAAAACAAAATCCTTTTTCAAAAGCAGAAAGCTTTTCTGTTCATGAAATTATTGACCCCAGCGAAACTAGAAAGTATCTTTGTGGATGGATTGAAAAAGTTCAGCCTCAATTGAAGGCAAGATTACATATAAAATAATAACTATTAAGGAGAAATATGAATAAATACGAACAATTTTATATCAATGGTGAATGGGTAAATCCTGTAAATAAATTAAAAACGTTGGATGTTATAAATCCTGCAACTGAGGATGTTATTGGAACCATTGCTATGGGTGATTCTGATGATGTTGACTCTGCAGTTAAAGCTGCAAAAAATGCTTTCGAGACATTTGGACAAACTACTACAGAAGAAAGAATTGAAATTCTTCAAAAAATTGTAGAAATATACATGACCAGATCTGCAGAAATTGCGGAAATGATTTCAATAGAAAATGGTTCTCCTATAACGCTCTCTAGAAATGCACAAGCGGCATCGGGTATAGGTCACTTCGCAACAGCTTTAGCAACATTACAAAACTACAATTTTGAAGAAATTAGAGGAGAAACAGTAATCAGGAAAGAGCCAATTGGTGTGGTAGGAATGATAACTCCTTGGAATTGGCCCATAAATCAAATATCTTGCAAAGTCGGTCCTGCTATTGCAGCCGGTTGCACAATGGTATTGAAACCAACAGAGATAGCTCCTTTAAATGCGATCTTATTAGCAGAGGTTTTACATGAAGCCGGATTGCCAAAAGGAGTTTTTAATTTAATCAATGGGGATGGACCGACTGTTGGAGAAGCAATGTCTGCTCATCCAGACATCGACATGATGTCTTTTACAGGATCTACTAGAGCTGGAGTAGCTGTTGCTAAAGGTTCCGCTGATTCAGTAAAGAGAGTTCATCAAGAACTAGGCGGAAAATCTGCAAATATAATTCTAGATGATGCAGATTTTGCTAACGCGGTAAGCAGAGGTACGAAGCATATGTTCAACAATACTGGACAATCATGTAACGCTCCTTCAAGAATGTTGGTTCCCGAAAGTAGACAAGCAGAAGCAAAAGAAGCTGCTAAAAAAGTAGCCGATGAATTAATAGTTGGTGATCCTTCTTCTGAGGAAACTGTCATGGGTCCTGTAGTAAGCGATGTTCAATTTAATAAAATTCAAGGCTTAATAGAAAAAGGCATTGAAGAAGGTGCTGAGGTTGTCGTTGGTGGTTTAGGAAAGCCAGAAGGATTAAATCAAGGCTATTTTGTTAAACCTACAGTTTTTGCAAATGTCTCTAATGACATGACAATAGCTAGAGAAGAGATATTCGGTCCAGTTTTGTGCATGATTCCTTATAAAGATGAAGAAGATGCTATAAAAATTGCTAATGATACTCCTTATGGATTATCAGGATACATATCTTCTGAGGATCCTGAACATGCTTTAAGTGTCGCAAGAAGAATTAGAAGCGGTAACGTTCATATAAACAACGCGCCAACAGGTATAAATGATCCTTTCGGGGGTTTTAAACAATCAGGAAATGGAAGAGAATGGGGAGTTTTTGGATTTGAAGAATTTTTAGAGATTAAAGCTGTGTTGGGTTACAAGCCCGACGAAATAGATTAATTAATAATTATTTCATCTGAATTCTTGGAGACAATGATTTTATCGTTGTCTCTAGCCAACAAAAAATCATAAGACACGTCTGAAAATAAGTCTTCCATATACCTTATTCCAATTGGATTCTTGGCTGGAACCAGATGATTAATTATCAACAAGCCCAGGTCTTTATCCTCTAAGTTTCTCTTTATATCAATGACATCAGCGTGGTAATCCAAAATATCATGAAATGCAACTTCCGCTCTATAAACATTATTTTCTTTAGCAACTTTTTCCAAAAGTCTTACGTGATCTTTTATCATTCCATCGTGAATCAAAATATCGGCTCCATTTACTAAAGAAAAAACATTATCTGTTATCTCGGTATCACCAGAAATTATAATTTTTTTATTACCAAAAAAGAGCCTAAATCCAAGTGCCTCTTTAACAGGGTGATGATCAACAAGAAATGATTCAACTTTTAAATTTTCATCTTCAAAGATTACCTGAGGAGAATTTGTTGGTTTGTGTACTTTGGGAATCATAGGTCTATTTTCCGGCGGAACAAATTCAACTCCATGATGATCAACCCGATAGTTTTCATCATTTTGATAAGCTAAATTTATTCCTTCTGTAACGTTAATAATCTCAGAACTACCATAAACTTCTAAAGGTGTTTCAGCTCCACTAACCCATCTTCTTAAATTCAGCTCATCTAAATCTCCAATATGATCTGAATGGGCATGGGTGATAAAAACCGCTTTAATATTTTGAGGGGGATAATTATTTGAAATCTTAGCAAAACTATTTTCTCCATTGTCAATCACATAAATGTCAGAACCTATGACAAATGCCATACATTGAGCTCCCTCGGGCATCATTGATAAAGGAGAACCTGAGCCACAGAAAAAAATTTCTAGTTTGTCAGAATTGATAGACTCGCTTTCTTCAAAAAGTGTTTGCATGCGAGATTCAAAAAGTGATTTAAGAAGATAATTTTGAACATATGTATTACTCAAAGAAAAATAGCCAGCAAAGGCAAGTGGTATAATGATCAGCAATGAGAAAATAAGGATTTTTTTCATAAAGTTTTAATATTTCATATACATTATACTTCCCTCAGTATAATTATTTCAAAATGTTAAAGTTTAAAAATTTCTTATTACTAATAATAATACTTTTTTCAAATTATTATTTATCTAATATTTGGATTGAACCAAAAGATGAATTAAAGATAAAAAAACTTGAACTTTATTCTGCAAAAAAAAATATTAATATTAGAACAACAACCTATCCTTTAAATTTAAATTCTTTAAAAAATTCTACAATTTACGAAGCCTCGTTTTTAAGCGATAAAATTGAATTAAACTCCCTCGTTGACAAATTTTTTAAAAAAACTGAAAGGTTTAATTCATCTATTTCTTTGAACGCCTTTTCTGATGATTTAATGATCAAAAATTCAGATGATAATTGGACCAGCAAAAATTCTATTGTTCTTAAAAATAGTTATACAAACAAAAATTTTTCCTTAAACCTAAACCTTCATTTTATCGAAGATTCTTATGACGAAAAAAAAATTATTTATAATGGATCTCATATCTCATTTTCAAAATGGAATTTAATTTTTGGGATTGGATTTATTGATCGTTGGTGGGGGCCCACTCATAATAATAATTTGATTCTTTCAAACTATGCCAAACCTCCTTTAGGATTGTTCATAAATACTTTAAAAGGGTTTGATTTTTCAAATAGATTTTTAGCGCCGTTGGGTAAAATTGATTTTGCTCTTTTTATAAACAGGCTTGAAAAAAATAGACATATTCCAAATCCTTTTCTAGTGGGTACAAGAGTTACTTTTAATCCGTTAGATAATCTTTATTTAGGCCTTTCAAGAACTATAATGATGGGAGGAGAAGGCAAAAGTGAAAGTTTTAACTCCTTTTATAAAGCTTTTTTTGAAGCAGGAGGAGGATCAGGAGAATATCAAAGAGTTGGAGGAAAATATATTGGAACAAATTTGTCAAATCAGTTGGGAGGTTATGACATTAAGTATGATATAAAATTTAATCAAAATATTGCTTCTATTTACTTTCAACGAATTGGAGAAGATTCTGATACCAGCACTACAAGCCTAATATCATCCTATATATCTACTCTGGGAACAGAATTTAAATTTTTTAAAAATGATTTATTAAATTCAATCGTTCTAGAAATTTCTAAAACATCTACTGAAGATCATTTTGCTTATGAAAAATATAACATTACATATGCACATGGTATTTATCTATCTGGATATAGGTATAGGGGATTGCCAATAGGGGCTTTTATAGATGCTGATTCCAAGTATTCACAATTATCTTTCTTAAAGGAAGTTAGTGATAATGCTCATTTTAAACTGGATTTATTTTATGCAGAGCCAAATGTTGATCAAAGTGGGGTAAGTGTTTGGGGTTCATCTGGAAAGCCTTTTTACGGCTTAAAAACTAAATATAAAACTCAATTTTCAAAAAAATTATCGATGGAATTAATTCTATCCTTAACTGACAAAAAACTACCATTTTTAGATTCAAATTTAGATAGAAACATATTAGGCATAATAACTGAATATAATTTTTAATTTAAACTTCTACTCGCCCTAAAAAACAGTACATAGAGGGAATAAGTAAAAGCGCAATCAGAGCGGAACCAATCACACCAAAACACATTGCCCACGCTAAAGTCTCAAAAAAAGTATCGAACAGAAGAGGAAATAAACCGCCGACAGTGGTAATGGAAGTAGTAACTATATGTCTTGTTGATCTTATGGTGGTGGTAATTAACTCGTCTTTTGATAATTTACCATCAGTAGCCTCTTCATTTAAATGAGATAAAACTACTATTGCATCATTAATTGCCAGCCCTGCTAAACCAACTATTCCCACCAATCCTATAAATCCAAAATTTTGAAAACCTAGAAACATTCCCAAAAACCCCAAACCTACACAAAGAAAACCGACCAATAAAATTACACCAGCTTGTAGAAAACTATTTAAAATCATTACCAAAGTAAGGATTATCAAGCCTAGGAATAAGAAAAAAGTACTGAATAATTGTCCGAAAGATCTTGCTCTTTCATCTGCATCTCCAAACTGTCGCATTGAATAACCAGCAGGCAGAGAATCTTCGAAAACTTTTAATTCTTCCTCAACGTCTTTTAAAACCATAGATGCTAGGCGACCTGGATAAACTGCTGCTTTAACAGAATTCAATCTCGATCCTTGATATCTATTAATTTGATTAATTTCACTTTTAAATTCAATATCTGAAAAATTTTCCACATATTCGTATCCGTTTCTCCCAGGTATCGCTAATAGAGAAGTTTGATTTATCTCTTTTGACTCAATATTGTTATTTTTTATCCTAATTGGAATTTCTTTATTGCCATCCAACATAGAGCTTATGTACATTCCTCTTGTTGAAGATGAAATTTCATTTAAGATTTCTCTTGAAGACTTTGAAGAAAAGGCTAAATCTATTTCATCTAACTTCAGTTCTAATCCAGTAATACCTGCAGATTGATCGGCAAAAACATCACTCACTTGCGGAGACTTGGAAATTATTGCTTTAAGCCTTTCTCCTAAAATTTTCAATACTTGATTATCGTCTCCAAAAATAGCTACCTGTACAGGGAATTCTACCGGTGGCCCATTAGTAAATTTACTTACTCTAATTCTTACATCAGCATGATCTTTTTCTAAGTTTTTAGCCAAATCTTCCAAGCCTCTATCCATTTCAGAATATGAGTTCGTAAAATAGACACCTGTAGCAAGGTTATCTGAGCCTTCTCCAGAAGAACCTCCAATCACATTGTATAAAAGTCTAGGCAGTCTCCTTCCAATCCACCACATATCAGACTCTATGTAGTCTTCCATTAAAACTTGATCTCTAATACTTTTTACTCTTTCTTTCGTAGCGAAAATAGAAGCATTTTTATCTAACTCCACTTCAACCTTAAACATTGTTTTTCCTTGATTAGGAAAAAAATCAGTATCAAGAAAATTGAAAGAAATAAATCCTATCAGAGGAAGTATTAAAGCAAGAACGAATGCTCTAAAAGGTTTATGAAAGCTCCATTTCAAGAAACTCTCATAATTCTTATATATTTTCTCATTACTAAAGCCTGTGTTTTTTGAATTATTTAAATTTAAGAAATTTTTCTCTTCCATTATTTTTAATAAAACAGGCACCACTGTTAAAGCTAATAATAATGAAGAAGAAACAGCAAAAATAATTGTAATTGCCATATCTCCGACAAATTCAGGGCTTGCTCCCTTCCCTGCCGCCATAGGCATAAATGCAAGGCCAGTAGTAACAGTTGCAGCTAGCAGGGGTAAAGATAAATGTCTTATTGAGGCATATATTGCCTCACGATTTATTAAATTTTTACTTTTTCTAAATTTATAATCTTCAACTACGATGATGGAGTTATCAATTAACAATCCAAGAGATAAAATAATCCCCGTAACAGAGGTGGTATGAAGTGGAATACTAAAAATACTACATAACACTAAAACAAGAAGAATTGTAAGAGGAACAACCGCACTGACTATTATTGCCGATCTTGGACCAAGTGAAATATAACTTAAGGCTAAAACTAAAAACGTCGCAATTAAAATACTTTGCAGTAAAAAAGAAAATTTTTCTTCAACAAAATCTGCCTCATTAAAAACTAACTCTAGTCCTATTTCTTCTGGTAATTCTCTTTTAAATTCGTCGATGATTTTTAAAACTGAGCCAGAATACAAATCAGTTCTTTGAGAGAAAATTCCTCTCACTTCAACAAAAACGGAAGGAATGCCATTGAATTCAACGAATTCTATAGGAGGATCCACCGGCAGTTTATTAACTGTTGCAACGTCTTCCAGCCTCAAGGCTTGGAAGTCTCCTATTATTTTTAAAGGTAGTTTTTTTAGATCATTTACTAAAGATATATTATCCTGAGCTTGAATTCTAAATTCTGATTTTGCACCAGTTATGTTTCCTACAGCTTGTTTACTATCGTATTGATTTACTGCATTAGCTATATCCTGAATATTCATTCCAGCATCTGCTAATAAATCTAAATCTGCTCCAATATAAATTTCCTCTTTAGTGTCACCATAAATTATAGATTTTTCTGAATTAGAGATATTTGCTAACTTTCTTTTCAGTTGACTTGCTAATCGAGAGAGAATAATCATCTGAGGTTCACCATCTCCAAGCCACTGAAGAGCAAAAAGAAGAGTTGTGGGAGGTCCACTATGATTGAGGCCAATCCTTGTACCTTCTGGAACTAAATTAGAAGTTTCTCTTAATTTATTTTCTATTTTTGACCAAACTTCATCTGTTTGAGATTTGCTAACGGTTTCTTTGAGCTCGATTCCTACTAGTCCAACTCCGGTAGACGAGTTTGAACTTAATATTTTTATTTCATCAATCTCTCTGAGTTCTGTTTCTAAGATATCCGAAATTTGAGTTTCTATTCGCTCAGGTGAAGCGCCAGGTAAAACAGCTGTGATGTCGCCCCACCTTTCAGCCAATTGAGGATTTTCTTGTCTTGGTAATGAATCAAAGGATAAAAGTCCTCCAACCACAACAAATAACAAAAAAAGAAGAAAGATTTTTGGTCGATCTAAATATAAATCAACTATTTTTTTCATTAATTAATATTTATATTTTGCCCTTCTGCTACTTTAGAAGCTCCGCCAATGATAACTAAATCTCCATCTTTAATTGTTCCAGAAACATAAGCCATATTATTTTCAATATGAATAAGCTCTACGTAGTCTTTTTGAGCTAAATTACTGGGTGAAACAGTATATAGATTCCAAAGTCCCTGTTCTGACTGAGAGAGAGAATTTAATGGAACCCAAGCTCCTTTTTTTGACTCAGTAGTACTCAAAATTAATCTTGCAGTTGCACCAGGATTAAAAAAATCATTAAATTCGAATAATCCTAATTTATTTTTGGTGCCTTTTTCTGACATAGGAGCAATTCTGGTTAATTTGGCTTTGTATTCTTTATTTTCAATCAAAAATTCATACTCTTTTCCAATATCTAATATATTAATTAAAGATTTTGGCAAAGAAACTTTTGCTTCAACAAATTTTGAATCAAGGATTTCTACTATTGGGATGCTAGCATTAATTATAGAGCCTTCGTCTAAAAACCTATTTTGTATAATGCCATCATAAGGAGCTAGAATTTTAGTTTGTTGAAATTTTATTAAAGCTTTATCAAATTGAGCTTGCGCAACTAAAAAATTAGATTCAGCCCTTTCTAATTCCTGATCAGAGATAAAATTATCTTTATTTAAAGATAAAGATCTTTCAAAGATTTTTTCGAACATTGAAAGTTTTGCTTTTGCTTCGTTATAGTTAGCCAAAGCTTCAGAATCTTCTAGTTCTGCTAATAGATCTCCCGCGTTAACTTCATCACCAATATCAACAACTACTTTCTTCAATTTTCCAGAAATTTCAAACCCAAGTATGGATTGCCTTTTTGGTGTAATTTTTCCAGGCAATAATTTATTGATCTTAAATTCATCAATAATCTTAACTTCGTATGATTCGATATTCTTTTCAGCAGCACTGAAGCTCGACAAAAACAAAATAATTACTAAATATATTTTCATAATGTATAACTCAATTTTACAGTATTTTTAATACCTGGCGGAGAGGGAGGGATTCGAACCCTCGATGCAGGATTACCACATACTCCCTTAGCAGGGGAGCGCTTTCAACCACTCAGCCACCTCTCCGAAAGAGGAATTGTAAGTTTTTCACACGGATTGTCTAATAATATCTGCAGCTTTCTCAGCAATCATGATCGAAGGAGCGTTAGTATTACCTCCTATTAAAGTAGGCATTATTGAAGCATCAACAACTCTTAAATTATCAACACCTTTTACTTTTAAGTTGTCATCAACAACTGCCATATCATCATTACCCATTTTGCAAGTGCCAACTGGATGATAAAGAGTTTCGCCCGTGTCTCGTACCCACTGATCAACTTCGTCATCATTATCAACGTTTACGTCAGGACCGGGTTTAGATTGTTCTCCACGATAATCATCAAATGCGGGTTGCATAAAGACTCTTCTTGATTCTCTAAAGGCATTTCTTGTGTCGATGATATCTTGTTCTTCAGAAAGATAATTTGGATACATTAAAGGCGGTTCACTTGGATCAGCGCTTTTAAGCTCCAAATGACCCCTACTTTGCGGTCTTAAAATGCAAATGACCGCACTAAAGCCATGCTCAGCTCCTATGCCCTCTCTTCCATGAAGGTCATCTGTTTGGTAAGAAGCAAAATGAATTTGTGTATCAGGAATATCTTTTTCAGGACTTGACTTAAAAAAGGCTCCAGCACTCGAAGGTGGATTGGCTGCGTCTCCAGTCCCAAGCAGTAAATATTGCAGTCCTGAAAGTTGAGTTCTCAAAAAACTTGCCGATCTATGAAGAGTTACAGGTTTAGTACAATGAAAAGAATGCACAACTGCGTAATGATCTTGCAAATTTTTTCCTACACCCTTTGATTCATGAACCAAATCTATTCCATGTTTCATAAGTTCTTTAGAATCCCCAATACCACTATTCATCAAAATTTGAGGAGAATTAATTGCTCCTGCAGAAAGAATAACTTCTTTATTTGCTTTTACAGTTAAAATTTTTCCTTTGTAAAGATACTCTACGCCGATTGCTTTTTTGCCTTCGAATAAAATTTTATTCACTTGAACGTTAATCTCTGTGCTTAAATTTTTTCTTTTCAAAGCTGGATGTAAGTATGCTCTTGCAGAGCTCCATCTTCTAGGACCTAATTTCGTATCGTGCATAGTATGCTCATACCTCGAAAACCCTTCTTGATTTTCTCCATTAAAATCTTTAGTTATTGGAAAACCAGCTTGTTTTCCAGCTTCAACATAGACATCTAATAATTCATCATCGGTTCTTTCAGATTTTTTTACATTTAGTGGGCCATCAAAGCCGTGGTAGTCTTTATCTCCATCACCATTAAAAGATTCGGCTTTCTTGAAGTATGGCAATACATCATCATAAGACCAGCCGTTGTTTCCCATTTGTCTCCACAAGTCGTAATCATGCGCATGGCCCCTTATGTAAATCATTGCATTTATTGACGAGGAGCCACCCCAGCCACGACCTCTTGGCCAATAAAGTTTTCTATTACTAGTAGTTGATTCTGGTTCAGTTTCAAAAGCATAATTAAGGTTACTTTTAGTTGGAACGATTTGAGAATAGCCCGATGGCATATGAATGAAAAAATTCCTATCTTTGCCTCCAGCTTCTAAAATTAATACGGTATTTTTACCATTTTCTGAAAGTCTGTTTGCCATGACACAACCTGCACTTCCTGCACCAACTACTACATAATCAAAACTTTTTTCCATATCCTTCTCTCCTTGTATATAGGGCTTTTTAATATATTTTATTTACCGATTAATTACAAAGAAATATACTAAAAAAAGTGGGAGATTTAGCAAAGGTTAACGAAATTGATATTTGGTGGGAGGATTTTGGTGATTCAAAAAATCCTACTGTCTTATTAATCATGGGAGCCTATACAAATTCTCAGGCTTGGCCTATGAGTTTAATCAATCTTTTAGTTCAAAATAATTATCATGTTGTAAGGTTTGATAACAGAGACTCAGGAAAAAGTACTTGGTTTGGAAAGCGAAATTTTTTTGAAAATCTAATAAAGTTTATACCGAGTTTTATTCTTAAATATTTAATTAGATACGTAATTCAATCAAATTATAAAAAATCACCTAATCCTAAAACTGTTAAATCTCCTTATGATTTAAACGACATGGCTAACGATGCCATGGCTTTAATGAAATATCTTAAAATTAAAAAGGCCCACTTAGTAGGTGCATCAATGGGAGGGTTAATAGCTCAAACAATTGCATTAAACAGTCCTGAAATAGTCAGTTCACTAACTTTAATGGTTACTTCACCTGGAATAAGAGATGAAAGATTATCTAAGCCTGACCCTATATTTTTAGATGGAATGACTGAATCTGCGTTAATGATGATTAAAAATAACCAAAAAGAGGCTATGTTGAAAACTTTTAAAGCGTCTATTGGTACCAGATTTTCCTACGATGACGCAGTAATCGAGGAACTATTCAATATAGTAGATGATCATGGAACTAATACTTATGCTTTTCATTCTAAAGCCATAGAGAAAACTCCAAGCTATTTGGATAAGCTTAAAAATATAAAGATCCCTACTTTAATAATAAATGGTTCTGAAGATCCCTTAATTCCTATAGATCATGCATTTGCTCTTTCAGAAGGTATTACCAAATCAGAATTATATGTCATGGAAGGAGTTGGGCATGAGTTACCAGAAGAGTTGATGAATGAAATCTCTAGTAGAATGTTAAAAACTTTTAAAAGTTAGTTTTTACTCCCAAGTTATAACAAAATCTTTTGAGTTCAGTTCTGGAATTTTTTTAGTTTTACCTTCAATTGTTCCTATGTATAAATAACCAATTACTATCTCGTTTTCTTTAAGATCCAATTCCATAGATATTTCTCTATTAAATGAAAATTTTCCTGTTCTCCAAATACCGCCAAAGCCCATTTCGTGAAAAGCTAGCAACATATTTTGACCAGCTGCAGCAGTTGACAATTGCTGCTCAATAATAGGAACTTTAGGATGTTCCTTGGTATCTGCTACTAAAACAATTATAAGTGGAGCTCTGTACGGTGCATCTTTATATTTTTTTAAAATTTCAGGATCAATATTTTCATTTAGTTTTTTTGCTGTATTCACAAAGGCATTGGAAAGCTTATCTAACCCTTTTCCAGAAATTTGAATGAATTTCCATGGTCTCATCCAAGCATGATCTGGCGCTCTTAAAGCACAGCGATAAGCTATTTCAAGTTGATCCTTCGTCGGGATTGGAGTCGTAAGTCTTGGTACAGAATTCCTAGTTAATAATGCGTCTATAGTATTCATATCAGCCTAATTCAAATGCATCGTGAAGAGCTTTTACTGCGTCTTCTGCATTTTCTCTTGAAACCACAACAGAGATTTTAATTTCTGAGGTAGAAATCATATCTATATTAATATTTTTATCCGCAAGAGCTGAGAACATTTTTGCTGCTACTCCAGCATGAGATTTCATTCCAACGCCTACAACAGAAACTTTGCTAATTTCTTTAGCTAGTTCTACGCTTCCACCTCCTAATTCATCTGAAAGATCATTTAAAATTTTCGCAGCTTTATCAGCTTCCTCGTCTTTAACTGTGAAAGTAAAATCTGTTGTTTTATCTTCTGCCACGTTTTGAACGATTACATCGACCTCAATGCCTTCTTTACTGATAGGAGACAATATTTTGGCAGCAATTCCTGGTACATCAGGAACTTGTCTAATAATCAGTTTGGAATCGTTTTTTGTATGGGTTACACCTGAAATTAGAGCTTCTTCTAAATTTTCATCTTCTTTATCTATCAAAGTACCTTCTCCTTTATTAAAACTCGATAAAACTCTTATAGGCATATTGAATTTACTAGCAAACTCAACTGATCTTATTTGAAGAACTTTAGCACCTAAACTAGAAAGTTCTAACATTTCTTCGAAAGATAATTTATCTATTCTTTTTGCTTTATCATAGACACGTGGATCAGTGGTATAAACTCCATCTACGTCTGTATAAATTTGGCACTCATTAGCATCTAAAGCAACGGCTAAAGCAACGGCTGAGGTATCTGATCCTCCTCTCCCAAGAGTTGTGATATCACCAAATTCGTTAATTCCTTGAAACCCCGTAATTACTGGTACTATTCCCTTTTTTAAATCTTTATGCAGAATTCTTGTGTCTATGGAATTAATTCTAGCTTTGCCATGAATTTCATTGGTTTTTAAGCCTAATTGAAAAGCAGTATAAGATTTCGATAAGAAATTTTTTTCCTTCAAAGCCATTGCTAAAAGAGCCACTGATACTTGTTCGCCCGAAGAAATAAGTGCATCGTATTCTCTCGGATCAGGCTCTGATTGAACTTCTTTAGCAAGATCGATTAAACGTTGTGTCTCTCCCGCCATTGCAGATACTACTGCCACGACTTCTTTCCCACTCTTAACAGATTGTTCAATTAAGTTTGCTACAGCTTGAATTCTCTCGATATTAGCCAGAGAAGTGCCGCCAAATTTTTGTACAACCAAATTTGAAATCATAATATATTTTTTAATTCAAAAAATTATTAGCTTCAGTTAATGCCAAATTTATTTTTTTAGGATCTCCGCCGCCTGCTTGAGCAAAATCTTCTTTACCGCCGCCTTTGGCACCAATTAATTTTGAACAAGATTCTAGCAATTTTCTTGCATCAATCGTATCCGACATGTCTTTTGAAACAGATACAATTATCATTGCTTTTGATTGAAACTCACCGGAGAGTACAATTATCGCCTCTCCAATAGAATGCTTTAATGAGTCTATGGGGCCTCTTAGATTAGATAAATTTATTCCGTCTATTCTTTTAATTAAAACGTTCATTTCATTAATTTTTTTAAAATCTTTTTTTAAATCTAATATCAAGTTTTCGTTTTGTTTTTGTTCTATTTTTTTTAATCTTTCTTGATATTTTTTTAAGCGAGCTTCTAAGTCTTTAATTTTATCTGGAATATCTCGAACTTCTGCTCCTAAAAAATTCGATAATTCAATAATTTCATTTTTTAAGTTGCTAACTAGCTCCTCAGCAAAAGAATTAGAAACAGCTTCAATTCTTCTAATTCCTGACGATATGCTTGATTCAGAAATTATTTTGAATAGTTTGATTTCGCTAGTACTTTTGACGTGAGTTCCACCACATAGTTCGGTTGAAAAATCTCCTCCAATTTTTAATACTCTTACATTATCTCCATATTTTTCTCCAAAAAAAGCCAGAGCACCAAGTTTTATTGCTTCGTTATAAGTAGTTTCAAAAACCTCCGTTTCAATGTCTTTACTAATAATTTCATTAACTTGATTTTCAATTTTAGAAATTTCCTCTTTTGTCAAAGCTTTGTCATGAGAAAAATCAAATCTTAACTTTTCATCATTAACTAGTGAGCCTTTTTGCTCAACATGATCGCCCAATATATTTCTTAATGAAGCATGCATTAAATGAGTAGCAGAATGATTCGAAACTATTTTTTTTCTTTTATCAATTTCTATTTCCATCAAAACGTTTTGGTATTTTTTAAAAGAACCTTTTTCTATCTCTGCAATATGCACGAAATGGCCGCCTACTTTTTGAGTATCTTTAACTTTTGCGAATCCTGTATCAGATTTTATAAAACCTGAATCTCCAATTTGTCCACCGGATTCTGCGTAAAATGGAGTTTTATCTGAGATAAATAAACAGTCTCCAGAGTCAGCTTTTTCAACCTCTGAACCATTTTTAAAAATTAATTTTATTTGGGCCTCAGCAGATTCTTGTTGATATCCTAAAAAATTGGTTTCCTCATCTAAATCAATTGAAGAGGGAAGAATAGAATCAAAAGTACTTGCTTCCTTAGCTCTATTTCTCTGAATATCCATTAAATTTTTATATTCATCCACGTCTACTTCAAGACCTCTTTCTCTGGCAAGGTCCAATGTCATATCTAGAGGAAACCCATAGGTATCATAAAGTTTAAACGCCAACTCGCCGGAGATGATTTCATCATTTAAATATTTTAATTTTTCTTCCAGTAAGTGCATTCCTGAACGCAAAGTATTACTAAATTGGTTTTCTTCACTTTCAAGAGAATCTTTAATCAATTCTTTATTTTTAATAAGCTCTGGATAAGCATCGCCTAAATTATCGATTAATTCATCAATTAATTTCGACAAAATATTTTTTTCCGAAATATTTAATTTATATGAATGTCTCAACGCCCTTCTAATAATTCTTCTTAATACATAACTTCTTCCCTCGTTCCCTACTAAAACTCCATCTGATAAAAGAAAAGAAGAAGATCTTAAATGATCTGCAATTACCCTCAACGAAGGATTTAATATGTCTTTAACATTTAGTTTTTTTGCAATATTTTTAATCAAATTATCAAAGATATCAGTCTTGTAATTGTCATTTGTATTTTGCATTACAGCTGTAATTCTTTCGAAACCCATTCCGGTATCAACCGATGGTTTTGGTAAAGGCGTCAAGTTTCCTTTGATGTCTCTTTCAAATTGCATAAAAACTAAGTTATAAATTTCTATATATCGATCGCCAGATTCGTTACCTTCTGCAGGCGGATCACCTAAAAAATCACTTCCATGATCATAAAATATTTCTGAACATGGCCCACAAGGGCCTGTATCTCCCATAGACCAAAAGTTGTCTTGATCTAATCTATTTACTCTTTCCTTTGGTATCCCAATTTTATTAAGCCAGATATCTTCAGATTCATCATCATCGATGTGTACAGTTATCCAAAGCTTTTCTTTCGGTAATTTATATCTTTCAGTGAGCAACTCCCATGCAAATTTGATTGCATCTTCCTTGAAATAATCTCCAAAACTAAAATTTCCCAACATTTCAAAGAAAGTGTGGTGCCTTAAGGTATAGCCTACGTTTTCTAAATCATTATGCTTTCCACCTGCCCTAATGCATTTTTGAGAAGAAGTAGCTCTTTTGAAAGAAGTTTTCTCAGCACCGAGAAATACGTCTTTGAACTGGATCATTCCCGCGTTCGTAAACAATAAAGTTGAATCGTTATGAGGAATTAAAGATGAACTTTTAACATGTTCGTGATTTTTTTCTTTGAAAAAATCAAGGAAAGTTTTTCGAACTTCGGAGGAATTCATCTTCTAATTTAAAAGATCTCCTCAAGCAAGTCTGTAAGTATTTTCCAAGACCTTTGATCAGCATTTTTTGAATAAACAGCTCCGAAATCAGGATCATTTGCTTCGGGATTTGTAAATGAATGCATAGCGCCGCCAAAAACATGTAATTGCCAATCAACTTTCTTATTTGTCATTTCCTCTCTGAAGGATTCAATTTGATCTTGCCCTACCATAGGATCTGAATCCCCATGAAGAGCTAAAACTTTTGCCGTTATTTCATTAGAAGAATTCTCCGGCCCGGCAAGAAAACCGTGAAAACTAATAGCAGCCTTGATATCAGCCCCTGTGCGGGCAAGGTCTATTGCAACTAATCCTCCAAAACAATAACCCATTATGGCAATTTTATTTGTATCGATAGTTTCTATTTTAGACACGGCATCAAATGCGGCTAGGACTCGGTTTGATAATTCTTCTCTATCATCAAGCAATGGTTGCATCATAGCTGCATTCTCCTCATTTGAATCTCCAATTTTTCCATCTCCATACATATCTATTGCAAATGCTGCATATCCATACTCGGTTAATAATTTAGCTTTTTCTTCTACAAAATCATCTCTTCCTGCCCAAGTATGGGCAATTAATACACAAGGATTTAAATCTCCATCTGGTTGGGCTAAAAATCCCTCAAAAGATTTTTCCCCTGATTTATAAATAATTTTTTCTGTATTCATATTTTTTGCTCCATTAAGTCTTTTTTAAATCTTTTATAATTTTCTACATAATGACTTGCGCTTCCAATTAAAATATCTTTCATTGAAGGATCAAGTTCTTTTTTAATTTTTGCTGGTGAACCCATTACTAAAGAATTATCTGGAATTTCCATACCTTCTGTTATGAGAGAGTTTGCTCCAATCAAACAATTTTTGCCTATTTTGGCTCCATTTAAAATTACGCTATTAATTCCAATTAAAGAATTATCTCCGATCAAACATCCATGCAACATAACTTTATGTCCAACGGTAACATTTTTCCCAATTTTTAAAGGATGTCCTGGATCAGCGTGTAAAACTGATAAATCTTGAACATTAGAGTTCTCACCAATTCTTATTTCTTCCACATCTCCCCTGATTACAGCACCGAACCAAACACTTACGTGTTTAGCTAGAAAGACGCTACCCATTACTGAAGCTGAAGGCGCAATAAAAAAATCTTCGCCATCAGTAGAAACTTCATTTTCACCTAATTTAAAAATCATAATCGAATTTTATATCTAATAAGTCTAAAAAGTTAATTGTAAAGGCTAGTGTAAGCCCCCAAATTTTATATTTTTCAAAATTAAAGACAGGGGTTTTAAAAGTTTCACCTTTGTAATTAGTAACTTTTTCAGAAATATTGGGTTTATTTGTAAAGAATGATAAAGGTATATGAAAAATATCTTCTACTTCATTAGAATTAGCTTTAAGACTCAATTTTTCATTAGCGACAGCTATGAATGGAGTTACGCTCAATCCAAATCTAGATTTCAAAGTATCAATCTCTCCAATTATTTTAATTTTGCTTTCATCCAAATCAATTTCTTCCGAAGCTTCTCTTAAAGCTGTTTGTATAAGTGATGTATCGTTTTTTTCCCTCTTGCCTCCGGGATAAGCTACTTCCCCTGGGTGACTTGGGAGATTTTTTGACCTTTCGGTCATAACAATAAATAATTCTCCCTCGGATTCATAACAGATTATCAAAACAGCCGCTTGAGGATGGTCTTCTAGAGATCCATTAGGAGAATAACTGTCGAGTTTCGATTTTAAAGTAGTTAATATTTTTAAAGGCATTAAAATCAATTATACTTCTGATTCTTTTTAATTAATTAATTTTATCTTGAATTATTGTTCTATTTGCTCTGGAAAAGTTATTCTCAAAGTCCCTGAAGGTGACAATAGAGAAAGATATGTCTGTACTAATTGTGGAGCAATTCATTATTCAAATCCGAATGTGGTTGTAGGTACTTTGCCTACTTTTGAAGATAAGATTCTTTTATGCAGAAGAGCTATAGAACCCAGGGTGGGCTTATGGACGGTGCCTGCAGGATTTTTGGAAAATGGAGAATCTTTGCTAGAAGGAGCTTGGAGAGAAACAAAGGAAGAGACTCAAGCTGAGGTAGCTATGAGAGATATCTTTTCAATTTTTAACATACCTCAAATAAATCAAATTTATGTAATTTATCTAGCTGATATTGAAGATAATTCTTTCGGACCTACATCTGAAAGTTTGGACGTGAAACTGTTTTCTTATGATGAGATTCCTTGGGAAGAGCTTGCTTTTCCGTTCGTACCGAAAACTATTAACCATTATTACGAATGTTTGGAAAAAAAATCTTTCAAACTTCATGTCGAGGATATAGTAAGAAAGAAAAGTTAATTCACAAATTTTCTTGCATTAATAAACATTTCGAACCAGGGACTAAAACCTTGATCCTCATTATTTGTCCATGAGAGCTGTCTATTTAAAAAAGCTCTTTCTGGATGTGGCATGAGAATAGTTACTTTACCGTCAGAAGAACAAACAGACGAAATACCATCGGTTGTGCCGTTGGGATTGGAAGGATAACTAGTAGCAATGTCGCCTTTCGAGTCAACGTATTGTAATGGGATTTGATTATTTGAAAATAATTTTTCTAAATGAGATGAATCAGAAAATTCCATCCTTCCTTCCCCATGTGCAACTGGAACAACTAATTGGGAATCTTCCATATTATGAAAAAATATAGATTTTGAGTTATTAACTTTCAATTGAACTAATCTAGCTTCAAATTGATTTGAAATATTTCTTTTCAAACAGGGCCACCCCTCAGTGCCAGGGATAATTTCTTTTAATTCTGATAAAACCTGACATCCATTGCATACTCCCAGAGTAAAAGTATCAGGTCGATTAAAAAAATATTCAAAATTATCTCTTAATTCACTATTCATTAAGATTGAATTTGCCCAACCCCTACCAGCTCCAAGAACATCTCCATATGAAAAACCTCCAGGAAAGGCTAAACCTTTAAAATCATCCAGATTAAAAAAATTATTTTTTAAATCTGTCATGTGAACGTCATAGACTTTAAATCCAGCTTTTGAGAAGGCAGCTGACATTTCAACTTGTCCATTAATACCTTGATCTCTTAAGACAGCGATTTTTGGCTTTATTGAAAAGGAGTTTTTAAAGTTTGAACTTTTGAAAAAAGTTTTTTGATTAAGTTTATTTTTTTTTCTTTCAATAAAATATTCTGACTCTTCTAGAGCAGATATTGGATTGTCTCTCAGCGTTTTAACTTTTGTTGATACATGTGTCCAATTTGTAATTAAAGTTTTTAAATCGATTGTTTCTTCAAATTCTCTTGAGGAAATAGTCAAACCATTAGTTTTGTCTGTACTCCCTAAAATAGTTAACTTGTCTATTTTTTTGAGGGCTTTCATGAAAGCTTCTATTTCTTTAAAAGTTTCTTTGGAAACTTGCATTACAAAACCAAGCTCTTCTGAAAATAAAAAATTTTGAAGATCTTTTTTCGATAACTTTGTTTTTAAATGAAAGCCGCAATCGCCCGAAATTATCATTTCGACCAAACATGCAATTAAACCTCCATCAGAGATATCATGGTAAGAGAATACTTTTCTTTCTTTAATTAATTTTGCAACAAAATTAAAAATCTTAGGAAATTCTTCAATAGTATCCATATCAGGCACCTCTCCTAAGTCTTTTTTGATAGTCTCAGATAATATGGAAGCTCCCAATCTATAATTGTTAGAACCAAGATTTACTCTCAAAACAATTAAATCTGAGTTTTGATGCAAATCAGGAGTAATGCTTTTTGTAACATCTGAAATTGATGAAAATGCAGAAACAATCAAAGATTGCGGAGAAGTATTTTTTTTATTACTCCAAGCAGTTTCCATCGATAAAGAATCTTTTCCTACAGGTATAGTAAGGTTCCATTTATTACATAGATCTTTTGAAATAGATTGAACAGTCTCATATAAGTCCTGGTTATTTGAGTCATTATTTGGAGAAGCCATCCAATTAGCAGATAATTTCACTTTTGATATCTCCTCAACGCCTGAGGAAAGGATATTCGTCAAAGCTTCTGTTATCGCAACCCTTCCTGAAGCTGGAGCATCGAAAACAGCTATCGGTGATCTTTCACCTAAAGACATTGCTTCTCCTTCTATGGAATCAAAGTGAGACATTGTTATTCCATTATCAGCAACTGGCACCTGAAATGGTCCAACCATTTGGTCACGATAAGTCAGACCTCCAACATTTCTATCTCCAATGGTAATTAAAAAATTTTTACTTCCTACCGTGGGATGCCTTAAAACATCTAAGATAGATTTTTTTAAATCCAAGTCAAAATTAACTTCTTCAAGTTTATTTTTTGGAGTATCTTTTAAAGTTCTCTTTAACTGTTCTTTTGCTCCAAAAATAAAATCCATATCAAGGTCAATGGAGTTTTCAATTAAATTTTTGTCTATTAATTTGAGTTTTTTTTGTTTAGTAAAACTACCAACTATGGAATAAGGACATTTTTCTCTATTGCAGATAGTTTTGAATTTTTCTAAATCATCTTTTTCTATAGCTAAAACATATCTTTCTTGTGATTCATTGCACCAAATCTCTAAAGAACTCATAGATTTATCTACTATTGGTATTTTATTTAAATCTATGACTGCACCTAAATCACAATCTTTTGCTAATTCTGGAATAGCATTTGAAAGGCCTCCAGCTCCCACATCATGAATAAATGCAATAGGATTATTTAAATCGAGTTGCCAACATTGATCTATTACCTCTTGGCATCTTCTTTGCATTTCAGGATTAGATCTCTGAACTGATGCAAAATCCAAATCTTCACTAGACTGACCTGATTCAACTGAAGACGCAGAGCCGCCTCCCAACCCAATTAGGTAACCAGGGCCTCCTAAAATCACTATTTTCGCAGAACTAGATACTTTAGCCTTGTTAGTATGAATAGGCTTGATGTTTCCAAGACCCCCAGCCAACATAATAGGTTTATGAAAACCAAAATAAGAATTTGTATTTCTGTGCTCAAAAGATCTGAAATACCCCAATATATTTGGTCTTCCAAATTCATTATTGAAGGAAGCAGCTCCAACCGGGCCGTAAATCATAATTTCTAAAGGTTTCGCAATTCTTGAAGGTCTGTCTTCTTGTCCTTCCCACTTTTCAACTTCGTTTGGTATCCTTAGATAAGAAACAGAAAATCCGCATAATCCAGCTTTGGGTTTAGCTCCTCTTCCAGTTGCTCCTTCATCTCTAATTTCTCCTCCAGAACCAGTTGCAGCTCCAGAAAAAGGTGATATTGCTGTTGGGTGATTATGAGTTTCTACTTTTATACAAAAATTATTTTTTTCTTTTATGGACTTGTACTCTTTAGTTAATGGGTCTGGATAAAATCTTTTCTTGCCTTCACCAGAAATAATAGCAGCATTATCACTATAGGCTGATAAAACACCCGACGAATAATTTTTGTAAGTACTTTTTATCATATCAAAAAGAGTATCTTTTTGATTTATTCCATTTGAAATCCATGTTGAATTAAATATTTTATGTCGACAGTGCTCTGAATTTATTTGAGAAAACATCATCAATTCAGTATCAGAAGCATCCTTTTTTAAACGCTCATAACCATTGGTTAAATAGCTTATTTCATATTCATTTAAAGCTAGGCCCATCGAAGAATTTAGGGCTTTTAAATTTTCTTTGTTTTGATCTAGTTCTATAAATTTAGTTTTCTTTTTTTCTAAGTCAGAAAATATTTCTCCCAAAAAATCAGAATCTGCAAAAAAAGATTCCGTTAGGGGATCAAAAAGTACTTTTTCTAAATTCTTTATATTTGCAAGTTCATTTGAAAACTTTATAGCTTTTAATTTTTCTATTTTAGAAATTTCAGTAAGGCCACAACTTTCAAAAATATTTAGAGTTTTACTTGACCAAGGAGATTGCACTCCTTTTCTTGGAGATGAAAAACAAAATTTTTCTAGTAGATGATTTTCTAAGTTAGCCTCAGCTTGAAGCAACTTAAATACTTGTGCCTTTTTTTCTTCGGAAAGTTTATCCCACTCTACTGACAACTCTAGAAGATAAAAATCTTTAATTTCTTTTAATCTATTTGTTGATGATTTTTCTATTTTTGAAGAAAGGTTTTTGAATTCAAAATCTGTGAAGGTTTCTTGCCCTAGTAGGCCTATTAGAAAAGGATTAATTTGATAAATATCTAACATTTAGATTAGAAAGAGTCATTATAACTGAGTTGCAATGCTTATTTAAATTTAAGCGGCAAATAATCTATTTTTTAGTTCGGTTATCTTGTCTCTTAAGTTCGCGGCTTCTTCGAATTCTAATTTGTTTGCATGTTCAATCATTAATTTTTCTAGTGAATCAATTTGCTTTGCTAATTCTTTAGGAGATAAATAATCTTCTTCAATTTTTTTGTCCATCTCCGAAATAAATTGTTTTTTGGTGAAGTTTTTAGAACCTTCCATGATATCGGAAACAGGTTTTATTATTCCTTTTGGAGTAATTTTATGTTTTTTGTTGAATTCGAGTTGTATCTTTCTTCTCTTCTTAGTTGTTTCAATTGCTCTTTCTATTGAACCTGTTTCTTTATCGGCATATAAAATAGCATGACCATTAATATGTCGAGCAGCTCTTCCTATAGTTTGAATCATCGAAGTCTCAGATCTTAAAAATCCTTCCTTGTCTGCATCGAGAATTGCAACAAGAGAAACCTCTGGGAGATCTAAACCCTCTCTAAGAAGATTT
Organism: uncultured SAR86 cluster bacterium; assembly: GCA_902635045.1. GTDB lineage: Bacteria > Pseudomonadota > Gammaproteobacteria > Magnimaribacterales > AG-339-G14 > CASICS01. The sequence goes on along the minus strand of CACPMT010000004.1, from coordinate 78,718 downwards.
ATGCCTACAAGTACATCAAAATTTCCTAATCTTAAATCTCTTAGTATTTCGATTCTTTCAACTGTATCAATATCAGAATGAAGATATCTGACATTTATGTCTCTTTCAAAAAGATACTGACTCAAGTCTTCAGCCATTCTTTTAGTTAATACTGTTGCCAAAACTCTTTCTTTTTTCTTCACTTTTTCACTGATTTCTGACATCAAGTCATCAACTTGGTTAGTAGCAGGTCTAATTTCTATAGTCGGATCTACTAAGCCAGTTGGACGAACAATCAAATCTACCTTTTGTTCCATATTATTTTCTTCATATTCTCCGGGCGTTGCGGAAACAAATATTTTCTGACCAGAAATCGATTCCCATTCATCAAATCTTAATGGTCTGTTATCTAATGCACTTGGCAGTCTAAAACCATATTCCGTTAAAGTTTCTTTTCTTGACCTGTCTCCTCGATACATTCCCTTAATTTGAGGTAAAGAAACGTGAGATTCATCAACGAAAACTATGGCATCTTCTGGAAGGTATTCATAGAGAGTGGGAGGTGATTCTCCTTCTTTCCTTCCAGAAAGATATCTTGAATAATTTTCTATACCTGAACAAAATCCAAGCTCTTTAATCATCTCAATATCATATTTTGTTCTTTCTTCTATTCGTTGAGCTTCAATTAATTTTTCATTTTTTTTAAAATATCTAACTCTTTCTCTCATTTCATTTCTAATTTCCTTTACCGCGTTTAACATAATTTCTCTTGAGGTTACATAATGAGTTTTTGGAAAAATTGTAACTCTAGGAACTTCTTTAAAAATTTCACCAGTAAGAGGATCGAACATTTTTAAGGATTCTATCTCATTATCAAAAAGTTCTATTCTGAGAGCTTCGGACTCAGATTCTGCTGGAAATACATCTATTACATCTCCTTTCACTCTATAAGTTGCTCTAGTAAATTCAATATCGTTTCTTCTGTATTGAAGCTCTGCTAATCTAAGTAGTAAGACATTTTGATCTATTTCATCCCCCCTATCTAAATGAAGAACCATTTGTAAATAAGATTTAGGATCGCCAAGCCCATAAATTGCAGAAACTGATGCAACAATCACAACATCTCTGCGTTCCATAATTGCTTTTGTTGCTGAAAGACGCATTTGTTCAATATGTTCATTAATGGAAGCATCTTTCTCTATGAAAGTGTCTGAGGTAGGTACGTAAGCCTCGGGCTGATAATAATCATAGTAAGACACAAAATATTCAACTGCATTATCTGGAAAAAATTCCTTAAATTCTCCATAAAGCTGAGCAGCAAGAGTTTTGTTATGCGCCATAACTATTGCTGGCCTCTGAACTTCTTGAATCACATTAGCCATTGCGAAAGTTTTTCCAGACCCTGTAACTCCTTGTAATGTTTGGTTTAAGAGACCATCGTTCAGGCCTTTAACAAGTTGAGAAATCGCATTAGGTTGATCTCCAGCTGGTTTAAAATCTGCATTTATTTCGAATGTTTTACTCATATTTCATACTTTTTTGCTTATAATACACCTCGTTTTCCGCGATAGCTCAGTTGGTAGAGCAAATGACTGTTAATCATTGGGTCGCAGGTTCGAGCCCTGCTCGCGGAGCCAGCTCTAAAATGCCTATTTATAGTAAAGATAACACAGACCCTTATAAACTTAGCAGAACAAGGATAGAAAATTTTTGTAGATGCAAAAAATGTTTTTATCTTGAAGAAAAGCTTGGTATCTCTAGGCCTGCATCTTTTCCTTTTAACTTGAACAATGCTGTAGATGAATTATTGAAAGAAGAGTTTGACTCTTTCAGGGGTACTGATAAGAATCATCCATATATCGTTGAAAATGGTCTTGATGCTAAACCTTTCGATCATCCGGAAATAGAAGATTGGAGAACAAGAAACAAAGGCATTGGCTTTTTAGATGAAGATACTAATTTATACTTTTATGGCTTGGTTGATGACGTTTGGATAAACACAAAAACTGATCAATTAATTCTAGTGGACTATAAAGCTACTTCAAAAAAAGGAGAAGTTAGTCTAGATGCGCCTTGGCAGATCTCTTATAAAAGACAATTAGAAATTTACCAATGGTTATTTAGAAAAAATGGTTTTGATGTTCAAAATATTGGATATTTTGTTTATTGCAATGGTGTTAAAGAAAATGTGATGTTCAATAACGAATTAAAGTTCAATGTGAAACTTTTACCTTATAAAGGTGATGATTCTTGGATAGACAAAACTGTCAAAGAAATCTACAAAGTTTTAAACTCTGATGATATTCCAGAACCCAATCCAAATTGTGAGTATTGTAGGTATGTTAAAAAAGCCAATTTATAGAAGATGTTGATAAATTTTCTAATTCTAATAACTGGTCTTAGTTTATTAGTACTAGGTGCAGAATATTTTGTTTCAAATACTGCAAAATTAGGAGCCAAGTTAAAATTAAACGATATGTTTCTAGGAATCACTATAGTTGCTTTAGGAACATCTATTCCAGAGGTATTTGTAAGTATTTCTTCTATTCTCAATGATTCACCTGAATTAGCAGTTGGTAATTCAATTGGCTCAAACATAGCTAATATTGGTTTAATTTTCGGTGTTAGTTGTTTTTTTCTTTCAAAATCAATTCTAGATATTAATCTTAGAGACATATTCTTACTCATTTTATCGGTTTTAATTTCTGGATACGTAATATTTGATTTTTCAATCTCAAAAAGTGACTCATTTATATTAGTTTGTTTTTTAGTTCTTTTTATACTTCACCTTCTTAGACAAAAAACTGAAGAGATGAAAGAGGAAGAGGAAAACGGTATAGGAAAAAATATTTTTTTTATTCTTTTGAGTTTAATCATTCTACTTTCTGGGTCAGAATTAACAGTTAATGGAGGGAAAAACCTAGCTATAGCTTTAGGTGTTTCGAATACGGTCATAGGACTTACTCTTGTTGCAATAGGAACAAGCTTACCTGAGTTAGCTGCGTCTTTTTCCGCTTTAAGAAGAAAAAAAGGAAATATGGTAATTGGAAATATAATTGGATCAAATATTTTAAATCTTGTTTTAATTTTTCCAATAATAGGTTTCGCAACAACGGTTTTACTAGATTCAAAAATATTTGAAAGAGACTTTCTTTTAATGAGTCTGTTTACAGCAATTTTTGTAATATTTATTACATTTGGAGAAAATCAAAATAGAATTAAAAAACTTATTTATCCTTTCTTGGGAATAGGATTAATTGCTTGGACCTTCTACTATCAGACTAGTTTATTTTTTACTTAATTTTTTCCAAGTAGTTTTTTTACCGTCATCTTCTAAAACAATATTTAATGAAGAGAGTTTTTCCCTGATTAAATCAGCTTTTTTAAAATCTTTATTAATCCTTGCTTGATCTCTTTCTTCGATCATTAATTCAATATCTTTGCTAGATATTTTTTTACTTAAATCGTACTGAAAATATTCCTGCGAAGAATTATTTAAAATACCTAAAATATTTCCTAAAACTTTAAGACTATTTAAAAGCTTTTCTTTTGTCTTGTTATCATTTTTATTTAGGTTAATTCTTTGAGAGATTTTCTGCAAAATTTTAAGAGCCTTTGAAGTATTAAAGTCGTCTCTAAGAGCAGATGTAAAAAAATCAATTGTCTCATTGTCCACCTTTGAAGAATTAAAATCTCTAATATCTTTTAAAGATTCATACAATTTATCTAAGATATTTTTTGCCTCTATAATTGACTCATTTGTATAATTTATCGGTTTTCTATAATTAGTTAAAAGAAAAAAAGTCTTCAATACTTCGGGATGGTATTCGATAAGCAGATCCCTAATCGTAATATAATTTCCAAGAGACTTAGACATTTTTTTTCCATCCACATTCAAAGGAGCAACATGAATCCAATAATTGGCAAAATCACAATTATTGGCACATTTGGATTGGGCTATTTCGTTTTCATGATGGGGAAATTTTAGATCTAACCCGCCGCCATGAATATCAAAATTAGCTCCTAAATACTTATTGCTCATTGCAGAACACTCAATATGCCATCCAGGCCTGCCAGGACCCCATTTAGAATTCCACGACGGCTCTTCATTTGTCTTTTTCCATAGAACAAAATCATTTGGATTTTTTTTATTTTTATCTATTTCAACTCTAGAACCAGAATCTAAATCTTCTTGAACTCTGTTAGAAAGCTTACCGTAATCTGGGAACTTCTCTATATCAAAGTAAACATCTGAATCCTCATTAGAGTATGCAAAATCATTGGATTCTAAATTTTCAATCATTTTTAGAATATCTTCGATATGCTCAGATACTTTTGGTTCAAGATTGGGTGGCTGAATACCTAAAGCTTTGAAATCATCATTCATAGCTTTAATGAATTTATCTGTTACTAAATTGAACGGTACTTGCTCTTCTTTAGCTTTCTGAATTATTTTGTCGTCTACGTCTGTAATATTTCTCACGTAATTGACTTCAAAACCTATAAATCTAAAAAAATTTACCATCACATCGAAACTAAAAAAAGTTCTCGCATGTCCAATGTGACAAAAATCATAAATCGTCATACCACACACATACATGCTGATTTTTCCTTTTTCTATTGTTTTGAGTTCTTCTTTAAGACTAGATTGAGAATTAAAAATTTTCATTTATCTAAATTTTCCAATACGTATTATACTTCTTCATTATGAATGAAATAATTATTTTAGCTTTAACAACTTCTTTGGGAAGTTTTGAAATAGAACTTTACCCTGAACAAGCTCCAGTCACTTCAGCAAATTTTCTTGAATATGCTGAAGAAGGTTTTTTTGAAAATGTACTTTTTCACAGAGTGATTCCAGGTTTCGTTATACAAGGTGGAGGATTTGAAATTGGTATGGAACAAAAACCCACTAAGGATCCAATCATTAATGAAGCAGATAACGGCTTAAAAAACGAAAAATATACTTTATCAATGGCTAGAACTAGCGATCCGAACTCTGCTACTTCTCAATTTTTTATAAATCTTACCGATAATAAGTCCTTAGACTATCCATCAATGGGAGGGTACGCTGTTTTTGGAAAAGTAATCAGTGGATATGAGGTCATTGATAAAATTGCTGAAGTAGAAACAGCCAATGCAGGATATCATCAGGATGTTCCTATAGAAGACGTTTATATTATCAGTGTAGAAAAAAAATAAATGTCTGCGTGCTTAATTTCTGATCTTCATTTACAAGAAAACAGACCAGAATTAACAAAGGCATTTAAGAAATTTCTTATTTCTCATGCAGCAAATGTTGATTCTCTTTACATATTAGGAGATTTGTTCGAGGCATGGATCGGAGATGACTACGAAAATGACTTTATTCTAGATGTAAAACTAGAATTGAAGAAGTATTCATCCTTAGGTAAAAAAATTTACTTGATGCATGGCAATAGAGATTTTCTTCTTGGTGATAAATTTTGTGATGATGTTGGAGGTTTATTATTAGATGATCCAACAACAGCTAAAATCAACAATTTTGAGGTCGTTCTCATGCATGGAGATTCTCTTTGTACAGATGATTTGGACTATCAATCTTTTCGAACGGTTGTTAGAGACCAAAAATGGAAAAATGATTTTTTAGAAAAAGAAATTTCAGAAAGAATCCAGTTAGCGCAAAACCTTAGAGAAGTAAGTAAAGCCGAAAATAAAGACAAAGATTACGAAATAATGGACGTTAATCCAATGGCGGTTAACGAAATTTTTCAAAAATTTAAAAATAATATTTTAATTCATGGCCATACTCATAGACCAAAAATTCATCAGGAAAAATACGGAACCAGATACGTTTTAGGCGATTGGGAAAAAGAATATTACTTTTTAAAAATCAGCGAAACTATAGAGTTTGTAAATGAAAAAATAGATTAGTTAATCTGAGCTTTCTTCTGTAGCTTCGTCTATTACTTTTTGCATTTCTCCACTTTGATACATATCCATCATAATATCGCTTCCACCAATTAATTCTCCATTGATAAAAAGTTGTGGAAAAGTCGGCCAGTTTGATATTGAGGGCAAAGTTTCTCTGATATCTTGGTTGCTGAGAATATCAACAAAAGAAAATTCTTTACCGCAAGCCATGAGAATTTGAGTAGCTCTCTGAGAAAATCCACATTGGGGTTTATCTGGAGATCCTTTCATAAACAATAGGATTGAATTTTCTGATATTTGTTTTTTGATTCTTTCTTCTGTGCTCATATTTTATTTATAAGTTTTATATAACTCTTTATAGTGTTACTTAGTCCAGAAATCAAGGCTTCTGAGACTAAAGCATGCCCAATTGAAACTTCTTCGATATCTCCTAGACTTAAGAATTTATCTAAATTTAATAAACTTAAATCATGGCCAGCATTAAGTTCTAAATTAATGCTTTTTGCAAAATTAATTGCTGCTTGATAGTCATCAATTACCTTCAAATCGTTTTCTTTAAATGCTTTTGCAAATGGACCGGTATAAATTTCAACCCTATCAATTCCAATTTCCTTTGCAGCCTCAATCTGATCAATATCATGGTCAACAAAAAGAGCTGTTCTTATCTTTAAAGAGTTTAATTGTTGTATTATTGGAATTAATCTCCTTTTTTCAGATAAAACATTCCATCCATGATCTGAAGTTAATTGATCGCCTGCATCAGGAACTAAAGTGCACTGCGTTGGGACAAAATTTTCTACCAAATTCATAAATCCTGGATATTCGCCTGAACTTCCCTCAAATGGATTTCCTTCAATATTAAATTCCACGTCTAGTTCATTTGTAACTTTGGATAATAATTCAAGATCGTAAGGACGAATGTGTCTTAAATCTGGTCTCGGGTGAACTGTAATTCCTTTGGCTCCATTTTGGATACAAATTCTAGAAAAATTTTCTATACAAGGAACTTCTCCCTTACGGGAGTTCCTTATAAGAGCTACTTTATTTACATTAACGCTTAAATTAGTCATTAAAATAATGATACTCCTGTTCCATCGTAAACCAACTTTAATCCAGCAAGAATCAAACAAAAATAACTAAGATTATAAAAAAAATCCTGACTAACTTTATTAGTCAAATAGGCTCCAAAATATACTCCGAGTGGAGCCAAAGGAAGAAGGATGGCTGAGACATAAAAATTTTGTAAATTAATTTGTCCAAAATACGCATAAGGGATTAATTTAATTAAATTTAATGATAAAAAGAATACGGCTGTTGTCGCAACATAAATTCTTCTATCTAGTCGCATAGGTAACAAATAGAAGCTTATTGGCAAACCTCCGGCATGGATTGAAAAACTAGTAAAACCAGAAAGAATAGACCAGAAGCTGCCAATTTTTTTTGAAGAATTAAAAGCTACCTCTTGGATAGATGTCAAAAAATAATTTAACCCAAATCCTAACGCTATGAGTCCCAATATAACTCTTAAAGAATTCTCAGACAGATACTGAAAAGTAATTGTTCCAATTACTATACCTAGAAGAGAAAAAGGAATAATAAACTTTAAAATTTCTTTATTCCATAATCCTTTAAACCTATGGATCGTAATTAAATCCATAAATATTAAAGGAATTACCAATATTGATAATGCTTGTATTGGTGAGATGAAAAGAGACATCATTGGAATTGCTAAAATAGGCAAGCCCATTCCAAATCCAGCCTTTCCCATTCCATGGACAAATACCGAAAGAAGAGCTACAACGTAAAATAAAGGCTCTAAAACCATATCTACAAAATTGAATAGAATAACTTTGTTAAATCATTAGCCGATTTAAATAATTTACCAGGTGGATGCATGTAATTCTTTACGAATCCAAATCCAATGCCTCTTTTTTTATCAGCAAACCCAACAGAACCTCCAACGCCTGAGTGACCAAAAAGATCAGGATTTTGTCCTAGAGGGGAGTATGGATTTTCTATCATGAAACCAAGACCAAATTTAATTGGAAGATTTAATAAAACTGTATCCGGACCAGAAGAGTGGACCTTAATAGCTTGTTCAAGAGTCTCCCTTTTGATAAAAGAGTTGTCATTCAAATCGCTCAAAACACTATAAAATCTTGAAATGCCTTTTGCTGAAGCAAATCCATTAGCAGCTGGAATCTCAGCTTTTTTCCACGCGTAGCTATTGACAGAATCTTTTTCTGTTTGCGTATTAAAGAATGCTTTCTGAAAATCACTTTCTTTTAAAAGACTTACAACAGGTCTGATCCTTTTTGGAAGAAGCCAAGTAGGCATACCAAAAAAAGCTTTTGCTAAGATCGGTGATCTTATTTTTGACATGACAATGTCCGAAGTACGGTTTATGTCCTCATTACCTAGTCCGAATATAAAATCTATATTGTAATTATCTGCAATCTTCTCCTTGAAATAGGTACCCAAAGATCTTCCATCTACCCTTCTTACAACCTCTCCAACGAGAAAGCCAAAAGTTAAAGCATGATAGCTTTGGGTAGAGCCAGGGGTGTAAAAAGGTTTTTGTTTTTCTAATTTAGTCACAAATAAATTCCAATTAGTCCAGTCTTCATTGGTAATTGTAAAATTATCTTCAAAAGCGAACATTCCAGCTCTATGAGTTAGTAGATCTATAATTTTAGTATCTTCTTTCCCATTGCAACCATATTCTGGCCAGTAGAAAGATACTTTTTCATATAAATCAATTTTTCTTTCTTCTATGAGTTTAAGAATGCAAGCAGAAGTCATAGCTTTAGAAACAGAAAAAGTATTGCACAAAGTGTCTTCTTGCCATGCACGGCTTCTGTTGGCATCCTGGTAGCCACCCCATAGATTAATAACGCTTTCCCCTTCTATTTCAATGGAAATAGCTGCACCAAGTTCGAATTTTGAATTTATGGATTCTTCGAAATACTCTCTTAATTCAATAAATTTAGGATCGCAATATCCGTTTACGCTCATTTATTGATTTTCTAAAATTTTTAAAACTAAATCTTTAAATTCCAAAGGTCTGTCTAAAAATAAATGATGCATCGCTCCTTCTAATCTATGAATCTTAGTTTCATCTAGTTGTCCTACATATTTCATATAGTCAAGTACATCTGGGGTGAATACCTGACTGAGTTGGCCATAAATAATTTCAAGATCTGTTTTTGGATTCATCATCATCTCGTGCAAATCATTGTATTTATAAGAGCTTGAAATTTTTGGATCAGATTTTAACATCCATCCTTGCTCTGTTTCTCTATAGGATGTTTTCGCAATATATTCTAAGACGTATTCTTGCGCACAAGGTTGGGGAGGCATTAATCGGAATCTAGATATTGCATTATCGATTGAATCAGAGGCTATCTCCATTCTTGATTTTGGTCTTCTAGATTTCATCATTTCTGCTTTTTCAGGTGGCAAAACTACAACCGAATCCAACAAAATGATTTTAGAAAAAAGGTCTGGAAAAATTGACGTGCTGAACATTGCGATAGCTCCTCCCATGCTGTGAGCTAAACAAATTGGTTTAGTACATCCCATTTCATCAACGACAGCTTTAATTTCTTTTGAATACATCGCTTGAGAATATTCTTCTCGATGCTCGCTTTCTCCCATTCCACTAAAATCCAAAGCAACGACACAATATTTGGCATTAAAAAAAGGAGCAATGTGACTCCACCAATAACTATGAGCATTAAAACCATGGAGAAAAATTAATTTTGGTAAAGACTCATCGCCCCAAATGAAATATTTAATTTTTTTATTTTCAACTTCAACATGCTTAGATTGCGGGATAATCTCTATATTTTTTTTAAACCATTCAGGTTTCTCATTGAGCGGGTTATTTCCAATAAGCATTAATTATCTCCGTAAAAAAAATTATACAAATTTCCTTTAATTTTAACGTCTGGTGCACGACTCAGCGGCTTTGTTATGAGTTTTGAAATTTTTGATATAACCATTGCTGAATTAGCTACTAATACGTAGTTTAACTCTTTATCCACGTTGAAATTTCCCTTCAAAATATCTTGATTTGGTGTGCTATAAAAATCACCAATTAATTTTTTATCTTTGCATCCCAAGATAACTTCCATTTCTGTAGTTACTTCTTGATTCAAAAGCCCGCGTCTATCCAAATCAGCAAAAAGATTGCCTGAAGCTTCGTAGCAACCGTCTATATCAAAAGTCATGTTGATGTTATTGCCAGAGAAAGAGGAAATAGAAGGTATTCTTTGTAAAAACCTTCTAGATCCAATTTCAAAATTAACTTCTCTAAGATTAATTCGTCTCTCAATCAATGTGCCAATTAAATTGAGCTTTCCCTCTACCAGAACTTCATTGTCATTAAGAAAAAATTCTAAGCTCCTCAAATCGGTTTGGGTTTTAAGATCTCCAAGATATTCATTAGCAAAAGATAAATCAGAAATTTCTCCTGACCAGATAGTTCCTTCGATTTTACTATAAGTTATCTCTGGGAAATTCTCAGACAATATCGGTTTTATAACACTAAGTGGCAAGTTAATAGTCACTACAAAGAGAGTTATAAAAAGACTGGAAATAATAAAAAAAATAAAATATTTCATATTTTTAAGATTTAAAAGTTAACTGAGCACTAACTGAATCTCCCGAAACTCTTCTTATATTCATTTTTGTAATCTCAACATTATTATTATTAATCTCTAAAAGCCAATTAAATAAATCAACAAAATTAGATTCATTTATCCAAATGGATATTTCACCATCAGACAAAGGTAAAGAGCGATCAATTTTGAGATTCTTATCCAGTGCGGATGTATTTAAAGAAGATGCAAAATTACTCGAGAAATTTGATCTTGAAATTATTTCTTGATCCTTTATTGAAGATAGAAATTCTATTCTACTAATAGTAATTTCATTTTCTTTTTTTATATCCAAAATACTATTATTTAGAGTAAAAATTATAGAAATTAAAAAATAAAAACTTACAAATAGAAAAGTTCCAAAAAGAATAATTTGATGCAATCTCGTAAGTTTTATATCGAACATATTTTTAAAAATTTCTAACATCCAACTCCCCTATGAGTAAATTGTTTGAGCGTCTAGAACTGCCAATTGATATATCAACACCTGAATTAGCCATAAGCCTTACCAAATTTTCAATTTCTTGATAATCAATAGCCTCTACTTCGATAGATAACTTATTCGAATCTGAATTAATAGAGATCAGGCTAATATTATCCATTATAGAAATTTCATTGGATATAAGTCCCAGCAAATCTAAATTTTTTTTTGTAAATGAATTTATATTAACTAAATTATTTACCTGAGAAATTAAGTCATTTTTTAAAGTTTCATTGGGAAATTTTTCATTAAATATTCCAGAAAGTTGATTTTTAAATTGATAATTAGAAATTGATAAAGCGCTAATTTGAATTAAAGCTGAAAATAGAAAAATTGAATAAACCGCTATGCCAGTATAAAAAAGGATTTTCCATTCTTTAAATTTTTTTAACCAATCTATTTTGGGCTCAAAAGTTCCTTTTAAGATATTAATTTCTTTTTTGATATCGGGTATGTTTTCGCTCCAAAGAGATTGAATATCTTTATGAGATTTAAACTTTAAAAAATTTTTACTTTTTAAAGCCTCAGGAATTCTTTCCAAAACATGGCATTGAATTATCTGATTTTTTGAATATTCTTCTAGATAAGGCAAATAAGATTCAAAAATTTCTAAATTTCCCGACCAATACCATTTTTTATTCAAAGCTATGATTACTTTATCTCTGATAATTATTAATTTATCTTCTTCAAAGGAAGCTTCTATGGGTTGCAAAGACGAAGTAGAAAATAAATCAATATCTTTGATAAGTTCTTCCAAATCATTTTTTTTTGCTAGCAATAAAATTCCCTCTTTGTTGTTCAAATACTTTGAATAATTTTCGCCATCATCAAGTATTTGATCTTCTATGAGGAATGGTATGGCTTTTTTTTGATTTGCTAGACTTGTATCAGGAAGTTTTATTTCAAAGGAATTAAATAAATCAGATATTAAAAAGAAATTTTTTTGAACTCTAGGAAAATTATTGATTTCATTTTCGCTAATTATATTTTTTTTGCCATCCGTCTCTAGAAAAAATAACTTTTCTTTCGAATAGTAGTCATAAATAACATAAATCAATTTATTCATAATGAATTACCTTTCTTTCTTGAGATAATTTGCATAGTTTCTTTTTCTTTCAAAAATCCAGTGTTCATTATAAATGTGAACTCATCAAATTTTATCTGAGTTTTTAAATTAAAATAAAATGGCTCGGTCGTAAGTTTTTCCTTGGCAAATTTTGTAGCAAAACTTTTTTTTATAAAGTCATCATTAAAAAAATCTCCTATTTTTTGAAAGCCTTCTAAAGGTCTATTCTCAATAATATTGATAGCATCTTGATCAGTTATTTTATTCTCGCTTAGTGCAACTAAAATTTTTGGCTTTAAAGGCGAAATAGAATTCAAATTTATTAAATTTAATTCATTTGGCAACGCGCAGATGTAAGGCTTTAAGTTTTGATATATATCTTCACTAATTCCTTTAACTTGTCTGATTTCATTGATATTTTGAAAATAATCATTAGCTGGTAAATATGGAGATTCTAAATTTGAGTAGTAAAAATCTTCTGCTCCGTTGTAATTATCAGGAAAGTCATCAAAATCCATCCAGTCTGTGAGAGACGAAGATATGAGTTCAACTTTTTCATCTGGTGTATCCAGACTGATTAATAAGTTTTTAAAAAATTTTAACTCTTCTTGATTTACGATTTTCTTATTACTTTTTTCTATGTTAGTTACCAATACATTGATGTTGAAACAATCGCTTTTATCTTCGATTTGAGCCAGAACATCGCCTCTCTCTATTGGAATTTTTATAGGACTATAAGGATCATATTTATTTGTCATTAATGATAATGAATTTCTTTTTTCTGAAGAACTTATGAAGTCTAAAGTGTATTCCTCCAAACTCAGCACTAAAAGAAGCGATTGCTGGTCACTTAAATATTTTTTTTCTAACTCAGATGTAAAAATTGTAATGTCAAAAAGCCTATAACCTATTAAAGACACAACAGAGGTTATCAACAACGATAAAAGAAGAGCTGCTCCTCTTTCAATTTTTATATCTTTCTTAAGCATTGGAAACTATAAAAATTTTTTTAAAAAAAACTTCTCCTATTTTTATGTTGAATTTGAGTAGTTTTGGAATATTTTCAGGTTCAAAAGAAGAAAAAGAACTCGATAAAGGTTTTTGTATCTCAATTTCAGAAACATCTGAAATTAATGCTAATGGGTTACTTGAATATGGAGAATTTAGAAAATTACTTACATATCGATTTAAAGTTCCATTTTCTAAAATATATTTTACTTTGAACATGGATCCAGTATTTCCCAATCCGTCGCTGGAAGAAAACCTAACAAACTCTATAGCTGTTCCATTTTCAATTAAAAAAGGTGAAATAAAGAAAATTTGTTTTTTAACTCCAAATTCATTTCGAGCTAATTTATCTGAAGCATGAACTAAGTCGTCTCTTATTACTTCCGTAGCAACGATAAGTTGTTTTAAATTGTCTGTTTTAGAATTTATTTGAAAAAAAGAATTTGCCGAAGAAGATAAAAAAGATAAAGAAATTAAGGCAATCATACTAAAAATGAATAAGACAATTAACATTTCTATCAAAGAGTAGCCTTTGCTGATTTTCATTTTAGTGTTTTGAATATTTCTAATTTGTATGGGTTGGATTCAGTTTCAGATGCTACTTCCACTGATATGCTTAACGAATTCTGAGATCTGTTGATATTAATATTCCTTCTCCAAATATAAGAATTACCCATCATAATTTCCGATTGAGTGGAGATGTTATTAGTTAGAAAATTATTATCGTAAAAAGAAAGCAGAAGAATATTTTCTGCAATGGTTGAAGAATAAAAATCGTCTTTTAATTTCAAATAACTATTTGCTGAAAAACTAATACTCGATAGTCCTGCTGCAGCAACTATAGATAAAATTAATAAAGAAACTAAAACTTCTACTAAGGTAAAACCTTTCACTCAAATCAATCCAAATTAGATATGTCACTCTCAAGACCTTCTCCCCCTTTTTGGCCATCTGCGCCAAAGGAAATAATCTCAAATGGACTATTGTTTTTTCCTGGCCTTTCGTATTGATAGTCATTGCCCCATGGGTCAAGCTCTAACCTCCTTATGTAGCCGCCTTGGCGATATCTATCTGAAAATCTATTGTTAGAGGGTTTTTCTATCAACGCATTCAAACCTTCTTGTTTTGTAGGGTAAGAGAACATATCTAACCTATAAAGCTCTAAAGCTTGTTCCATAATCCTGATATCGGCCTTTGCTTTATCTACCCTTGCTCGATCTTGACTAGGCAAGACATTTATAGCCACAACAGCAGTTAGCATTCCAATAATCATAAGAACAACTAATATTTCAATAAGGCTGAATCCATTTTCCAATGATTTAACATTAAAATTTTTTCTTATCTTTTTTTTCATAACGTTGTCGTAAAAGTATTTAGTTGAATTAATGGCAAAAGAATTGCTAAAACAATCAAAGCAACAAAGACTCCTAGAATAATAATAACTAATGGTTCAAGAAGATTCATTGCAATTTTAGTAGAATTTTTAAATCTTGTTTCTAAATAATCTGAGAGCTTAGATAACATCTCTTCGAGTTTTCCTGAATTTTCTCCATTTTGAATCATCTGAATAACTAATGGCGGCACAACATCAACTTTTTCCAAAGATCTCGCAATGGATTCTCCTTCTTTAACGTTATTTGATGCTTTTTTTATTGAGCTTCTCAAGTAGCTATTCGAAATTGTATCAGATGAAATCTGCAAAGCATTTAGGATAGATACATTTCCCATCCTTAGTAGACTCAGCGAACTAGTAAATCTAGATAAATCAGCGTCTAACAAAAAATCTTTTATAACTGGAATTTTTAATAAAACCTTATCAAATTTAGTTTTTACTTTTTCAGCTCCTAAATATCTTACTAAAATAAAAAAAGATAAAAGAGGAATCAATAATGAAAATAAAAAAAACGGACTACTGATCATTTCAGAAAGATTAATAAGATATTTGGTTAAAAAAGGGAGTTCTCTATTCAAAGAGGAAAATTGTGAAACTACGTCTGGAACTACATAAACAAGCAACATACTTATTATTCCCAAAGCAACAGTGAAGAGAATGGCGGGATAAACTAAAGCTCCTGTGATTTCCTGAGTCATGTTTGCTCTTCTTTCTAAGAAGTCTGATGTTTTTTCTAAAATTACTCCCAACTCACCGGAAGATTCTCCAGCTTTTATGAGCGAGCAGTATAGTTTGTCAAAAGACTCAGGGTGTTCTTCTAATGATTCAGAAAATTTGAAACCTGATTTTACTTTTAAAGAAACCTGTTTCAGTTTATTTTTAACTCGAAGAGGTTCAATTTGATTTGAAACTGAATCTAAAGCTTGATCAACAGGTATACCGCTATTGATTAAAGTAGATAATTGTCTTGAAATTAATGACAATTTTGAAAAGCCGATCGATGAAAAAAAACTAAAATTAAATCTTGTGTTTGATTTTTTTAGTTTGAGTGGAATTAGTTTTCTATTTTTTAGTTCGTTTTGAGCTTCATTAATATTTTCGGCTACTAGGTAGCCATTTTCGGTTTCACCGTTATGATCAATTGCCTTGTATGTAAAACTAGCCATAATTAATCAACTTGCTTAAGAACTCTTTTTATCTCTAATTCCGAAGTAATGCCCTTTTTAACTTTTTCTTCGCCATCATTCAGCAAAGAATTATATTTTTTGAAAGCTACTTTTCTAATTTTATCTTCGTCTATAGTTTCATTTATAAAATTTCTAATATCGCTATCTATTTTAATCATCTCGAAAATTCCAACTCTTCCAGAGAATTCATTTTTGTTGGTTAATTTTCTTACGAGTCTCTGCGCTATAACCATTTTTAAAGTACTGGCTAGAAGGTACGGCTCAACCCCCATATCAATCAATCTTGTGATGGCTCCAACCGAATCATTCGTATGGATGGTAGACAAGACTAAGTGACCGGTTAAACTCGCTTGAATGGCAGTTTCAGCAGTTTCCTTGTCTCTAATCTCACCGACCATAACAACATCTGGATCTTGTCTTAATATTGCTCTTAATCCTTTAGAGAAGGACAAGCCTACTTTGTTATTTACTTGAGTTTGGCCTACACCTTCCAAAGCATACTCAATGGGATCTTCTACAGTTAATATATTTCTCGTCTGATCATTTAGAAAATTCAGTCCAGAATAAAGAGTAGTTGTTTTTCCTGAACCCGTTGGTCCTGTTACCAAGATTATTCCACTTGTACTTTTAAGTTGTTGCAAATAATCTTTTGTCATTTCACTAGTCATTCCCAGATCTTCTAGATCAAGGCTCGCATCTGCTTTATCTAACAACCTTAAAACAAGCCTTTCTCCAAAACTTGAAGGCAAAGTGGAAACTCTAATATCGACCCACTTTTCTCCTAATTTTAATGACATCCTTCCATCTTGAGGTATTCTGCGTTCAGCAATATCAAGATTAGACATAACTTTTATTCTTGCATTCAGTAAGGGTGCAATTCTGCTGCTGGGATTTAATTTTTCTTTTAAGATACCGTCAACCCTAAATCTTATAGATAAGTTTTCTTCGTATGGTTCTATGTGAATATCTGAAGCACCATCTTTAATTGCCTCGGATAAAATAGCATTTATTAATCTAATAACAGGAGCATCGTTACTATCATCTAACAAGTCTTCAGTTTTAGGTAGATTAGAAACCAAAGAATCAAGATCAATATTTTCATCGATATTTTCGATCAAGTCTTCTGAAGCAGAAGTATTGTTTGTGAAGTTATCAGATAAAGCTTTGTTAAATTCTTTAAAGGGCAGCTTAGATAAGTTCAAAGGCAGATCAAAATGTTTTTGCAAATAGGAAATAGCAGAAATTTTAGTATCGTTAGTGTATTTAATGATCAATTGGTTATGATCTTTCTCTAATAAAATTTGATTTTCTTTGCAATATTTATAACTTAAATCGATTTCATTTTTCATCTAATTTTCAATTATTAATTAAGTCTTCTAATACTTTTAAATCAGGTGTGGGTCGCCCTCTTTTAGATTTTAAAATTTGTTCAGCTTTCAACAGGTTGTATTTCTCATTTGTAATCGTTTGCATGTCTGTTACATCTCGAACAATAGTTGGTTTCAAAAAGACAACTAAATTCTTTTTTGATCTCGAAGTCGTAGTGGATTTAAATAACCTGCCTAGTAAGGGAATGTCTCCTAATAATGGTACTTTTCTTTCTGATTCCTGCACGTCATCGCTTATCAAACCACCTAAAACAATGATCTCACTATCTTCCACCATCACGGCCGTTTTAATTTCTCTTTTATTTGTAGCTATTTCAGAAGCTCCAATCAACAGAGGTCCAAATACGCTTGATACTTCCTGTTCTATATCTAACCGAATGGAGTTTCCCTCATTAATTTGTGGTTTAACAAGTAACTTGACGCCAACTTCTTCTCTGCTGACCGTTCTAAAAGGATTTGTATTGTCAGAACCTAAAGATTCTCCAGTTGTGATTGGTATTTCTTGGCCAACTATAATTGAGGATTCTTCGTTATCCATTGTGAGAATAGAAGGAGTTGATAACACATTAGAATCTGTATCTTTTCGAAGAACATTAAGAATTGCAGCAAAACTTTTTTCATCCTTTTTATATTTTCCAACTCCAGCAGCGAATCCATCTAAGGTTAATAGTGATTGTGCTGCAGCTGGAATAGAAGATGAACCGGACGTAGTATCATAAACTTCTCCTCCTACGATCGCAGTTAGATCAGGATTTGGGTTTCCAAATCGTTGAGAAACAATTGGGGTATCAGACCCATCGCCCGAGAAAAGGATTTGAACACCAAGCTCTTTTGCTAAAGTATCTGAAATCTCTACAATAATAGCCTCCACCAAAACTTGAGCTCTTTTGATATCTAAGCTTGCAATAACATCTTCAATTGCTGTCATTACTTCAGGGTCGGCTGAGATTACCAATGAATTGGTGCCTTCATGTGCTTCGATGCTAGTTGTTATTTTACTGGTACTTCTATCTTGTGCTGATAAATTTTCTGATAAATTCTTTAGAATCTTTTCGAGAGACTTGGCATCGGCATATTTAAGATATTTCACTTTCAGGGTGCTTGAACCACTTTGCTCGGTATCTAAATTCTGTATTAGATTTTTCATCCTATCCACTATGGGCTCGTCTCCAACCAAAAGGATGCTATTGCTTCGATCAATTGAATATGAAGTGAATTGATTTGGATTCATTCCTCCTGAATTATCATTGAAAATTTTATCAATTATCTTTGAGACTTCTTTTGAGGAAGAATAATTAAGTTTAATAACCTCATATTTTTCTCCTGGTGTTTTATCAAGTTCATTAATAATGCCTCTTAACTTTTCTACATTTCCGGCCCGGTCTGCAATTATCAGTGAATTAGTCGGCTCATAAACAGCGAGATGACCCTGCGAAGAAATAATCGGCCTCAATATTGAAATTAAGGAATTCACTGAAGCAAATTTAGGTTTAATAATATCTGTCACAAAAGAGTCGGCTGGGCTATTAGACCTAGGGAAAGTATTAAAGGCTTGCCTTCCGCTTATTTCAGGAACTATTTTAGTTGCGTTATCTTGTTCTATAGCAGCATATCCATGCACGGCTAAAACAGAGAGCATTACTTCATAGGCTTCATCAATGGATAAATCCTCACGAGAAATTATTGTTATTTTGGCATTTATTCTTGGGTCGACTATAAAAGTCTTACCCGTTAAAGATGAAATATCAGATATAAAAGCTCTAATATCAGCATCACGCATATTTATAGTGACAGCATGACTGTACAGAGAAAATATTAGTGTCAGAGTCGCGCAAAATTTTAAGTAATTTCTTAAATACATATTTTATTTAATTTACTTTTATACCAATCGAAATTGGATTGTTATCTCTCAAGATCGAAAGATTAAGATCCCTAGGTTCGCTGAAAAAAGTCTCCAGGTTTGAAAGGTAATTTTCATTTAGATCAGAGACTAAAGCACCATTTATTGAAACAAGAACATCTCCTGGCATAAGGTCTAAGTTAACAAAAAAGTCTTTATTTTCTCCAGGATTTACTTCCAGTCCAGACAAAGTGCCGTTTGAAAAAATTGGAACAAAAGAAATCGCGTCAAGAATATTTTGATTTGATAGCCACTCCGCGGAAATTATATTGTCATTTTTATTTGCAGGATTTTTTAAAATTTCAGTTTCTATTCCTGAAATTAGGTTCGGTTTATTAAATGAGAGACTCTCTGCAACCCCAGATCTATTGATCGTTACATAATCTTTATGTATCGACTCTAAAAAAACATTATCTAAGATGCGATCTCCTGTCTGATACTCTTTTTGATCTGATTTATTGAGGCCAATGATTGCAAAATTTTTATCCTCAGAAGAAGTCACGCCAAATAACTTCAAAGATAATGATGTTTCTGGAGCTTTGATAGCGTTTAAAAGAGCATTGGAATTTACTTTAGAATCATAATTTGACAAGAAAGGATTTTGATCTATCTTTCTGATTTGGATCTTTGCGGCGGTGGACTGATTTAGAACGGGTTTGTCAGCAAAGATTATTTCTAAAATTACATTTGAAGTCTCAAAAGAAAATATTAAAACAACGATAGCAATAGCAATTGTTTTGGCCTTTTTAGAAATGAAATCAGCGATTTCATTGTAAATATTAAAAAAATTTATATTCATAATTTAAATATACTAGTTTGACCTTTAGAGGATATATTATCTACTAAATATACGATTTTGAATGACAATTAAGTGACAATTTGAATATTATAATTTTATGGAAATTTTATATGCTTTCTTGCTAGGACTTATATTTGGAAGCTTTCTCAATAGCTTGTCATATCGCATGCCTATTATCCTTAATTATCGTAATGCTTTGAAGGAGTTCCCAGATATGGGACTTTCTTTTCCCAGGTCGTTTTGTCCAAATTGCAAAGCACCTTTATCAGTATTTTCGCTCATACCGGTTTTAAGTTTTTTTATTCAAATGGGTAAATGTAAATCTTGCAAACAAAGTATTTCAATCAGTTACCCTTTTTTCGAGATTTTGCTTGGAATTTTATTTGCCTTAATTTTGATCAAAGCAGGTTCGATAAATTATATCTTTCTTTTAGATTGTCTTTTTATTTTTACCTTAATCTTAATCGCTCGATTGGACGAAAGTTTTTTCAAAATTCCCTTCTCGCTTAATTTAATCGTTTTTTTTACTGGAATTCTTACCAATTTTTATTTCACTTCTTTAGGCCTAGGGTTTGTCTCTTTCTTGATATGCCTTGCCGTGTTATCTGCTATCAAATTTTTAGCAGACTATATATTGAAGAAAGATTCTTTTGGTTGGGGGGATATAATATTGATATCCAATCTATCTCTATTTTTTGGTATCTACAATTTACCCTTTATTTTATTTGTCTCTTCTTTATCAGGAATAATTTGGTATTTTTTTAAAAAAAGAAATGTTTCAGAAAAAACTATTGCTTTTGGTCCGCACATTACTTTGTCTGGAATCTGGTTATTATTTATTCTTTAAATTAATTTTATACACCAAAAATTATTCTTAATAAAATATAGAAGAGAATTGTAAATGCCGCACCAGTAGGAATAGTTACTAACCAAGAAGCAATTATTCTCCTTATCGAAGCATAATCTAAGTGTTCTGCGCCTTTAGCTAACCCAACGCCTATAACTCCACCGACTAGTGTATGTGTAGTTGAAATAGGAAACCCAAGATAAGTCGCAGCAACGACAGTAGACGCTGTGGCCATTTCTGCGGAGAAGCCAAGACTAGGCGTTAGAGCTGTAATTTTTTTTCCGACTGTTGAGATGACCCTGGAACCTAGAGTTGCTAAACCAAAAACTATCCCAATACCTCCAACAAGTAAAACCCATGGGCTAATCAAAGATTTAGATCCTATTTCGCCAGTATCCACAACACTTACAACTGCTGCCAAAGGTCCAATTGCATTTGCAACATCATTTGAACCATGGGCAAAAGCCATAGCGCTAGCAGAAACTATCATCAGCAATCCAAATGCAAATTCAATGCCGCCTTCTCTCATTATTTGATCTTTATTCCTTCTTAAAAAAAATGCTGTTCCAGTTGCAACAATAATGCTAAAAATTAAAGTAAATAAATAAATTTCATTTTCTGAAAATTCTATTCCAACATGTTTAAGACCTTTCCTTGCTGTGACGAGTGAAATAACGACTGCTACTAGAAAACTATATAATGGAATAAAAGTGATAGCTGCTTTTCCAGGATTGGCTCTATCTAAAATTAATTTTTTTGCAGATATATAGAGTCCAAAAGCTAAAGTTCCAGAAAATAAAGGGGAAGTTACCCAACTCATTGCGATATTACCAACCTTACCCCAAGATACAGCATCTACTCCCTTAGAAATTAGTACGAAACCAATAATAGCTCCCACTATTGAGTGAGTAGTAGAAACAGGCCAGCCTCTTAAACTCGCGATAAACAACCAAGTACCTCCTGCTAAAAGAGCTGATATCATGCCCATTACAAATATATTTACATCATTGGCATATAGATTTGGATCTACGATGCCTTTTCTAATTGTAGAAGTTACTTCTCCACCTGCTAAAAAAGCTCCTAAAAATTCAAAAATAGCCGCAATTATTATTGCTTGTTTAAGGGTTATAGCTTTGCTTCCTACAGAAGTCCCCATGGAGTTTGCAACATCGTTAGCCCCAATGCCGAAAGCCATAAAAAAACCAATAAATCCTGCAATCAAAAGTATGTTAAAAGGATCCAAAAACAAAGTTTCCATATTGAGAGTCTCTAAATTAAAAATAATTTTACTACAAGATTGTTAAGAAACTGTTGCCTTAATGTAACTTAATTTTAGATATTAAATTAAAATTTATATGAAATAGTGAATGATTCAAATCCTTGCAATTTATGGATAAATAAAAAGACTTAGGTTTTTTTTTCAGAGATATTTATGAAAAATAAAGAACTGCCACTAAAACTATCCATAAAGAAATAAAACCAAATATAACCATCTCTTGCACTTGAGACTTTGCAGGTATTAATCTTTGATCTTTAAGAACGGTTTTAGTATTCATATTATTTGTAACTTTATTGACACTTACATGTCACATAATTGACACAATAGACGAATTTTATAAAAAAAACTAGCATTTTTTTCAAAACTTTAAATTTAAATATTTAAAAATTTAATTCGATTCCTATTTCAGTTTAGTCCTTAGGCTGACAAGAAATAGATTTATTCAGAACAATAAAAGGCAAAGGTAAGAATTAATGCATATGAGAGATTGAATTATTTGATATAAACCCTAGATGTTATCTAGGAACATTTAAAGCATCAAGCACATCTTTGAAAGAGACAATTTTAAAGTTTTGCCTTTTAGTTTTATACCCATCTTTATTAAGACCATCTTGTGCAATCATAATACCTTCTGGATACTCATCACTCAGTTTAAAGTTGATTGTTTCTATACCGTCAGTATCAGTAACATTGTCTATACTTTTTGAAGAACCTATTCTAAAACTGGTTATATAATCATATGGATAATTCCTATCATAAAGATTAAATTTACTATCGCCTTGAGAGGATAAAATTAAATAACCTGAATTGTTTGATGTTTTATATAAAGATACTCCCTCTGGGTCGCCACCAATTTGACCTTCTCTAGAATCGACAATATAAGGCTCAGAGAAATCAAAACTGTCATCGAGTCTATAAGCTTTTAAAACCCCTCTTACTTCTTCTTCTGATATAAAAAGAGTTCTATTGAAATCATCATAAACACACCCTTCCGATTCTCCACCATTATTAAAAGTTGTTATAAGATCGAGGCCATTATCAGTCAGGTTCCATACTTCAACTCTCGGACCAGTGTCTTCTGTTAAAAAAGCAACTAATCCATACTTTGGATCGATTCCAGCGCATATACCATATACGATAATATTTGATTTACCTCTAAATGATGGTTTTGATGGGACTTCCCATGAATTATTTTTAAGTTTTTGTCTTGTTTTATTATCTTCAAATACCCATAAATCTACCGATCCTAATGTTCTATTAGACCCAAAAAGGAAAGTAAAATCAGAGACATTCTCATCGTCTCCAAGATTCATACTTCTTGTATCAACATTATTAATCCTGCCAAGATTTGTATAACTCAACTCTTGTCCTTGAAGATTGTAACTATAAATTCCGCTTTTTTTATCAGTTCCAAAGATAATTGAATTTGAAGGATTATTTTTATTTACCCATATTGCAGGATCATCAGCTGCATCTCCCTTAGTTATAACTGGCGGTGTCTCGTAAATTGCCTCAACCTCAACATAATCTGCAAAAGTAAAAGTAGACAAGAAAAAGGCAAGTATGAAACTTGCCTTTTTGGGGGAAAAATAATTTTTAGTACTTATAAGTGAAGCCAATTGTCGCACTTCTACCATATTCATCATATTGAGAAAGTCTTGAAGTATTGCCCCAATAATAGAATTCTGGTTCGTCATTTATATTAATTAAGTCTAATTTAAAAGTTAAATTGTCATTTAAATAGTACTTGGCTGTAAAGTCTATTTGCGAATGATCGTCAGTAAATCTGATATTGTCATAATCTAGATTATCTACAGTAGTTTCTATATCATCATCAGCAAGATAATCTAAGTAATCACTTCTTTGAGCTAATGAGAGTCTCATGTCAACTTTTCCTTTGTCGTAACCAATTGATAAATTTCTTGTACTATCAGCGAGTTTTCTAAATGGAACGGTAAACACACCTTTAGCGCTAGGAATATCACTTTCAGCGTCAACTTCAGTTAAATTTAATGAGATGAATAAACCATCAAATGGTTCAGGAAGATTCACAAATTCTCTGAAAAAATTAAATTCAATTCCATCAACTGTTGACTTTTCGCTATTAATGTATGTTTCTAATTCACTAAAGTTAATCCCTCCAACAACACCTGCTGTAACCTGAGGATAAATAGCGTTTTTAACATCTTTACTAAAATAACCTATTGATACTGCGCCATTTTCATAATATCTTTCAAAGGTAAGATCTAGATTTGTAGATTCATATGGTTCTAAGTCAGGATTACCCATTTCTCCCTTATAAATTGTACTTCCATCCGCTGCAGTTCCATCCGATTTAAAGTCTGCTACAGGAGCAGTTTCACCGAATCCAGGTCTAGATAAAGATCGATAAATTGCACCACGAACTATTGTATCGTCATTGACG
Organism: uncultured SAR86 cluster bacterium; assembly: GCA_902635045.1. Classification (GTDB taxonomy): domain Bacteria; phylum Pseudomonadota; class Gammaproteobacteria; order Magnimaribacterales; family AG-339-G14; genus CASICS01. The sequence goes on along the minus strand of CACPMT010000004.1, from coordinate 54,392 downwards.
AAGTATTTTACGTTTACACTTGGTGATACGAATGTGTAATTTTTAGATGCTCTAATAATAGAGCCATCTTCTTTATTGTATCCAAGTGTATCAAATGAGGTGTCCTCTGCCCTTAGACCTGCAATCACAACTGCGTTTTCAAATTCCATTGTGCCCATAAAATAAAGTGCTGTGATATCTTCTTCAGAAACAAAATCTTTATTATAGTTAGGTTTTGCATAGTTATTTGTTAATGAACCAAATGTACCCTGAAGAGCGAAGATTGTTGCAGGATCTGCCATGGGACCAAAAACAGTTGGCCAAGGCCAGTTAACTGGTGTAGTGATTGGATTGTAAGCTGATTGAGAAGTACCAGGATCCGATTTGAAACCTGAAACAGTTTTTTCTTTTTCTCGAGTACTATATTTGAAGCCAAATTTTAAAGTCGTTGGAATATCAGAAACCGTAAAACCTTCTTTTGTAAAATCAGCCTGAACTGATGATATTGTGTCCTCAATTATAGAATCTTCCTCTTCAATCTCATCTACTCCCATGCTTGCTGGATCATAAATATTCCCAGCTCCAGTAATAATTGCAGGAACTAGAGTCAAACGTGGTTTTTGAGGATCTGAATAGTCAAAAGATCCGCAAGGTCCTCCACAAGCAGCTGCCTTAAATGTACTACTTCTAAACTTTGCATCAACATTGTCTGTATCATCTTCTTCAGCAAAAGAATTCGAATATGCAAAGTCTGCATCCCAACCGTTGATTATTGTTTTACCACCTAGAATGAATGTTCTAATTGTTCTAACTTCCTCCCTAACTCTTGTTTCAGAATCTCTTCTTATTTCTGTAATAGTGCTTCCCGTTGCAGTAACATTGCTATTTTTTAACTTCCCGTACTCATCTTTATATCTGAGCTCATCATCCACGTATTCATTCCATAAAATATTTGCATACATAGATGATTCATCATTGATCCTATAATCAATGTCGTAAGTAATTCCTAATCTTTCTCTGGTTAAATCATAATATCTGCTTTCAAAATCATCATCTATTGCATAGTTTCCACCAGTGGCAGCCCAGGCAGGAAATCCGGTTTCGTTGTTGTAAGTAACTACTTGTTTTTTAGAATAAGTAAGACCAATTATATGTCCCACATTTTCACTAATCAGATCTCCGTAAGTAAGGGAGATTTTAGGATTATCAGCATTATATGTTTGATCGTTGTATAGGGTATTTGCTTTTAGTTTGAAATACGTGCCATCCAAGTCTAGAGCGCTTTTCGTATTAAACTCAACTCTTCCACCAATAGAATCAAGATCTTGATCAGGAGTTAAAGATTTGTATACTTCAATAGAATCTAGAAGCTCTGTTGGCAGACCGTCAAGCATCACTTTTCTTCCACCTTCTGGTGCTGGAATAGTTGCGCCGTTAACAGAAATATTGTTTAAGTCTCCCGAGAGACCTCTAACAGTAACGTAACGGCCCTCACCTTGATCGTTTTCAACTGAAATACCTGAGATTCTTCTTAAAGCCTCTGCTGCAGTAGTATCTGGAAATTCACCTAAGGCATCTGAATCTATAACAGATATAATCTGATCGGATTGCCTTTGCTTTTCTATAGCAGAGATGATGCTAGCTTTTGTTCCAACTACATACAATTCCTCAGTAATTTCTGAGTTTTCTTGTGAAAATACAAAAGGGTTTGTAAAAATTAAAAGGAGTAAATATATTTTTTTCATAGGAGTCCCTCAATAAACCTAGAGGTAATGTATACAAAAAATGTTACAGAAATGTTACAAATAAAAAACTTAATGAGAACATTCTAGCTGGAAAGCAGTTTAAAAAAAGATTCCATATTTTATTTCTCTAAATTGGAAAATAATACACGATAAAATTGTTGTGAAACTATTGTCCCAGTATGACTAAATTTAAATGTCATGATTGATATTTAGAATGAAATCAAGAATTTCATCCCTTACCCTTCTGTAAATATTTAATATTTTTTCATCATCATTTATATTTTCTGAGAGCATAGGAGGATCTTCAAAACCTTTGTGTATGGTCTTCCCTTTGAATAAGACTGGACAGTTTTCTTCAACATCTGAACATAAAGTAAAAACATAATCAAAATCTTTGTCTTCCAATTCGTTTATGGTTTTAGAGAATTGATCTGATATATCAATTTTGACTTCTGACATTACTTTGATTGCATATGAATTTAAATTAGATTTTCTAGTGCCAGCTGAATAAGCCTGAAAAGTAGTAAATTTTTTTGCAAAACCTTCAGCCATTTGCGATCTACAAGAATTTCCAGTGCAGAGAAATAATATTTTCTTCGATTCTCTCATCTTAAAAATTTATAAATATACAAAGCAATGAACAGACCAATTAATTGGCCTGAAAAGAAATAAATAATCGACTCTGGTGAAATTCCAGTAAAAGTATCCGTAAATGTCCTAGCTAGAGTTACTGCTGGATTTGCGAATGAGGTAGACGATGTAAACCAGTAACCCGCTGTAATAAATAAAGCCACTGAAATAGCTACATTAGACTTATTATTTTTTCTAACCATTAAGATAGTTAAAATTAATCCCAGTGATGCAATTATTTCACTTAAAACCATACTGATTCCCATCCTGGGTTTGGATGAAATTTGAAGCAAACTAAGTTCAAATATGAAATGGATAAATATTACTGCGAAAAATCCTGCAATGAATTGAATAATTAAATAGAAGAGTAAATCTTTTAAGTTGATCTCTTTTAAAAAATAAAAGACTATTGAGACAATTGGATTAAAGTGAGCTCCTGATAAATCTTCAAAAGATTTAATGATGACATAAAGAATTGCTCCGGTTGCAATCGTATTACCTAATAAAGCCACTGCCACATTACCAGAAGATAAATTATCACCCATGATCCCGGAACCAATGACTGTAGCCACTAAAAAAAAGGTTCCTAAAAATTCAGCAATGTATTTTTTTATTTTCATTAATTCTTAAATCAAACTTTTTTCTTTAAATTAATATAAAAGCTCATACAATTTCCCTGTTTTTAATTTATATTTTTACATCAATATTAAGAAAACTACTTCTTGTGTTTTATTTAAATTCATTTCGTTAAGTAGCTCTCTTTATCTTTAACAGTAATTAAATTAATTTAATACTCATATTAGAAAAGGCCATATTTAAATATGGCCTTTTTGAAGTGTTTTTATTATAAACAGAGAAAAAACAAAAACTTAACTTCGATTCATAGAAATAAACCTCTTATTTAAAGGAGAATTTAAATCCTAATGAAGCTGATTGACCAAGATCATATTGATCATATATTGCAACATTTCTCATAGAAGCATAGTACTCCTCGTCAAGTAAATTTCTTAATTCAAGCGACAATTTCAAATCGTAATTAGGGTAAGCTAAAACTCTTGAATATGTAAAATCAACCAATAATGGAGGTTCTTCAATAATATCTGGTAAAACATCAACACCTCTAGCCCTTACTCTATCACTAACATAGTTAAAGATTAGGGTGGCTTCAGATTGATCTTGTAAATTATCTAAACCAATTTGAAAGTTTGCAATTGTATCTGATTGACCCTGTAATCTGGTATCTCTTCCGTTTGCTAGAAGAGTTTGAGCATTTACTGAAGTACCAAGATTATTTATATAAGTATCTCCAGGATTCACAATTACTTCAGAGTCAGTATCCGTATAATTGAACTTAACGATTAAGTCGTTATTAGAGTCCATAATCGCCTCAAATATTTGCTCATATTCAATTTCAAAACCAGTGATTTCAGCCGAAGGAACGTTTTGGTAAGAAGTAATAATTAAATCACCTGACTCATTAACAGTTTCTTCGATAGGATTAAGAATATCCTTATAAAAAATTCCAGCTGTTAAAAATTGATTTAAGCCAAAATAGTATTCAGCTCTTAAATCAATATTGTCAATCTCACTATCTTGCAAATATAGTGAACCAGCTATTACTCTGTCAGTATCAACATCTATAAATAGTGTTGGAGAAAGCTCTCTGAAGGTTGGCCTAGCAATTGTCTGAGAAAGACCCAATCTAAATTGAAGGTTTTCATCAAATTCAGGAAGATAAGTTAATGTCATTGAAGGTAGCAGATAATCTTCTTCTATTGATCTATCAATAGTAGAGTCAACGCCTGTAAATAAATCAAATGTATTAACTTGCTGAAGGCCGTCTTCATGCCTAATTCCAGCAGTAATTTCAAAATTGTCTCTAATTTTAGATTCAACGCTGATATACGTTGAATCAACTTCCAATAATCCTAAGTACCCAGCTGGCGATGAACTTGCCGTATTCTCAATTACCAACAATCTATTAGGATCAAAATTTTGATCAGCAAAAATATAATCTATTCTATTATCTAGACCATCTTGAGGTATGGGACCGCCAGCAGCCAGAAATCTATAACTTCTAACTTCAGCTGATCTGTCATTTTCAAGACTTTCAACTCCAGCTCTTAAAAATGTTGAAGAACCAAAGGGTATCTCTAAGGGTATCTCTAAATCTATAACAACATTTGTAGTTTGATCTTCGACCATACTAAACTGGGTTTGGTTCCTACCTGTATTAACATCGTATAAGTAAACTCCGTCATTGTTTCCATCTTCATAGAAAACAACTCTTTCATATGGAGAATCTCTCTCTGCCTCTCCATCGCTCAAGCCTACATTTAAATTCCAGCCATTTTCAAAAGTCTTATTAAAATTTAACTGATGATTTGTTAATTCTCTTTCGTAAAATTCTGTAAAATCTTCTCGAACATTAGCCGAATCACTTGAGTCATACCCTTGCAAGATACGAGCTTCTTTTGATCCTTTATGAATATATAATCCGGTGTATTTTAATTCAGATAAATCCGTTTCAACCCCAAGAACAGCCATTGCATATGCTGTAATGTCATTCGTTGTGCTTCTAAAAGTTTTGTCATTTTGAACTATTACATTGACAGTTCCACCCACATTTTGTAAATCACCGGTTTGTCTGATTCCTTCTTGAGTATCCCAAGAATTTTTGTAACCTCCTGTAACCATAAAGCCCATTGTTGCACTTGGAATATTAATGATTTGATCAATTCCTAAACCGTCAAGACTATCTCCATAAGTTAAACTATAAGATTCATCTAGAGGAACATCTCCTGATTGTATGACCCATAGCGCTGAATTTTCAAACTCTCGACCAAAGTTAGCCAATTGTGTGGAATTAAAGTTAGATCTATCAAGTTTAAGGTTGTTATTGATAGCGTTCTGAACACCGCTTGGAATTGATCTGATCCCGTTATCGTACCCTAAACTATCCTCTCCGCCATCGTACATTAACCCATCATCTTTTAACGAAGTAGCGGTGTTGAAGCTTGTTGAAGCTGAAAATTCAAAGATTCTATCTAAAGGCACAGCCTTTGTTTTTATCTCAACCATGCCTCCGCCAAACTCACCAGGCATGTCAGCTGAATAAGTTTTTTGTACTACAGACGATTCAATGATGCTTGTTGGAAAAAGATCAAGTGGTACAACTCTTTTGAGTGGTTCTGGGCTTGGAAGATTAAGGCCGTTTAGTGAAGCAGATGAATATCTATCACCTAAACCTCTTACATATACGTATTTGCCTCGCACTAGACTGAGACCCGCAAGTCTTGTAAGGGCGATAGCAATATTGTCATCGCCAGCTCTTTCGATACTTGATGAATCTAATACTGCAGAAATCTCAGATGTATTCCTTTTTGCATCTGGTATAAAAGATCCACTTACAACCAATTCTTCATCAGCTTCCTGAGCATTAATAAATAATGGAAAAACTATTATGAAGGGTAAAGCAAACTTTAAAAAACCCATGATTTTATTTATTTTTTTTGTAGATTTCATTTTGACTCCAAAATAGGTTTTAAAAGGTATTAGTTAAGTTTTATTGATCCAGGTAATGTCCATACTTTGTACCAACTATCAGTAGCTCCGCTAACTGCACCTATATATGTAGGAGTGTCAAAAAATCCATCGGCATTGTATGTTGCAGGAATAGCTGTCGGAGTAGCTGCGGCCTCTGCAGTACCGTTAACAACTCCTGAAAGAGTATTCTGATAATTACCTCCGCCTGAATTAGCTCCATAGAGATTATTTGCTCCTGCTTTTACAATTGCATTTACCTGTGCAACGGTTGCAGCACCGTCTGTAGATATATAACTAGGACAATCCATTGCAACAGAATTCATTGAGAACTTAGGAGTGCTAGCTCCATCTTGAATAGTTTCTGCAAGAGTTGTTTCAATGCAACCTGTTGATAAGCCAGAAGCTGCGTTAAGGACTGCAGCAACTCCGTTATAATATTGACCTGATACACCCTCTTTTAACTTAAATACATCGTCATGACCTCTGCTTACAAATGTGAAATTAGAAACAATGGGGTTTGATCTAGGCTCTGTTAGGTAGCCTACTGCTGCATTAGAGTTTGTGTTGTCTGATTCTACAATATGATCGCCTGTATCGTTGGCCTGTTGAACTATTACGTATTGAAGTCTTCCTTGATAACCCCAATCAATGTCTAAGTTATCATCATCTGCTCCAGTACATATCAAACGTTTCACATCGACAGTTCCACCAAAGAACTCAACGCAATCGTCAGCATTGTTATGCACTTGGATGTATTCAACCGAGGTACCGCTTCCAACACCACCAAAAGTAATTCCATTTAGCTCATTACCTGGAAATACCTCATATCCTGCATACTGAACTCTTAAATATTTGAGTGCTCCACTGCTGTCAGTAGGGATTTCACCACCCATTACATCTCCAGCTGATCCCTCAACCTCTTTTTCACAAGGGTTAGCTTTTACTCCATTTGTGTATGTACACTTATTGATAGGTGATTGACCAAGAATGACTAATCCACCCCAAAGTCCTCTTGTTGAGTTAACATCTGCTTGACCAAGAATATCTTGTCTTCCGGTCATCACAATTGGAGCTGATCTTGTTCCAACAGCATTAATATCGGAACCTCTCATGACAACTAAATAGTCATTACCTGATTCACCAAAAACTGTAACGCCAGGATTGATAGTAAGTGTAGCTGCATCACCGCTTGCAGCAGAGCCATCTGCTCCTACATCAACACCGATTTGAACTTTACCATCAAGCTTATAATAGTTTCCTGCAACTAGAGTTATATCATTTGTAATAACTCCTCTTAAGTCACAAACTTTTCTACCTAAAAGAATTTCTGATTCAAGAGTTCCAGCTGGACATGCAGGATCGGTAAATAAACCAATTGTCCAACCTGCAGCCCAGTTATTTTCTGCATCAGACCCAGGTGAAAATGCACCAATATAATCAGTCGCTGAAAACCAAGTATTAACTGTGTACTTACCATCATCATATGCAGGGCATAGTTCTGTAACAGCACCAGCTGCATGAGTTCCAACTGCACACATAGCGTTCTTTTGTGATATGGAGAAAGCGCTAGGAACAGCAGACTCTGCATTACCCAAGAAATATGTGTCCACCAAAGTATTGGTTCCAATGGTTAAATTAGTTGATCTTGATGTAAGTGATGTTGCAAAATCTGCAGCAGTTACTGAGCTATCAAACGCTACTACTGTCGGATTTAACGCTGTAGGTTGTCCTGTCTTAGCTGAATCAAAAAATATGGAATGATGGGCAATTTTATCTGTTAATGCACCATCTTGCGTAGTTTCTGCAAAAGTACCCTCTATGAGATTTGCTGATGCTTGGTTTACAACAATACCATTGATATAAATTCCAGATACACCTTCTTTATACTTAAGTGGTTCATCAGCTCCTCCTCCAATAAAGGTAAAATTAGCAACCATTGGTTGTGATCTAGGCTCTGTTAGGTAACCTACTGCTGCATTAGAGTTTGTGTTGTCTGATTCGACAATGTGATCACCAGCACCAACATTTTGTTTAACAACAACAAATTGCATTTTTCCTTGATAACCCCAATCGATATCAAGATTATCATCACCCGCATTCGTGCAAACTAAATGTTTGACATTTACAGTTCCACCAAAAAACTCTACGCAATCATCTTGGTTATTATGAACTTGAACGTAGTCTACTTCGGTACCAGAACCAACACCACCAAAGGTAATACCATTTAATTCGTTGCCTGGGAATATTTCTTTACCTGCATATTCAACTCTTACAAACTTTAAGACACCAGAGTTATCAGTTGGAGTATTTCCACCCATGATAGCAGTAGTCGAACCCTCAACCACTCTTTCACAATCAACAGTGTTTAAATCAGCAGCAGCACACTTGTTAATTGGTGCTTTTCCTAAAATTACTATTCCTCCCCAAAGACCAGTTGCACTATCCGGATTAGTTAAAGATCCATCAACAGCAGAAGCTGCAGTAAATCTGATAGGTTTAGATCTTGTTCCATTAGCAATAATTTTTGAACCTCTTTGAACAACAAGATAATCATCAGGTGATTTTTGAGCAAGCGTTACACCAGCTGGAATCGTTAATGTTGCAGAAACTCCTCCAGTTTTTTGACCGTTTCCGCCCATATCTTTTCCAACATCAACTAAGCCAGATAAACGATACATTACATCAGTTGTCAAAGTAAGATTTGAAGTAATTGGTCCCGTAATTGCACATAATGTGTTTCCACCAAGAGTTGCAGCATCAGAAATAAACGGAGAAGAAGGACACGTTCCTGTTAATAAAGTGCTAGTAGTGGCTCCAAAATTATCAGTACCACTTGGGGCTGTTAGTTGTGCTAGTTCACCAGGCGAAGCAACATTGGTATCACCGGAACCACCACAAGAGACTAAAACGAAGATTGAAAGAACTGACAATAGGTATTTGATTGATTTTGGGTTCATAAGATTTCCTCTTTAACTAATAAAAAATAAATCTTACAAAGGGATAGTTACAGAAATATTACGAAACCGTTACGTCTTTTTAAAGATAATGAAAATTATTACGAAAAAAATTCTAAAAAAAATTTTTGTTTTGAAATATGAGACATTTAGTTGCGGTTAAAAACTTTTACTAAAAGGATCTAATTTGACATAAATGTTACACAAATGTTACATTTATGTTAAATATGTTTCATTAATGTTACATTTAAAAGAGGGAGAATTGTTATGAAATACTTTAAAAGTATTATTTTTTTATCAATCATTTTAGCTAGTACAACTGTCATGGCTAATAAAGTAATTTTCGAAAGTGCTAAAAACCATTTAAATTTAGACTCAAAATATATAGAGATTGAATATGATTTAAATCTAGTTAAAGACTTTTGTCCAAAACAATCAGTAGGCTGCTATATATCTGCTGACATGGGTAGAATATTTGTAGAAAATGATTTATCGAAAACGTATCATGATGTTGTGATTTTTGGTCTATATAGCGATTATCTTCAACATTCAAATATTGGATTAATAGACAGTTCTTTGACTTGTGATTTGCAAGTAAACTATCTAATAGAGGAAAAGCAAAATGATCTCGCAGATCTTTTTTCTAATCATTGTAACGATATTAAACGAAATAAATTCTTGGCATTTAATTAATAGATATGATCAAGTTATAAAAGGGCAAAGTTTTAGCCCTTTTATATATATAAGATCTTTTCAAACTTAGTCCGTTACAACACCGTTGGAATTTTTAACTTCATCTCATGCAGAACCATCGGTAGAATTTAATTCTTATTGAACTTAGTAAATTTCAGTCAATCCGTTAAAACCCAAAATTCCTTTTACTCCTTATCTAGGTGCATTGATAAAATAATCACCATTGCCATTACGGTCATTAGCAGCCATATTTATTTGGCCATAAAAATTAAGAATAGCTTATTAATTTGTGAGAAGAGAAAATAAAATTGTTTACAATAAATAATTTAATCTTCCATAAAAACTTAGCTAGAATAGATTTTCGCCAAAAAAGTATGATTGAATTTGATATACCAAACTACAGAAGAATTGATTCTAAGCTTTATGAAAAAGAGAAGAGAAAACTTTTAATTGAGCTTGTCAAACTCCAGAATTGGATCATAAAAGAGAAAAAAAAGATTGCTGTTGTGTTTGAAGGAAGGGACACAGCTGGCAAGACTGGGAGTATTTCTGTTTTATCTAAATATTTAATACCAAAACACTGTCGCCTAGTTAAATTAGGGATACCTACTGCAAGAGAATCAAAAAATTGGTTTCAAAGATATGAAAAACATTTACCAGATATAGGTGAACTAGTTTTTTTTGATCGATCTTGGTATACCAGAGCTTTGGTTGAATCAACCATGGGCTATTGTACAAAGGGACAATACAAATCATTTATGAAAAAAGTTGTGCCCTGGGAGCAAAAACTCAGAGAAAATGGTACAGAAATACTTAAGTTTTATTTGTCCATAGAAAAAGGAACTCAAAAAATGAGAATAGAAAAGCGCAAGAATAGTCCTTTGGTATATTGGAAAATTAGTGAAAATGATTTAAAAGGTTTAGACAAATGGGATATTTTTACTCTGTATAAAGAGCAAATGTTTAAAAATACTTCCTATTCCGAAGCACCTTGGATAGTTTTAAATGCAAACGATAAAAAAATAGCGGTGCTTCACGCATTACGTTACATCTTAGGAAGTTTTGATTATCCTGGTAAAAAATTACCAAAGCCAAAAGTTTGGACAGAGAATATTAACGATTACTCTTTAACAATAAATAAAGTCCCTTTTAATAACTTAAGTTATCAGCAATACAAGGTATTAAAAGTTATGGCAGATGCAGAATAAAACTCAACGCTTAGCTTGTATTGACATTGGTTCAAACGCAATTAAATATCGTCAATATCGTATATCAAAACAAAAAAGTAAAAATTTTGCTGAGCTAGATACTTTTAAAAGAATTTCAGTGAGACTTGGAACCGATGCATTTAAATTTAAAAAAATCTCCTCTGAAACAGAACAGAAACTATTAAAAAGCATAATGAAACTCAAAGACAAGGCCGATAAAAAAGATGTAAAAATAATTACTGGAGTGGCTACCTCTGCAATGAGAACAGCATCAAATGGACATAAAATTTGTAAAAAAATAAGAAAAAAAACCGATATAGAAATAAAAATCTTATCCGGAAATGAAGAAGCGCAATTGTTAAATTTTTTTAATTACAGAGATTTTAAAAGAGATGAAACCTTGGTGGTGGATATTGGTGGTGGCAGTACTGAATTATTCTATCAAGGAAATGGTAAACATCTCGCAAAGTCTTTTCCGCTTGGTGCGGTACGAATTTTAGAAGAAAAAGACTCTCCCAAGCATTGGAATAATTTAAAAGAGTGGCTAACAAAAATTCCATCTGAAAATATAAGAAATATAGTTGGGGTTGGTGGAAACGCCAGACTCATCAATGAAATTATCAATAGACAAAACAGAAAATCTTCCTTAGAGGAATTAAAAGTTTTAAAAAAAGAACTTTCAAGCAAAAGTTTTGAAGAAAAAGTATCTTTTTACTCTCTGCCAGAAGACAGAGCCGATATACTCGAACATGCTATAGCTATTTTTATGGGAATCATTGAGTTTTTTCCTAACTCTTTCTTATTTGATAGTTCTTGGAATATTGCTGACGCGGTAATGGAAAAAGAACTACAGGAAAATAAAAATATTCAAGCAGCTTGAACTGATTTTTCTTCATCGATTTTTACATCGATAAAGAAAGTTGCACCTTTAGGTTTATTCGATCCAACTCCTAAGGGATACCCCATCATCAAAGCTAAATTTTTACTGATCGAAAGGCCTAAACCTGTACCGCCTATTTTTGTCGATCGACCTTTGTCTATTCTGTAAAATCTTTCAAAAACTCTTTCTCTGTATTTTTTTGGTACGCCTTTACCTTGATCTGATACGGATAGTCTTATAAAACCCCTAGTAAAGCAAGATTCTTCTATGTTTATGAGGCTTTTTTTAGGCGAATGTTTGATAGCATTACTCAAGAAATTTGTCAGGATAATGTTCAAAGCAGCTACATCAGCCATAACCCTAGTTTGTTCGTTCAAATTATTTTGCACAGTTAATTTTTTCTCTTCTAAACTGGGTTTAAATCCTTCAATTAAGTTATTGACAATTGAAAATGGTTCTAAAGACTCAATTGAGATCGGATATTCCCCTGCTTCCATGCTTGAAATTTTAAGCAAATCATTGACTATGACTGTCATACGTTCTGATTGAGAAGATATTGCTTCCGTGAAAAACTTAGCGTTTTCATCATCTTTAATTAATTTATTGTTAATCAAAGTTTCAGCATTAGCTTTGATAACACTAATTGGTGTTCTCAATTCATGAGAGACGTTACCAATAAAATCTTCTCTCATTTTTTCAAGGTTTTTAGATTTGGATATGTCACTAAAAACAATCAGCAATTCATCTCTCATGTCATCTTTTTTAGCACTTACCAGATAAACAGTCTTAATAGATATAGGGCCTGAAATCTCTCTAACCAAGTCTTTTTTAATCCAGGCCTTTTCAATAAATTTTTTAAATTGAGGGTAACTAATTTTTTCAAAAAGTTTATCGCCGATATTTAAGTCAGGAAAAAATTCTGAATTGATAGTTTTATTCGCAAACAAAACTTGATGGTTTCTATCAACTAAAATAACTCCTTGTCCCATTTTTGATAACACAGAGCTAAATTGTTCAGTTTGTTGAGAGTAATTAACTAGCTCATCTTTAACTTGCTTAGATTCCTTAAGAAGCTTATCAAAAATTTCTTCAGAAGCCACTGAAGGATCATCCATATTATTTTTGGCGATAAACTGAGCTGCTGAATTTAATAGTCTTTTAAAATATTGATAAATTAAATAGGTTGCGACAATTGAGATAAGCAATAATAACCCGATGCCTGCGATTAGGTTTTCATTCAGAAAGATATCCTCTCTATAAAATATAGATGCAACCAAGCTTACTGAAGATACAACTATTAATACCAACAGAAACAGTCTCAATTTTACCGAAAATTTCATTTATTCTGATTTATTAAAAAGATATCCTTCTCCTCTGACTGTTTCTATTTTGTCACCGTATTTTCCAATTTTTGATCTCAATCTTTTAATATGTGTATCGACAGTTCTGGTTGTGACATCCTGGTCATAGCCCCATACTTTATTTAGTAGATTGTCTCTAGTTTGAACTTTGTCAGCTTTGGATAAGAGATGTTTGAGAAGTTTGAACTCTTTTGAGGTTAAAGATATTTTTTTATCGAATAAGTAAACTTTATGCTTATTGGTATCTATTTTTAGTTTTTCATAAATAATCACTTCTTTATCGCTTTCGTTTTTTTCTTTCGAGGATCTTTTGAGCATGCCATTGACTCTAAGCAATAACTCTCTGACACTATAAGGCTTTACAACGTAATCATCTGCCCCTACTTCAAAACCTACCACCCTATCTACTTCTTCTCCTTTGGCAGTGACCATAATAACCAAGAGATTTTTTAGGTCGTCTTTATTTCTAATGTGTCGACAAATATCTAAACCGCTGGTATCTGGCAGCATTAAATCAAGAATAACTAGAGCTATGGAATCATTTTTCTCAAGCGCCTTCATGGCCTCTTTGCCATTCAATGCTTTTGAAACTTTGTAACCTTCACTTTCAAAATTAAAGGAAAGGGTCTGAAGCAAATCAGGTTCGTCTTCTACCAATAAAATGTGTTCTTTACTCATACTCTAATTTTACTAGAAATAATTTTTTCTTGTTAGAAAAACAATTTAATTTGCAATCTTATAAAGCTGTCTTAATATTTTAACAATCAGGTTAGCTCTTTCGGGCTTTTTATAAAATTAAGTTCTCCAGATAAAGTATCCGGCTCTACTAAATTTATCTGACAGATTGAGCAAGTTTTTAGATAAACATATCTAGTTTTCAACATCTCTTCAGCGACCTGAGAAATTGTCGGGTTGTGTCCAAAAATAACAATATGCTCCTCATGGTTATTTTCTAAGATTAAACTTTCATAATCTTGTAAATTTGCATGGTACAGATGATCAACAACGTTAAATTTAATTGGGGTCAATTCTTTTTCAAAAAATTTCGCGGTTGATAAAGCTCTATTGGCTGAACTAGAAAAAAAAATAGGTTTCTCTTGAGTATTCTTAGAAAACCACTGTGCCATTTTTGGTGCATCTCTGTTGCCTCTTTCATTAAGAGGTCTGTCAAAATCATCTAAGGAAAGGTCTGACCAAGACGATTTGGCGTGACGTATCAAAGTCAAAATCATTAATAAATGTAATCAATTACATAACTAATCACTGCTAAAAAAACTGTGACTGAGACCAATAAAATGATAAGCCCCCATAAGTTAAATTGTTTATCTTTTTCTTGATCTGGCATAATTATTTTTTTATAACAATAACATATGGCAAAAGAAGATTTAATAGAAATGGAAGGCGAAGTCATAGACACAATGCCTAATACTACTTTCAAAGTTAAATTAGAAAACGATCATGTAATTACCGCTCATATTTCAGGAAAGATGAGAAAAAATTACATAAGAATTCTGACTGGAGATAAAGTTAAGGTTGAAATGACCCCTTACGATCTATCGAAAGGAAGAATAACGTTTCGTTCTAAATAATTTTACTTATCAGCTTTAACTTCTTCTTCTGAAGATTCAAGTTCAAACGAAATTACCAAGTCGTCTTTCTTCTCTGAAACAAGCACCACTCCACCCTTTTTAGAGAGATCTCCGAATAAAATAGATTCTGCAAGGTTCTTTTTAATTTTATCTTGGATCAAACGTTGCATTGGTCTAGCGCCCATTTTTTCGTCGTAACCATTTTTAACAAGCCAAGCTCTAGCTTTGTCGTCGACTTCCAGGGTTACTTTCTTCTCATCCAATTGAGCTTGCAATTCTGTTAAGAATTTATCCAAGACCGTATGGATAACTTCTTCACTTAAAGAATCAAACTGAACTATGGCATCAAGTCTATTTCTAAACTCTGGTGTGAAAGTTTTTTTAATTACTTCCGAACCATCAGTGGTATTGTCTTGCTTTTGAAAGCCCATAGACTCTCTAGCCATTTCTTGTGCGCCAGAGTTCGTCGTCATAATCAACACACAGTTTCTGAAGCTTGCCTTTCTACCATTGTTATCAGTCAAGGTTCCATGATCCATCACTTGCAATAAAACATTAAAGACTTCTGGATGCGCTTTTTCTATTTCATCCAAAAGAATTACAGAGTGAGGATTTTTAGTAATGGCCTCTGTTAACAGTCCGCCTTCATCATAGCCGACGTATCCTGGAGGCGCTCCAATCAAACGTGAAACAGTATGTCTCTCCATATATTCAGACATATCAAACCTGATCAATTCAACTCCTAACAGTTGAGCTAATTGTCTAGAAACTTCAGTTTTTCCGACACCTGTAGGTCCAGAGAATAAGAAAGAGCCCATCGGCTTTTCATCGTTGCCCAATCCTGCTCGAGACATCATTATCGAGCTCGCCAGTTTATTGATT
The DNA here is from genome assembly GCA_902635045.1 of uncultured SAR86 cluster bacterium. Taxonomy (GTDB): domain Bacteria; phylum Pseudomonadota; class Gammaproteobacteria; order Magnimaribacterales; family AG-339-G14; genus CASICS01. The sequence goes on along the minus strand of CACPMT010000004.1, from coordinate 38,925 downwards.
GCTTGGTCTTGACCAAAAATGACTCTCTTTAAATCTTCTTCAAGTTTGCCTAAAGAAACTCTGTCTTTGACGGAGATGCTCTTTTCAGGAATTTTTGCTATTTGTGAAATTACTTTTTGAATGTCCTGTTCTCCCACAGTTTTTCTTTTTTTGTCGGAAGAAAGCCTAATTCTTGCGCCTGCCTCATCAATCACATCAATTGCTTTATCAGGTAAATATTTGTCATTGATATGTTTAGCTGAAAGTTCAGCTGCTGCTTTCAAAGCCGATTGCGAATATTTCAATTCATGATGCTCTTCGAATCTAGATTTGAGACCTTCTAAAATTTTTACAGTTTCCTCAATGCTAGGTTCGTCTAAATCTACTTTTTGAAACCTTCTAGCCAGGGCTCGATCTTTTTCAAAAACAGTTCTGTATTCTTTAAAAGTGGTAGAACCAATGAATTTAATAGGACTTTTGCCAAGAATTGGTTTGAGTAAATTCGAAGCATCCATAACACCGCCAGAAGTTGCTCCAGCGCCAATAATTGTGTGAATTTCGTCAATAAACAATATGGCGTTATCTATTTTTGAAAGGTCTTTTAAGATCACTTTTAGTCTTTTTTCAAAATCTCCTCTGTATTTTGTGCCTGCAAGGAGTGATCCCATATCGAGAGAGAATATTTGAGCATTGGCTAAAGTTTCCGGAACTTTTTTATCAATGATATTTTTTGCTAAGCCTTCGATTAAAGCAGTTTTTCCTACGCCTGATTCTCCTACTAAAATTGGATTATTTTTAGATCTACGTGCAAGAATTTGTGTGATTCTTACCAATTCACTCTCACGACCTATGATAGGGTCAATGCGGCCTTGAATAGCTTCTTCATTTAAGTTCAAGGCAAACTTAGAAATGTTTGAATCGGTTTTGCTTTCTACTTCCTTTTCTTCAGTGAACTCTGAAAAACTCTCGTCTTCTAATTTTTTTTCACCGTGACTTAAAAAGGCAACTGCATCCAGTCTATTCATGCCTTGTTTTTTTAATAAGTAAACACTTTGGCTTTCTTTCTCGCTGAATAAAGCTACCAAAACATTGGCACCTGTAACTTCGCCGGCGCCAGTAGACTGCACATGAAAAACTGCTCTCTGAATTACTCTTTGATAACTTAGAGTTGGCTGAATTTCTTTGGCTTCATCTTGAGTCAAAGGCGTATTGTCTTCAACAAATTTCGTTAATTCAGCTCTTAAAGTCTCAATATTCACGTTGCATGAAGTCAACACTTTAATCGACTCATCGTTGTCTAGAATAGATAAAAGCAAATGCTCAGTAGTTACGAATTCATGTTTCTTAGAATGAGCATATTTGAAAGAATTATTCAGGCAGGTTTCTAGGTTTTTTTCTAACATTTATTCGTCCTCTGCCGGTTCAATTTCACTAATTAAAGGATGTTCATTTTGCTGAGCAAAATTATTAATATGCATCGATTTTGTCTCAGCAACTTCTCTGGTAAAAACTCCGCAAATTCCTTTGCCTTTGGTATGAACGGATAACATTATTTGCGTAGCTTTTTCTTTATCGAATCCAAAAAACGATTGTAAAACATAAATAACAAATTCCATTGGTGTGTAATCATCGTTCAATAAAACTACATGATATAAAGGTGGTCTTTTAAGAATTGGATCTGAGGGTTTGACTAAAACGGATGAATCATCATCAAATTCATTGGCATTATTATTTTTCAAATAATTTTTTTGCATTTTCTATTTTTCGTCTTTCACTAATTTAATCTTAGGCTCCTCATTTGCATCTGTTTTATCTATGATTTCCATTCCAGAGATTATTGATTCACCGAACTCTGAACATTTTAATAAAGTTGCACCATCCATCAATCTATCTAAATCATAAGTTACTAGCTTAGATTGAATGGACCAACTGATACCTTTAAGCACGTAATCAGCTGCTTCTTGCCATCCAATGTGTTCCAACATCATGTGTGCAGACAGAATCAATGAGGAAGGATTAATTTTATCTTTCCCGGCATACTTTGGCGCTGTTCCATGTGTCGCTTCGAATAAGGCCACCGAATCTCCGATATTTGCTCCTGGTGCCAATCCCAAGCCTCCAACTTTTGCAGCCAAAGCATCCGAAATAAAATCTCCATTCAGGTTCATCGTTGCAATGACATCGTAATCTACTGGTCTAATTAGAATTTGTTGGAGAAAATTATCAGTTATGACGTCTTTTATTATGATTGGTCTGTTTGTTTTTGGATTTCTGATTTCCATCCACTCTCCACCGTCTAAACTAGAAGCCTCGAATTCTTTTTCTGCTAGTTTGTAGCCCCATTCTTTAAAGGAGCCTTCAGTAAATTTCATGATGTTTCCTTTATGAACCAAGGTGACAGAGGATCTATCATGTTCAATTGCATATTGAATTGCTTTTCTTACTAATCTCTCAGAGCCTGATTTGGAAATATTTTTAACTCCAATTCCACAATTCTGCTCAAAGCGAATGTTTTCAACTTTCATCTCCTCAATTAAGAATTTAATAACCTTTTCAGCTTCTTCACTACCAGCTTGAAATTCAATGCCAGTGTAGATATCTTCTGAATTTTCTCGAAAGACAGTCATATCAGTAAGTTCTGGTTTTAGTACTGGAGTTGGCACACCTTCAAAATATCGAATGGGACGTTGGCACAGAAAAAGGTCTAATTTCTGTCTCAAAGCAACGTTTAAAGATCTTATCCCTCCTCCGATAGGAGTTGTTAGTGGGCCTTTTATGCCCACTGAAAACTCTTTCAAAGCATCTATAGTTTCTTCCGGAAGCCATTCGTCGTCTCCATATACTGTTAAGGATTTTTCTCCGCAATAAACTTCCATCCAATGAATTTTCTTTTTGCCGCCATACGCTTTTTGTACGGCATGGTCGATAACTTTGACCATAACTGGGGTGATATCGGTTCCAATGCCATCTCCTTCTATGAAAGGAATGATTGGATTATCAGGAACGATTAAGTTTCCCTTGTAATCATGAGTAATTTTTTCCCCACTTTCTGGGACTTTAATATTTTTAAATTCCATATAAACGATTTAGAATTGAAAATTTTTTGGCTATTATAGCATTTTTGAAGGTCAAAGTTATGGCAAATAAAGTTCTTGTAGGTATCTCAGGAGGAGTTGATTCTTCGGTTTCTGCTGCAATTTTAAAAGACAAAGGTTTTGAAGTAACTGGCGCTTTCATGAAAAATTGGGAAGACGATGATGGCACTCCTTATTGTAGTGTGAAAGAAGACTTTTTTGATGCTGCTCGAGTTTGCGATAAGTTAGGTATCGAGCTCATTCAGCTTAACTTTGCAAAAGAATATAAAGAAAAAGTTTTTGAATATTTTTTAAATAGCTTAAAAAACGGAAAAACTCCTAATCCTGACATTTTTTGCAACAAATTTATAAAATTTGATGCTTTTTTCGATTACGCAATTAAGAGTAACTTTGATCAGATTGCCACTGGTCATTATTGTCAAATTGAACAAAAAGACTCCTCATATTTATTAAAAAAGTCCTATGATCAATCGAAAGATCAGACTTATTTTTTAAATAACATAAAGAAAGAGGTATTAAATAAATGTTTATTTCCTATTGGCGATATAGAAAAAAGCCAAGTTAGAGAAATAGCTAAAAGTAAAGGTTTAGTTACGTTTGACAAAAAAGATAGCACCGGCATTTGTTTTATTGGAGAAAGACCATTTCCAGAATTTTTATCGAATTATTTACCCGTAAGAAAAGGAAATATTTATGATGAAAATCAAAATTTAATTGGCGAACACAATGGTGTTTATTTTTATACTCTTGGTCAAAGACAAGGTCTTGGAATTGGGGGCATCAAAGGTTCACAGGAACAACCCTGGTATGTCGCTGCAAAAGATAATCAAAAAAATTCTTTAACAGTAGTGCAAGACAACAATCACCCTTTGCTTCTTAAGTCTGAGTTGACTGTAAAAAAAATAAATTGGTTAGTTGAAACTATTCCCAATCTTAAAGATATAACTGCAAAAATTCGATACCGACAAAAGGAGCAAACTTGTTCTTTAAGGGAAACAGCTAATGGGTGGAGTGTTGAATTTGATGTCCCGCAACGTGCTATTACTCCAGGACAATCTGTAGTTTTCTACTCTGGAGATATCTGTTTGGGCGGAGGCGAAATTGAATAATGTATAGATGATTTAATGTATAATATTTTAGCTTCTCATGCTGAAAAATACGCTTAATTCAATCTCTCCTTTAGATGGAAGATACGCAACTAAGTTAATTGAGCTGGAACAATATTTCAGCGAATTTGCCTTGATAAAAAATAGAGTTATTGTTGAAATCAATTGGCTTATTTTTATGTCTCGTACTAAAAGTTTAAGTTTTGTTCCAGCATTGTCTAAGAATAAAGAAACTTCGTTATTGAAAATAATTGAAGAGTTTTCTTTGAAAGATGCCGAGCAGATAAAAAAAATAGAAGCTAAAACGAATCATGATGTTAAGGCGGTAGAAATATTCATTAGAAAAAAGCTTGAGAGCCTAAATCTTAAAAAATACTCAGAATTTGTGCATTTATTTTGTACTTCGGAAGATATCAATAACTTGTCTTACAGTTTAATGTTGAAGAGTTATTTAGATAATGAATTTAAAAAAATAAATTCGTTACTTTTAAAAGACTTAAAATCTAAATCTAAAAAGTGGTCTAAGTTATCCATGTTATCTTTTACTCACGGACAAACTGCGTCGCCCACAACTTTGGGTAAAGAAATTGCAAACTTTCATGAAAGAATTAAATATCATTTGAATCTTTTAAAATCTCTAAATCCTAGTGGAAAATTTAATGGTGCAGTAGGTAATTATAATGCGCATGTATTTACTTACGATAAAGTGAATTGGCAATCTTTATCCGAAAGGTTTGTAAAATCCCTAGGCTTGAATTGGTCTAAATACTCAACTCAAATTGAATTGAAAGATGAAATGGTAACTATTATTTCGATAATAGAAAATCTTAATAACGTTCTCCTAGATCTATCGAAAGATTGTTGGTTATATATTTCAAAGGGATATTTAAAACAATTAACGGTTGCTGGGGAAGTAGGCTCATCAACTATGCCGCATAAAGTAAATCCAATAGATTTTGAAAATGCAGAAGGAAACTTAACTATATCAAACTCCATGTCTTCAGCTATAAAAGAAAAGATTCAAATTTCAAGGTTACAAAGAGATTTATCTGATTCAACAACTATAAGAAATTTGGGCTCCGCGTTTGGATACTCCTATTTAGCATATAAATCTTTGCTTAAAGGATTCTCTAAAATTGAGGCAAATAAAAAACAAATTAATGCTGATTTAGAAAATAGCTGGGAAGTTTTAACTGAGCCTCTTCAAACAGTGATGAGAAAAAATAAAATTGCCAATAGTTATGATCTGATCAAAAAGATTTCAAGAGGAAAACCGTTTGATAAAAAAATCTATTTAGATATCATAGCAACCTTGGATATAAGTGAAAAAGATAAAGCTAAACTTTCTCAGTTAACTCCATTAAAATATATCGGCTTGGCCGAGAAATTAGCTAAAGAAATTTAAAACTTACAAACACAATTTAGGGGAACTCCATGTTGAAATACAAAGAAATGCTTGATCATTACACTGATCTCAGAGAGAAGGAACCTAATCTTCTTAAGCATATCAATGCTGAAAGTGCCGCAAGAATGAGACTTCAAAATAGATTTCATTCTGGCTTGGATATTGCTAGATACACAGCCGACATTATGCATGCTGACATGAAAGAATATGATGGAGATTCTTCAAAATATACTCAATCTCTCGGTTGTTGGCATGGTTTTACGGCTCAACAAATGATGATGGAGATAAAAAAATCTCAAAAAACTACTGCTAAATCATATGTCTATCTTAGTGGCTGGATGGTTGCAGCATTAAGATCTGAATTCGGTCCCCTACCTGACCAAAGCATGCACGAAAAAACAACCGTGCCAAATCTGATTAAGGAAATATACACTTTTTTAAAAAGAGCAGATTCAGTTCAACTTCAACATCTTTTCAATGAATTAGATGAAGCTTATAAGAGCGGTTCTAAAACAGATGAAATTATTTCTAGAATAGATAATTTTGAAACTCATGTCGTACCTATTATTGCTGATATAGACGCTGGTTTTGGAAATGAAGAAGCGACTTATCTACTAGCAAAAAAAATGATTCAAGCTGGAGCATGTTGTATCCAAATAGAAAATCAAGTTTCAGATGAAAAACAATGCGGTCACCAAGATGGCAAAGTCACCGTTCCGCATGAAGATTTCCTTTCTAAAATTAATGCTGTTCGATATGCTTTTTTAGAATTAGGAGTTGAGAATGGAATTATTGTGGCAAGAACAGACTCTCTAGGCGCTGGTCTTACTCAAAAAGTTCCTGTCTCGAAAGAGCCAGGAGATTTAGCTGATCAATACAATTCTTTTCTTGAAACTGAAGAAATTCAAGATCTAAATCAACTGAACGAAAATGATATTACGATTCATCAAAATGGTATTTTAGTGAAGCCTGTCAGATTGGCCAACGGATTGTATCAGTTTAGAAAAGGTACTGGTTTTGATCGAGTGGTTTTAGATTGCATAACAAGTCTTCAAAATGGTGCTGATTTACTTTGGATAGAAACAGAAAAGCCTAATGTAGCCCAAATTGCCGAAATGGTGAACAAAATAAGAGAAACTGAGCCAGATGCTAAACTTGTTTATAATAATTCACCCTCTTTTAATTGGACTTTAGCTTTCAGAGAGCAAGTTTATGAAGAATGGGTGGCCGAAGGAAAAGACGTTAGCGATTATCCAGATCCAGCAAAGACTCCAAGAGGTCTTATGGATATAAAATTTGATGATAGTGAGTTAGCATTAGAGGCTGATCAATTAATACAAAACTTCCAAAAAGATGCAGCTAGAGAAGCTGGAATATTTCATCACCTCATTACTTTACCTACTTACCATGAAACTGCACTAGGAACTGCAGTTTTATCAGAAGGCTATTTTGGAGATAAAGGCATGTTGGCTTATGTTAAAGAAATTCAAAGGGCAGAAATTAGACGGGATATGTCTTCAGTTAAGCATCAAGATTTAGCTGGTTCAACCGTAGGTGACACTCACAAAGAGTATTTCTCTGGAGAAAATGCTTTAAAAGCTGGTGGTGCAGATAACACCATGAATCAATTCTAATCTTTTACTTTACCGCAGACGCTACAAGTATCGCCTTTTTCAAGGTAAATGCCGCCGCAACTGGGTTGCAAAGGTTTCTTATTTAAGATCAAACCTATAGCCATTCCAGCTATTGATAAAGCAACCACTATGAGAGCGAAAATTACTGTAGCCATATAATTATTCTACCAAGTCTGACCATTTAGATGTACTTATAAATTTTATTTTTTCGTCTTCATCATAAATAAAATAAGCGTTTAAGTTATTCACATTAGCAAGATTTAACCAATCCTCTCTTTTTGAAGCAAAAAGAGCAGTGGCCCATGCATCTGCTAAAGTCGTTGAATCTTCATCAATCACCGTGACGCTAAGTAAATTTGTTTTTGATGGTTCAGAAGTATTTGGATCAAGTATATGTCCTGGATTTCTGTAATTTCCAGAAGATGCGATGGATAGATTAGCTAAAATTGAAAATTTCTTATGAAAAGTCTTAGACAAAGTGGGATCTTCAATTGCAAAAGACCACGATTTAGAGTTATTCAAACCTTCAAATCTCAATTCTCCTCCTATCTCAATCATAAAATTTTTAATATTATTATCTTTTAAAAGATTAGAAACTTTATCTACGGCGTATCCTTTTGCAAATGAATTAAAATCATAATCACCTGTAATTTTATGATTGAAATAACCATTTGATTTTGCGTGAACCTCCCATCCAACTTGATCTAATTTTTTCCATTCTTCATCTGCATCCTTATATGCAATCTTATTATCGTTAATAAGAGAGGTAAGAGAGTTTTTTTTATAATGCGAAAAAAGATCATCAATTCGATTGAGCTCTTTAATGACGATTGCTTCTACAGGAATTTCATTGTTTTCAGAAAAGTATTTCAGCTGCCAAGTTGTTCCATAAGCTTCTCCTTGAATTATTTTTTGACTGGGTTCATTAGAACAACCTAGGATAAAGAGACAAAGAAAAAGAAAAAGAGAGATTTTGGTGGGCATTATTAGCCACCAAAATCATCAAACATGATGTTTTCAGGCTCAACCCCAAGACTATCAAGCATTTTAAAAGCTGCATCCATCATCATTGGCGGTCCACACATGTAGTACTCGCAATCTTCTGGAGTTGGATGATTAACCAAGTAATTATCATGTAAGACGTGACTAATAAAACCTGTGTAACCGCTCCAACTATCTTCCGGAAGTGGGTCAGACAAAGCAGTGTGATACGAAAAATTTTCGTATTTTTTTTCAAGTTCTCTAAATTCTTCATCATAAAACATTTCTTTAAGACTTCTAGCTCCATACCAAAATGATATTTTTCTTGAAGAGTTTAATCTTAGCAATTGGTCAAAAATATGAGATCTCATCGGCGCCATTCCTGCTCCCCCACCAATGAAAACCATTTCATTTTGGGTATCTTTTGCCATGAATTCACCAAAAGGACCGAAGATAGTCAGCTTATCTCCTTTTTTTAAGTTAAATAGATATGAAGATGCTTCCCCTGGAGGAAAATCTGTTCCAGGAGGAGGGCTAGCAATCCTGATATTAAATTTCATAATGCCTTTTTCTTCAGGATAATTTGCCATTGAATAAGCTCTAATTACTGGCTCTTTAACAATAGACTTGTTATCAAGTACTTTAAATTTTTCCCAATCTTCCAGATACTCTGATTCAATTTCAAAATTTTTATAATCAGCCTCGTATGCAGGAATTTCCATTTGAACATAACCTCCTGCGTCAAAGCCAACAGCTTCTCCTTCGGGTAATTCTAAAATTAGCTCTTTGATAAAAGTTGCAACATTTTCATTTGATTTGACAGTAGTCTCCCACTTTTTAGCACCAAAAACCTCATCTGGAATGGTGATCTTCATATCACTTTTAACGGGTACTTGGCACGATAATCTCCAAAAATCTTTCTTTTCTCTATTATTAAAATGCGCCTCTTCTGTTGCTAAAATTGAACCTCCACCATCAAAAACCTGACATTTACATTGAGCACAAGTACCACCTCCGCCACAAGCCGAGGATAAAAATAAATCTTGTTCCGCAAGTGTTTGAAGCAATTTACCTCCTGCGGGGACCGTAATAGTTTTCTCAGGATCTCCATTAATCTCAACCGTGACATCTCCTGTGGAGACTAGTTTAGTTCTAGCAAATAAAATTACGAAGATCATCATATTCACTATCAAAGTGAAAGCGACGATACCAAAAATTATTTCAATGAGGTCAATCATTAAATACTTATACCCCCAAATGACATAAATCCAAAGCACATCAAACCAACAGTTATAAAGGTAATACCTAGGCCCTGCAAACCATCAGGTATATCGCTGTATTTTAGTTTCTCTCTAATTCCTGCAAGCATAGCGATAGCGAGAGCCCAACCAACACCAGCTCCTAATCCATAGACAACACTTTCTCCAAAAGCCAAGCTCTTTTCGACCATAAACAAAGAAGCGCCTAAAATTGCGCAATTGACTGTGATCAAAGGAAGAAATATTCCAAGAGCGTTATACAAAACAGGTACATATCTGTCTAAAAACATTTCTAAAATTTGAACAGTTGCAGCTATGACGCCTATGTAACTTATAAGACCAACAAATTCTAAAGAAACTTCTGGATAGCCTAGCCAGGCTAGAGCGCCTTCTTTAAGGACATATGTATAAATTAAATTATTTAATGGAACTGTAATTCCAATGATTACGATAACAGCGATGCCAAGACCAATTGCAGCATCTATTTTTTTTGAAATTGCAATGAAGGTGCACATTCCCAAGAATACAGAAAGTGCAATATTTTCTATAAAAACAGCGTTGATGAATATACTCAAATAACTTTCAAGCATGCTCTGCCTTTACTTCTTTAGGAGCATTTTTGCTCATTTTGAATTCAGCCGGCTCTACTTGTTCTGTCTTCCAAGATCTTAAAAACCATATAAATAAACCTATTATTAAAAAAGAACTTGGCGGCAATAAGAAAAAATTATTGCTTACGTACCATCCACCTTCAGAGACTAAGGGAAAAATTTGTACCCCCAATAATTGTCCACTTCCTATCAACTCTCTTATAGAGCCAACGATAATCAAAATCACACTATAGCCTAAGCCATTTCCAAACCCATCCACCATGCTCATGTAAGGGCCATTTTGCATGGCATAAGCTTCGGCGCGGCCCATGACAATACAATTAGTAATTATTAAACCAACAAATACCGAAAGAGTTTTGCTCGTCTCATAATCGTAAGCCTTCAAAAGCTGATCAACGATAATTACTAAAGAAGAAATAATTGTCATTTGAACAATAATTCTTATATTGCTCGGAACTATATTTCTAATTAAAGAAATAAAAAAATTAGACAATGTAATGGTTGCTGTTAAGGCAACACACATGATTAAAGTTGGATAAAGTTTGCTAGTTACTGCCAACGCTGAACAAATACCAAGAACTTGTAAAGCAATTGGGTTGTCTTTGAATATTGGAGACAATAATACTTCCGAAGTTTTAGCCATTTAAGTTTTCCTGCTTTAAATTATTTAAAAACTTTTTAAAACCACCGTCTCCCAACCAATAAGCCAGTAAGTTAGACACTCCATTACTGGTTAGTGTTGCTCCTGATAAACCATCTACCTGATAAGTGGACATTTCATTAGTATTATCCACTTTTCCCTTCATAACTTTAATAAGAATTTCTCCATTTTCGTCATAAATCTTTTTTCCTCTCCAAAGAGCCTTCCATTTTGGGTTATCAACTTCAGCACCAAGACCTGGAGTTTCTTTATGTTGGTAGAATTCTAGGCCAACTATCGTATTCAAATCACTGGAAATTGCTAAATACCCATATAAAATTCCCCATAATCCGTATCCTCTGACTGGCAAAATCACAGTATTTAACTGGTCTTCACGGTATTCGAGAAATACTTTAGAAAAATTTTCTCTTTTTTTAATAGTAGCAATATCCTCTAAAGAACTTAAAACTATGTGTCGGGAAGGATCTTTAAGTTCTTTTGAAAGATCGTATTTTTCCGATGAAATATCAGTAATAAGTCCTTCTTCTATATCAATAATTATTTCTTCTATAGAATCAAAAGCCGCTTCTGTAGTGCCATAAAAAGGTTTTAGATCAGCTGCTGCAACAATTTTTTTTTGCTGATCTAATATGGCATTACTTTTTTGTAATTCCTTCAAGCCTACGGCTATAATTGAAATTACAGCAGCACAAACCAGACAAAGTCCAATTCCAATAAGTAAAATATTTTTAATGCTATCTTTATTCTGCATTGAGTACTCTCACTCTTTGTTTAATATTTCTTGAAACAAAATAGTGATCAATCAGAGGAGAAAGTAAATTTCCGAATAAAATAGCTAACATCATTCCCTCAGGGTAAGCAGGATTAAGGACTCTAATCATGATCACCATGAAACCTATTACAAACCCATAAACCCATCTTCCTTGATTGGTATGTGAGCCTGAAACTGGTTCAGTAGCCATAAAGACCAAACCAAACATATAGCCACCCATAACCATATGCCACCAAAAAGGGATAGCAAACATCGGATTGGTATCACTACCAGCCATGTTAAATAACGTAGCCGTAAACATTGTTCCTAATACAACACCTGCAACAATTCTCCATGAAGCTATTTTTGTATACAACAAAATAGCCAATCCGATTAGTATTGCTACAACTGAAGTTTCTCCAATTGATCCTGGAATAAAACCTAAAAAAGCATCATTCCAGGTATAAGGCATATTCATGTATGATTCTTGAGCAGACATTCCTAACATTGTTGCTGATGTATAACCATCGACTGCCACCCAAGCCATATCACCTGACCACGATGCTGGATATGCAAAATATAAAAAAGCTCTTCCAGTTAGGGCCGGGTTTAAAAAATTTTTTCCAGTGCCGCCAAATATTTCTTTACCTATTACTAACCCAACGCTAATTCCTAATGCAACCTGCCATAAAGGTGCGTCAGGTGGGCAAGATAATGCAAAAAGAATGGTTGTAACAAAGGCACCTTCGCTTATTTCATGTTTTCTAATGACAGCAAAAATCATTTCCCAACCAATTCCAACAATGAAAGTGACTAAGTAAATTGGTATGAAGTAAACCGCTCCGTAACTTATGCAATCAAGCAGATTATTAGGATTTAAACCAGAAACAAGTTGAATTATTGGCCAATGCCAATCTGTTTCAAAAACTCCACCTTTTAGATTAATTTCTTCCAATGCTGATAGAGCCTGAAATCCAACATTGTACATTCCAAAAAAAGCAGCAGGAAAAGTTGCCAACCAAACCACGACCATAATTCGTTGAATATCACTACCGTCTCTAATGTGAGTCAATCCAGAAGTTTTTCTATCTGAAGAATAAAAAAGATTCTCAAATACATCAAAGAGAGGGAAATACTTCGCAAGTTTCCCTGAACCTTGAAAAGATGGCTTCAATCTATCAAAAAGATTTCTCAAAGGATCTGACATTATTTAACCTTCCTCTTCTATTTTGGTTAACATCTCTCTTAAAAGCGATCCATAATCATATTTACTAGGACAAGCATAAGTACAAAGAGATAGATCCTCTTCATCCAACTCTAAAATACCAAGTTTTTGAGCTAACTCTGTATCTCCTATAACGATGCTTTTAAGAAGTTGAGTAATCATCATGTTAAAGGGAAATATATCTTCAAAAACTCCTATCGGCACAATGGCCCTGTCAGCTCCATTCATTGCAGTTGTATAATTAAGTTTCAAAAATCTTTCTTTTAATTTGGTTAAAAAAAGTGGCAAAACAGAATGTTTCTCTAATCCTGGTCTTAAAAAATTTAAAAATTCTCTATCTTCCTTTTCAACTTCTCTTAAAACTGAAATTTGAGAGTTGTAACGTCCTAAATAATTTGTGTAGCTATTAGCTTCTCTTCCACACAAAACCGATCCTGAAACAAATCTATTATTTCCTTCTAAAGTCTTTCCAGCTGAAACTTCCGATATCGATGCACCAATTTCAGTTTCTATTAAGCATGGAGCTTCAACTTGAGGGCCACAAAAGGCTATTGTTCTTGTTGTATCTAGAGATCCTGTTTTAAAAAGTTTACCTATCATCACTACGTCTTGGTAATTAATTGTCCATACAGTTCGGTTCAAACTTACTGGTGAAATTCTATGAATTTGAGTTCCAACCAATCCAACCGGGTGAATTCCTTCAAACTCATGAAATTGAATTTTATCAGACGTAATTTTTGAAAAGTTACTATTACTAGAAGTTGAAATATGTACACAATTTTTAGGAATATATGAAATCACTTCTAATCCAAAATTAAAATCTTCAGACTTATCATTTAAGTAAATTTCAGGATTCAGGCTCAATGGGTCAGAACCAATCAATGAAATGAATATTTCTTCAGGGAGGGTATCAATTTTAGGAATTTTAGAAAAAGGTCTTGTTTTGAAAGAAGTCCACGTTCCAGATTCAATTAAATTTTTAATAACAGAATCTCTCGATAGTTCGGAAGCATCTCGAAAAGACTTAAAAGAAACCTCTGAAGTGCTATTTAAATTTTTCTCAATAACCATTGAAAGGAATGATCTTCGCTCTCCTCGATTTATCTCAGTAATTTTTCCTGAAACTGGAGAAGTAAACTTAACTCCTGGATTTTTTTTATCTTCAAATAAATCCTGTCCTTTTATTACTACGTTCCCCTCTTTAACCAGCATCGTTGGTTTTAAACCATGATAATCCTCTCCAAGAAGAGCTACATTTCTGACAGAAACAGAATTCTTTATTTCAGGATTTGCATTTCCACCGATTGGAATACTTAAACCTTTTGAGACTTTAAACTTCATTAGTAGAGGGGATGTTCAACATATTTTATAAAAAATTAGGTAACTTTCTATATTGTATTCCTGACATTCTTTTAATAACTTTCAATAATTGAGCACAATACCCGAATTCATTATCGTACCAGACATAAACTACCGCATTTTTTCCATTTATTATTGTGGATTGGCCATCTATTACCCCGGCATATTTACTTCCAACAAAGTCGGATGAAACATTTTCAGTTGAAATTGAAAAATCTATTTGATCTTTTAACAAACTATGAAAAGCTGTTTGTTTTAAAAATTCATTAAATTTTTCTAATTTTGAAGGTTTTTCTAAATATAGTTTTAAAATTGCTAAAGAAACGTTAGGTGTTGGAACTCGGATTGCGTTCGCAGATATTTTGCCTTCTAAATTAGGTAAAACTTGAGAAACTGCACTTGCAGCTCCTGTTTCTGTTAAGACCATGTTTAACGCCGCAGCTCTTCCTCTTCTATTTTTACTGTGATAGTTATCAATAAGATTCTGGTCATTAGTATAGGCATGAACTGTTTCAACATGACCATTGTTAATTTTGAATTCATTATCAATTGCACTTAAAACAGGAACAATTGCATTAGTAGTACAAGATGCTGCTCCGATGATTTTATCTGAGTCTTCAATATCATCATGATTTACACCATAAACAATATTTTTTAATCCTCCTTTTACAGGAGCAGTAAGTAAGACTTTTTTGATTTCTTTATTTTTTAAATGCGCAGAGAGACCCTTTTCATCAGAGAAAATTCCGGTGTTATCAATCAACAAAGCGTCTTTAATTCCATATTTAGAATAATCAACATTGCTAGGATCATCGGCATTTATGAATTTAACTACATTACCATTCATTATTAAGGCATTTTGTTCTTCGTCGACTCTTATTGTTCCTTTGAAGCGACCGTGCACAGAATCTTTCCTTATTAGTTCAGCTCTCTTTAGCAAATCATTACTAGATTTTTGTCTTGTTACTACTGCTTTGAGTTTTAAAGTTTCTCCAGCTCCACTATCTTCTAATAACAATCTTGTGATTAGTCTGCCAATACGACCAAATCCAAATAAAACTAAATCTTGTGGATTTTCTAAAATTGGATCATGAACGCCTATTACATCTTTTATTTGATTCAAGACAAATTCATCAATATTTAATCCTTGATCATCAAACATGAAGCCAGCTGCTAAGATGCCAATGTCTATCTGACAAGGACCAACATCGAGTTTATCAATTGCAGCAAGTACTAAGGAAGTTTCATATTCGCTCAGCTCATTTGCTTCAACTTCACGAACCTTTCTATGAAGTTGCATAATTTCAATAACTGATAAATTCATCAATGGGTTTCCGTAAAGGAGAATTCTTACGTTATTTCTGTGCCATTTCCCAATGACTGGAATCATAGATTCAACTAAGGATTGTCTTTCTATCCAATTCTCTAGGTAGTTTTCTGGTTTCGCCCTAGATCTTTTATCAGGGTTATTATCCGAATCGGTTGGGACCATTTTCTTATAAGGAAGAGTATTTTTTCAAATGATAGTCTGCGTTTCCAAAAATAGTTCTTATCGTAGTTAATCTCTTAAAGTAATGACCAATACTCATTTCTTCAGTAACTCCCATTCCGCCATGCAATTGAATGGATTCTTCTCCAATTAACTTAGCTGCATTACCTACTTGATATTTAAGAGCGGAAATAGCTTTTACCGCATCGTCAGCTTTATCATTCATTTTTGCTGCAGCCATCAACAATAAAGATTTTGTTTGTTCATGTACCATAAAAGTGTCGACCATTCTATGTTGTAAAGCCTGAAATTGACTAAGGGCTTGACCAAATTGTTCCCTAGTTTTTGTGTATTCTAAAGTTAATTCATTCATTTTCTGCATGATACCAATAGCTTCAGCAGATATAGCTAAAGTTGCAAGATTTACAACTTCTTCTATTGTTGAAAATGCTTTATCTTGCTCACCAAGAAGAGCATCTTTAGTTAAGACTACATCCTCTAAAGTAAGTTCAGATGCTTTTGATCCATCTATATTTGAATAGTCTCTTAAAGAAACTCCTTTGGTTTCTCTATCAACTATAAATAGGCTAATTCCATTTTCATCTAGCTGTGATCCTGCAGTTCTAGCAGAAATGATTAATTTGTCAGCAGCGGGTCCGTTCATCACTACAGACTTAAAACCATTCAATTTGAAATCACTACCCTTTTTTTCTGCCAAAGTAGTTACATCATTTAAATCAAATCTACTTTGAGGTTCTGAAAAAGCGAAAGCCAACTGCATATCTCCGCTCAATAAATTAGGAAGAATAGCTTCTTTTTGCTCTTTATTACCTAGTTTACTAACTAAATTTCCTGAAAGAACTATATTTGGAATGTAAGGCTCGACGATTAAACCTGTTCCAAACGCCTCAAGAATAATCATTATGTCAACTGGACCACCATTGAAGCCTCCATCTTCTTCAGAAAAAGGCATAGCAAGAAGACCAAATTGAGAAAAGGTTTTCCAGAATTCCTTACTAAAACCATCCTCAGATTTGACTAATTTATCTCTTACGTCAAAAGGATAATCCTTTTGAATGAACTGATGAATTAGATCTTGAAGCTGCTTTTGCTCATCAGTGATTAGGAAATCCATAATCTGTTACCGAATTTTTAGAGGCCTAATACAGCTTTTGCAATAACATTCCTTTGAACTTCATTACTTCCACCATAAATTGAAACTTTTCTATAGTTTAGGTAATGCGGCATTACATTAGCTGCAAAATCAGGGCCTATTCTTTTCTCATTAGACTTAAGGTCATCTTCACTCATAAAAGGATGAGCGTAATAACCAAGAGCTTCAACATAGAGATCTGACAAAGATTGTTGTAAATCTGTTCCACCAATTTTCAAAATAGAGGATTCAGGACCTGGGTGACCCCCAGCAGAAATGGAAGCTAAAGTCCTTAATTCAGTGTATTCAGCAGATAATAAGTCGATTTCGACTTTATTCAGTTTATCCATAAATAACTGATCATCTTTTAAAAAACCTTCATTTAAAGGTAATTCCTCTGTGATTTGCCTGAGTCTTCTAATCTCTCTCTTTAAATGAGGAATTCCACCAATACCAGTCCTTTCGTGTGCTAGTAAGAATTTTGCGATGCTCCAACCAGCACCTTCTTCACCGATAAGATTTTCAGCAGGAACTTCGACATTATCTAAATAAACCATGTTCACCTCATGTGAGCCGTCAATTGTGATAATGGGCTTAACCTCTACTCCAGGAGTTTTCATATCTATTAAGAGAAAACTAATACCTTGCTGTTTAATTCCCGATGAATCAGTTCTTACTAGACAGAAAATCCAATCTGCATGTTGTGCCATAGTTGTCCAAGTCTTAGTACCGTTAACTATGTATTTATCTCCTTTTTTTTCAGCTTTTGTCTTTAGTGAGGCTAAATCAGACCCTGATCCAGGTTCAGAATAACCTTGACACCACCAAACATTGTTGTCTCTTATATCGGGTAAGAATCTTTCTTTTTGTTCTTCTGTTCCAAATGTATAGATTACTGGTCCGCACATACTAACTCCAAAAGGAACAATGTTAGGAGTGTTTGCTTCAGCCAACTCATTTTGAAAAATATATTTTTGAGTCACCGACCATCCTGATCCACCATATTCTTCAGGCCAATTAATAGCAAACCAGCCTTTTTTGCTAAGAATTTTTTGCCAAGTAACGATGTCGTCTTTAGATACCGGAATGCCGTTATCCATTTTTTCTTTAATATCAGCTGGGTAGTTATCTTTAATAAATGATCTAACTTCTGATTGAAATTTTAAATCTTCGTCTGAAAAAGATAAGTTCATAATTAACCTCTATAAAGTATTTGAATTGTCTCTGAGGTAGGTATTATACACACAGAATTGAACTTCAAAAGGTGTAAAGACACTCATATGCATAGAATTTTAGGACATCAAAAATCTTTAATAATTTGTGAAAATCAATATTTTTTAAATGATTTAGTTGGATACTTAGAAAATCAAAAAATCAAAGATTATTGTGTCTTAAATGATCTTGAAATATTACCTTACGACCTTTTCTCACCTCATCAAGAAAAACTGTCTTCTCGTCTTGAAGCAATGGTAGAAATTTCAAATCAAGAAAAAATAATTGTTATTTCGACTATAAATTCTTTGATTCAACCTTATTTTGATAAAAATTGTTTTAATAAGTTCTCTTATGAGTTTATCGAAGGAGAAAATTTAGATAGGAATCAACTTATCGTTTTGCTAACTAAATCAGGATACAAAGCCTCTGAGATTGTTTCGGAAAGAGCTGAATTTGCAGTTAGAGGTTCGGTAATTGACATTTTTCCTTCAAATTCAAATTTACCTCTCAGAATAGATTTAGATGACGAAATAATAGAGTCAATAAGATTGTTTGATAAAGACTCTCAACTTTCATTGAAAAAAATAAGTAAATACAAATGCAGATCAAGTAAAGGTTTTGAGTTAGATACAGACTCAATAGCATTATTCAAAAAAAATTGGAGAAGAGAGTTTAACGAAGATGGTGATTTTTTTGATCAAGTTACTAAAGGTAAATTTCCGGAAGGTATAGAGTCCTATTTCCCTCTCTTCTATCAGAAAAAGCCAACATTTGATGATTTTTTCTCTCTCTTTAAGGTATTTTCTTACGGAAATGTAGATGAAAGCGCAAAAAAATATTGGGAGTTAATAAATAGAAGGTTTAAAGATTTCATTTCTGATAAAAATCGCCCTCCTTTAAAACCTGAAATCCTTTACAACAAGCCATCTGAAATCTTAAAAAATCATGAGATTTTGCCTACAGAAAAAAAAGAAACAATTTCAAATCAAACTTTTAAAGAAGAAAATCAAGAAAAAAAATCAGATCAAAATCAGACATCCGTTGAAGATTTTTATCAATTTATAATCGGCAAAAGAATAGTGCACTCAAACTATGGCATTGGTATTTATAGAGGTCTTAAAAATTTAAATAATACCGAATGCTTTGTTATTGAATACGATGGGGAAGAAATTTTATATATTCCTGTTGATTCGATGAGCACATTAAGTCCTTATATTGGAAATCAAGAAATTAAATTAGATTCGTTAAGTAAAAATAATTGGAGGATAAAAAAAGAGAAATCTGAAAAAAAAGCTTACGACATTGCTGCAGAATTACTTGAGGCAGAAGCCAAAAGAAAAATTGAAAAGTCAGATCAATTATCTATTTCAGATAAAAATAAATACGAATTGTTTAAGGATGGATTTGGGTTTACTGAAACAGTAGATCAAAAAATAACAATTTCTCAGGTTACAAATGATTTGTCTATTTCTAAACCTCAAGATCGATTAGTTTGTGGTGAGGTTGGTTTTGGTAAAACAGAAATTGCCCTAAGAGCCTCTTTCATATGCACAGAAAATCTAAAACAAGTCTGTATTCTTGCTCCAACAACAGTATTAGCAAGACAACATTTTGAATTATTTAAAGAAAGATTTAAGAATTTTGATGTAAAGGTAGATTTTTTATCAAGGGAAAGATCGCAGAAAGAAAAAAGTAAAATTATCGAAGAATTAAAGAATGGAGACATCTCAATAATTATTGGAACTCATTCTCTGTTAAGCGATTCAATCACGTTTGCTGATCTAGGCTTATTAGTTATCGATGAGGAACATAGGTTTGGTGTAAGGCAAAAAGAAAAGTTAAGAAACTTAAAAAAAGGAGTTAACGTTATTTATCTTTCTGCGACACCTATTCCTAGGTCATTGAATTTAGCACTTTCTAAAGTAAGAGATATTTCGATTATTTCTTCTCCTCCGCCTGGTCGAAAAACTGTAGAAACTATTGTATCTAGATACTCTAATGGATTGATCAAAGAAGCCTTAGAAAGGGAATTTCATAGATCAGGCCAATCTTTTTATCTTTTAAATAGTGTAGCTAGATTAAACGTTAAAGTTAAAGAAATTAAGAAAATCTTACCTGATGCCATTGTCTCATCAGCCCATGGCCAAATGTCTCCGAAAGAACTAAAAGAAATTATGATCAAGTTTCACAACAAAGAAGTAGATATTTTGGTTTGTACAACAATCATCGAAAGTGGCTTAGATATTCCAAATGCAAATACTTTAATAGTTGAAGCCGCTGAAAACTTTGGTTTATCTCAACTTCATCAAATTAGAGGAAGAGTAGGTAGATCAAAAAGACAGGCTTACGCATATTTTTTAACTACAGAAGAAAAAAGCCTGTCAAAGAATGCAATTGCTAGAATGGAAGCTCTAAAATTTGGTGACTCGCTCAATTCTGGATTTAATCTAGCAATGAGAGATTTGGAAATAAGAGGTGCTGGTGAAATTTTGGGTGAAAAACAAAGTGGAGTAATTGATTTTGTCGGATTGACTCTTTTTACTTCACTCATAGATAAATCAATAAAGGCACTCTCAGGAGAACATGAAACCAACTTAGATGAAATTGAAATTAAACTCGGAGTTAACGGTTATATTACTGAAGAATCAATACCCCAACCTGAAGTAAGATTGTCTATATATAAAAAAATTACTTCTTTCAAAAAAGAAAAGGACTTATTTGAATTAAAAAAAGAATTAGAGGATAGGTTTGGCAAGCTTCCTGAAGAGACTGAGAATTTAATTAAAATAGCTAGGATAAGAATTTTATGTAGCAAATTATTAATTTATAAAATTTTATCGGAACAAAAAAGAATATATATTTATTTAAATTCAAAAAGCCCCTTAAAGCCTCAAGGCTCAGAATTAGAAAAAATATTTCTTAACTATTCAACTCAAGAAATGGATAAAATAGATTTTGTTTTAGAAAACCTACTCTCATTTAATGCGCAAAATAAAGCTTAATTTTCTTTTAATTTTCAATTTTTTTATTTTTTCAAATATTTCTTTTTCAGAAGAAAATATTTATAGAATTGATTACATTATTTTCAAGTTTTTACCGGAAATTACTTCTGAAGAAAGATTTTTACCTCCAGAGATATTTTTTTCTGACGAACTGATAAATATTACAAATCTCAAGTATCCTGAGTTTATAAAACCAGACAGTTTAGAAAACGATCTACCTTATCAAGATTTATTTCAAGATATTTCCATTACAAGAATTATTGATAACTCAAATATTCAAAAAAAGGAAAAAGAAGAAAAAATTGAAATGTCAAAGAACCAAGTTTTTTTTCAAAACGACTCAGGGATCGATTTTGCTATGGAAGAAATTATTCAAAGCCTCAAAAGAAGTAAAAACTACAGGGTAATCGGATTTAACTCTTGGTTTCAAAAAATAAAAAAGGAGACCGAAGCATTACCTATTTTGGTTAAGACAGAAGCCGATTATAAAGATATTGTCATTGGAGAGCTTAAGGTATATAAAAAAAGATTCCTTCACCTAGATTTAAATCTATATTTTACGAAAGAAAGCTCTGAACCAGCCCCTTCTGAAATAAATATTAAAATACTTGAACAAACAAAAAAGGATCAATTTGAAATGAAAGAATCTAATTTATTAGAAGAGGTAAATTTAAATTTTTTATATCGAATGAATCATTCCAGAAAGGTAAAATCTAAAGAATTGCACTATGTTGATCATCCCAAGTTTGGAGTTATATTTCAAATTTTTCCAATTACGAATAAATAGACTTCTTTTCATTGTAGTGACTAAGAAGTTTTTCTAAAATTTCTTTTTCTTCCTCAGTATCTGTTTCGGCAAGTAATGTTTCTGCTTCTACTATGGCTTGATCTAAAGTCTGCCCTTTATCTTTTAACCACGGACCTTTTGAAAAGAGTCTTGTTTTAACAAAAGTTTGGAATCTGTCCAACATTTCTTTAGAAGCAAATTCAGGTTTTTGATAGCAAATAATTCTTTCAGCTAATTCTCTATACCTATCGTCTTCAAAGCCTTCAATTAACTTAGCTTTCTCTGCCCATGGAGCTAATTCAAATCTATCTCTCCATAACTTATCGGCATCGGATGGAAAACCGTCGTATATTCTCTGCTCCACAATTTCTTGAGCTGGCCAATTGAATTGATTATCTCCTAAGATAGAAGAAATTCTATCTTGAAAATCTTTGTTTTCTCTAACCAATTTAGCTCTTTCTTCAAGTTGTTTCTCCGGTGCATCCAAAAATTGAGACAAATTGGGGATCTTTTGAGCATTAATCAATGGAACAGTTTTATTTATGGCTATCTTTTTAAATGCGCCGGATCTTCCAAATTGACCCTTTAGCTCAACATCCTTCATTTCGAATAACTCCTTAGGATCAAAATATAAATCAACAAGAACAATTTCATTTTTATTATTTGGGTTTTGACCGCATGGAACAACGGGATAGGTGAATTTTTTACCTCCGTATAATTCTCCCTGCATGCAAAAAGGTTTTGAATTCAAAAGTTCCAAGCAACCCTCTTTCGAGGAAGCTGATATAGCTGAATACCAAACGTCTGGTATTTTTTCCTTAATTAACCTTAACAAGTTGATCATTAAGTAACAATCAATCACCGCATCGTGAGCATTCTGTGCTGAAATTCCATTAGCCTCTGCGAGAAGTTCTAATTTATATTTAATTTTTCCTTCACCATCAACTGGAAAAAAAATTTGATCAGAGTAAAAATTGGCAATTATCATCATTACTACCATCAAATCTATTCTGGCAGCTCCATTTGTATTAGTCATATATGGTTCATATAAGTTCCAATAAAACTGTCGTCTAAATAACTCCTCATCAAATTTCATTCCATTGTAGGTAACATGAATGAGGTTTTTATCTTTGCCCCACTGAGACCATTTATCTTTCAAAGCAGACATCATGTCGTGATGAGACATACTGCATTCTAAGCTTTTAACTTGCTTGTGAACTTTATATGCCCCAACAGTAGGAACAACCCAAGGCAATACCTTTGAAGAAATATCTAATTCTTCAATAACATCAAAATTTTCGTCGCTTAAAACTGAGCCAATTTGAATAATTTGAGAATACCAAGTATTTAAACCAGTGGTTTCAGTATCATTAAATACGTAGAGTTTGTTGTTGTCGCTCATTCTTTAATTATATTAAGTAATAAGGACCGATTTTGTCGAATAAAAATTTATTTATAGTAAGCGTTTTCTCTCTGGGAATGATCTGTAGAATCTACTATTTCGGTTAATTCAGGAATGTTATCTTTAAGTGTTTTTTCGACGCCATCTCTAAGAGTTAAATCAACCATGCCACAGCCTTGACATCCGCCACCAAACCTTAAGACTGCTTTAGAGTTTTCAATTACCTCGACCAAATGAACCTCTCCTCCATGGGAAGCAAGTGAAGGGTTAACCTCACTGTATAGATAGTAATTTATTTTATCTTCAATAGAGCTATCTTCTTTAAGATTTGGTGTCTTAGCATTTGGTGCTCTGATTGTTAACTGACCACCAAATTTATCAGGGTTATAGTCGACTTTTGTATCCTCTAGAAAAGGTAAACTAAGATTTTCTAAGTAAACTTTTATTTTGTTTAATTCTAAAAGTTTGTCATCTTTTTCTTCTTCGCCTTCCTTGCAATAAACAATACAAGTTTCTGCCGATGGCATTCCAGGGTCAGTTACAAAAATTTTAATATTTATATTTTCTTCATCTTGTTTAGAGAGAAGATCAGCTAAATAATCTTCAGCTGATTCAGAAATAGAAATATTTGGTAAAGCTATATTTTTGATTCCAACTCCGGCATCGCCTCAAACAGATCTGCAACTAATCCATAATCTGCGACCTGAAATATCGGCGCATCTTCATCTTTATTAATTGCAACGATGACTTTACTATCTTTCATTCCAGCAAGGTGTTGGATAGCTCCTGATATTCCAACAGCAATATATAAGTCTGGAGCGACAATTTTTCCAGTCTGGCCTACTTGATAATCATTTGGTACAAATCCCGAATCAACCGCAGCTCGTGAAGCTCCTATTGCAGCTCCTAGCTTATCAGCTATTCCTTCTAATAAAGAAAAGTTTTCACCGTTTTGCATTCCTCTTCCTCCAGAAATAATAACTTCTGCTGCAGTAAGTTCAGGTCTATCTGATTCGGCAATTTCTTCTTTTAGAAATTTAGAAATACCAGCATCATTAATTTCTTCCAAGGTAATTATTTCGGCTGACCCACTAGTTGCATCGGCTGGATCAAAGGCTGTGGTTCTAACAGTAATGATTTTTTTTATATCGCTAGTTTTAACAGTTGCAATGCAATTTCCGGCATAAATTGGTCTTTGAAAGGTATCATTGCTCTCTATAGCTGAGATATCAGAAATCTGACTTACGTCCTGCAGAGCTGCAACTCTTGGCATTACGTTTTTCCCGTTTGTTGTTGTCGGAGCGAGAATAAAATCATAATCTCCAGAGATATTAGATATTAAAGAGGCTACATTCTCTGCCAAAAAGTTTTCATAAGCTTCGGCTTCAACTAAGAGAACTTTTGAAGCGCCTGAAATTTTGGCTGCTTGTTCGGCTACAGATGCACAACCATGGCCAGCTACTAAAATATGAACATCTTGCTCTAACTCGCATGCCGCGGTTACAGTATTCAAAGTAACTGGTTTTAATTCTTTATTATTGTGTTCTGCTACTACTAGTGCTGTCATGAAATCACCTTTGCTTCGTTTTTTAATTTATCTATTAATTCATCAACTGTTTCAACTATAACACCTGCCTCTCTTTCAGCTGGTAAAGAAACTTTAAGAGTTTCAAGCCTTGGAGCAATATCGATTCCAAGGTCAGATGCTGGTATCACATCTAGAGGTTTAGATTTTGCTTTCATTATATTAGGAAGAGAAGCGTACCTTGGCTCATTAAGTCTCAAATCGGTTGTAACAATGGCAGGTAAATTTATTGATAAAGTTTGAAGACCACCATCAATTTCTCTAGTTACTGATAAATTATCACCTTCCAAATTCACCTCGGAGGCAAAAGTTGCCTGAGAGAACCCTGTCAAAGCGCCTAACATCTGCCCCGTTTGATTGTTATCGCCATCAATGGCCTGTTTTCCTAAAATTATTAAATCTGGAGATTCTTTATCAACAATGGCTTTCAAAAGTTTTGAAATTCCCAAGGGCTCTGCTTGAACATCCGTCTCGACCAAAATTGCTCTATCTGCTCCTAAAGCAAGAGCAGTTCTCAATTGTTCTTGAGAAGAGCTTTCTCCAATTGTTACAGCAACTATTTCTTCTGCTTTTCCAGCTTCTTTAAGTCTTACAGCTTCTTCTACTGCTATCTCACAAAATGGATTCATAGCCATTTTAACGTTGTTCAGATCAACTCCAGACTCATCTGACTTAGGTCTAACTTTTACGTTGTAATCAACAACTCTTTTAATAGGTACTAAAATTTTCATAAATTTAACGGTATCGTGCTTACTGAAAAGGCATTTTAATTGATATCACTTCTTCAAGCAAAGACTTGAGGATATAAGTTTATATAAATATCTAAGAAAAAAGCTTAAAAAAAGCATTTTTTTATTCAAATTTGATATAAATCGCCTTGATTTTATTTTTTTGAACTACAATAAGTATAAATGGAAGACAATATAGAAGATATATCTAGAGACGTCATGGAATACGACGTTGTCATAGTAGGAGCTGGACCGTCAGGATTATCTACTGCAATTAGGTTGAAACAACTAGCAGCTGAAAACAATTCGGATCTTAATGTATGTCTAATTGAAAAAGGTTCTGAAGTCGGAGCTCATATCCTTTCTGGAAATTGCTTCGAAACCAGGGCTCTTGATGAGTTAATACCAGATTGGAAAGATAAGGGAGCTCCTCTTAATAGCCCTGCAACTAAAGATATAGTTAAATTCTTATTTAACAAAAATCTATCATTCAATATCCCGTTCCCTTCTTTTTTAATGCCTAATTTTAACAACCATGGAAACTATGTAATGAGCCTTGCTAATTTTTGCCGCTGGTTAGCATCAGAAGCTGAGAGTCTTGGAGTTGAAATCTTCCCAGGATTTACTGCATCTGAGGTTATTTATGAAGACGATATCGTTAAAGGAATTCTTACCGGTGAAATGGGAGTTTCAAAAGAAGGAGAAAAAAAGCCTTCATACCAACCCTCTATGGAGCTTAGAGCAAAATACACAATTTTTGCTGAAGGGTGTAGAGGTCACTTAGGCAAACAACTAATTTCAAAATATAAACTAGACGCTGAAAGCGATCCTCAGCATTATGGTATTGGATTCAAAGAAGTTTGGGATGTTCCAAAAGAAGTTCATTCTGAAGGAACAGTAATGCACACATTCGGATGGCCAAGTAATAAGTCCGGGGCTGGATCATACTTTTATCATGGTGAAAATAACCAAGTTTACTTGGGTATAGTCGTTCCTCTTGATTATTCAAATCCTCACTTGAGTCCTTTCGATGAATTTCAACAGTGGAAACATCACAAAGACATAAAAAAAATATTAGAAAATGGCACAAGAGTTGCATATGGCGCCCGAGCCTTGACTAAGGGAGGATACCACTCAAGACCGAAAATGACTTTTCCTGGCGGAATATTAGTGGGCTGTGATGCAGGCTTGATGGTTTTTACAAAAATAAAAGGTTCGCACACTGCAATGAAATCTGGAATGATTGCTGCAGAATCTGCTTTCGAGGCAATCTCTAAAAATAAAATAGGAGAAGATTTAGTTGATTTTGAAGATAGATTTAAATCATCTTGGATTGAAACTGATTTATACAAATCTAGAAATATGGCGGCCTTAATTCATAAGTATGGAGTCTTGCTTGGGGGTTTCGTTATGGCTGTGGAACAGTTTCTTTTTAGAGGAAAAATGCCATTTACATGGAGGCATAAAACACCAGACTATGCTTGTATGAAAAAAGCTTCAGAATCAGAGAAGATAGACTACCCCAAACCAGATGGAGTATTAAGTTTTGATAAACTTTCGTCTGTCTTTTTATCAAACACCAATCATGAAGAAGATCAACCTTGTCACTTAACGCTCAGAGATGCATCAATTCCAATTTCTGTAAACCTTCCCGAGTATGACGAACCGGCACAAAGGTATTGTCCAGCAGGAGTTTATGAGGTTGTAGAAAAAGAAGGTGAAAAAAAATTTCAAATAAACGCTCAAAATTGTGTCCATTGCAAAACATGCGACATAAAAGATCCAAGTCAAAATATAGTTTGGGTAACTCCAGAAGGTATGGGTGGTCCAAACTATCCAAACATGTAAAAAATCAACCTCATTTTATTTTTCCTAAAGAAAAATCAATCCCAGCGCTTTTTATTATAAGTTCTTCTGTGTCAGCGTTTAATGAAGCTTCTTGCACTAATTGATAAAATACATTTCTTGAGATCAGTCCTTCCAAATTTTTTCTAACTAAAAGATATGGCGAAGGCTCTTCAGTTTCTTCAGAAAATTCTACCCTAAGAGGATGACTAGAATTCAGCGGAACTACATCGCCTACATTAGTCTGAAAAAAAAAAGTTTCCTGATTATCAATTATTTCTTTATCGTAAGTAACAATAACGAACGGTTTATCAGCAACATCTATCTTAATTTTTTCTACTGGTGTAACTAGATAGTAAGAACCATCATCATCAAGCCTCAATACCGAACTAAATAACTTGATCATTTTTTCTCTTCCTATAAGAGAATTCATAAAAAACCATTTACCATCCTTTGAAATTTGCATTTCAACATTTTCGCAAAGAGGTGGATTCCATTTTTCTACTGGAGGTAATTCTCCAGCTGTTTTTTGAGCATCTAATATATCTTTAAGTATGCTTGCAGTATTAACTTCTTTATTCATCTTTAGCCAATTATTGAAGGTTCGTATTCCAAAATAATTCCAAATTTCTTCTTAATTATATCTATTACTTCGGAGGAGTAAGACAATATGAAATCAGACGATTCAGAATAGTTGTAAAAAACAAGAGCATGTTTATTTGAAATACCACAATCTCCTTTTTTTGAATTCTTCAATCCAGCATTTTCTATCAACCAAGCAGCAGAAACTTTGTAATTTTTATCTTCAAGTAAGTAATTTTTAATATCAGGAAAATCTGCAGATAGTTTTTTAAGTTGCATCTCTGATATTATTGGATTTTTAAAAAAGCTTCCCACATTTGGAATTTTCTGATGGTCAGGTAATTTTTGAGATCTGATGCTTAAAATATTTTTTCTTTGTTCGCTAGCATTTTTAACCGACTTCGGTAAAGCTTCATAATGAGTATTTGGTTTAAATTCCTGACTAAGATCAAGGCAAATTTTAGTTACCATTAAGTTAGGATTTCTCTTAAAAATACTTTCTCGGTATGAAAAGTTGCATGCTTGATTGGAAAATATTTCAAAACGACCTTTTTCGAGATTAAAAGTTTCTACATAATTTACAAAATTTGATATTTCGGAGCCGTATGCGCCAATATTTTGTATTGGTGAAGCTCCAACAGATCCAGGTATTCCTGATAAATTTTCTAATCCATATAAATTCTTTTTCAATGACTTAGATACTACATCATCCCAATTCTCTCCAGCACTAACTATTACAGAATTTCCATTGACAGAAAATCCTTTTAAATTATTTTTTATCACTAGTCCTTTCAAATTATTTTTCAAGATTAGATTAGTCCCATCTCCAAAAATCCAGTATTTTATTTTTTTTTCTTCGAGGAAATCGTATATTAAAAAAAGTTCCTTTTCTGAATTACAAGATACAAAATAATCAGCAGCATAATTCAGCTTTAAAGAATTATTCTCTTTTAGACTATGGTTTGAACTAAAATTTTTTGGCAATTTCATTTGCTTCTTCTAGATCTTTTTTGGTATCAACACCAAGATGAAATAACGACTTTGATGGCAAAGCTTTTATCATTACACCATTGTCTAATGCGCGTAATTGTTCTAGTTTAGATTCTAATTCTCGTTTAGATTGTTGCCATTTTACAAAATTCTTTAAACAACTAAATTTGTAACCGTAAATTCCAAGATGAATGAACCAATCTGAGGTATCTCCTTCAACTTCTCTAGAAAAATCTAACGAAATGCATTCATCAACTTTAATTTTCACCTCGTTAGTATTGTTTTTAACCGGTAAAGTTTCATGAGCTGAATATAAAGTAGTCATTTCATGATTTAATATACTTCCTAATTTTGTAGGAATACTGTCTTCATTTTCTAAAAAAGAATTAAAAATAATATTGATATCAATTGGGTCAATAAAAGGCTCGTCTCCCTGTACATTAATTACTACGTCATCGTCTTGTAAATCAAGATTGTTAGCTACTTCAAATATTCTATCGGTTCCAGTTTGATGCTGATCTGATGTTAAAAATGCTTTTCCTTTAAACTCCTCCACTGCTTTTTTAATTTTATTTGAATCAGTAGCAACAAAAACCTCATCTGCAATGGAATTACGTGCAGCTTTATAAGTCCATTCAATCATAGGTTTTTTGCCAATTAATTTTAGTGGTTTCTCAGGTAAACGCTCAGAATCTAATCTAGCTGGAATGATAACTATTTTTTTCAAGATACAATTTCTTTATAAATCTTATCGGCAAAATCTTCAGATAATTTTGCCTTAATCTTAAGGTACCAAAAATTACCAGTAATATTTCTACACTTTATTGCATCTTTTTCGGTCATAATTATTGGCAAGTCTTCAAGGCCAATAAAATCAGCTTTGTTATAAGTGTGATGATCAGGAAAAGGATTTTCAATTACTTCAAATCCTAAATTTCTGAGTGTAGAAAAAAAATTATTTGGATTTGCAATGCCTGCAACGGCATATACTAGTTTTTCATAGGGCCAATCTTCAATTTTTATTTCTTCTCCTGAGGTTAATCTAACCCATGAAACTGGCTCATATGTCATTAATACATCCTTATCAGACAAATTTTCTTCTTCAGTATAAAATTTATTTGTGTTTATGATGTAATCAACGTCTCTTAATCTTTTTAAAGGCTCTCTCAAAGGACCAGCAGGAAAAGTGAATCCGTTTCCAAATTTTCTAAAACCATCAACTAACGCCACTTCTAAATCCCTATCAAGCTTATAGTGCTGCATTCCATCATCACTTATTACCACATCACAATTATGCTTTTTTAAAAGAAATTTTACTGCTTCCACTCTATCTGGAGAGATTACAGTTGGACAATGAGTCTGATTAAAAATAAGCTTCGGTTCGTCTCCAGAGGCATTAACATTAGTTTGCTCATTAACGTCTAGCGGAAATTTAGAAGATGAGCTTTTATATCCTCTTGAAACAATTCCAGGTTTTAGTCCTTTGTCTTTTAGAAGATTAGCCAGCCATATCACAAAAGGAGTTTTACCGTTTCCTCCCACACTCAAATTTCCTACTACTATTACTTTTTGATCAGGTTTCCATGAGTTCTTTTTTTGTCTACTTTTTCTTATTGTGGTTAGAAAATTAAACAGCCAAGACAAAGGAAGCAAAAACTTTATCCAAGACTTATTTTCATACCAGGCTTTTTCAATTATTCCTTGTGGAGTTTTTTCTTCTATTTTTATGGGAGGAACGAATACTTTAGATTCTTCTGGAATTGGTAGGTCGTTATCAGAAAATTGATTTTTATAAAGTTCGAAGTATTCTCCTTCTAAAGAAAGTAAATCTTTGTGATTTCCTTGTTCAACAATTTTTCCTTTTTTTATTACAATTATTTCATTTGCATTTTCAACTGTAGACAAACGGTGAGCTATAACAATTGTGGTTTTACCAATTTTTAAGTTTTCTATTGCATCTTGCACAAGTTTTTCAGATTCAGAATCTAGTGCTGAGGTTGCTTCATCTAATAGCAAAATTGAACATTTTTTTAAAAAAGCTCTTGCGATTGCAATTCTTTGTCTCTGTCCACCTGACAATAAAGTCCCATCATTACCAATTAAGGTTTCATATTTGTCTGGGAGTTCCGAAATAAACTCATGGGCATGAGCTTGTTTAGATGCTTCAATTATTTCTTCTTCGGAAGCTTCCGGATTAGCGTATTTAATATTATTTAAGACTGTATCGTTGAATAAAACAGTTGTTTGTCCTACTGCTGAAATATTTTCTCTCAAATTTGAAAGTTCTATTTCATTTAGGGAGTTATCGTCAATTAAAATTTCTCCACTGGATACATCATAAAACCTTGGAATCAAATTTATTATAGTTGACTTCCCTGCTCCTGAAGAACCAACTATCGCAAGAGTTTTACTTGGCGAAGCTTTAAAAGATATTTTATCTAATGTAACTTCTTTAGAGTTTTCGTAACCAAACGAGACATCTCTAAATTCAAGCTTGCCTTTACACTCATCTAAAATAACGTCTCCATTATCTTGTTCTGGTAACTCATCAAGTTGATCAAAAATAGTTTCAGATGCTGCAACACCCCTTTGTATCATTGCATTTACCTGAGTTAATTGTCTTATGGGCTTAGCCAACATTCCGGCTGCACCGAAAAAAGCAATGAAAGTTCCAGCAGTCATTACCTCCAATACATTTGAATCTATAGCAATCCAAGTTATAAGAGCCAAAGCAAGAGAGAGAATGATCTGTATTAGAGGAGATGAAATTGCATTGGTTGATTCAAATTTTAAATAAGCAATAGTGTTATCCATACTTGCTTTTTTGAATCTCAAATTTTCAGCTTCTTGTTGATTGAATAACTTTATTTCCTTATTTGCATTTATTGATTCAGAACTAACATGAGTTACGTCTCCCATAGCATTTTGAAGTCTGGTGCTTACTCTTTTAAGCCTTCTTGCTGCTATATATATAATGCCGCTTATAAATGGAGCAGTTATTAAAAATACTAGTGAAAGTTTCCAGTTAAGGTACAAGAGATAACTTAGAAGACCAATTGCTATTAAACCTTCTCTAAATAGAATTTTAATTGCTTCACTGCCAGAATCTCTTACTTGGCCGACATTAAAAGTAATTCTTGATAAAAGATGACCTCTATTATTTTCGTCATAATACTTTGAAGGCAGAAAAACTAACGATTTAAATAATTCAGATCTTAGATCGTGAACTAAATTCAAAGACACATAATGCATGAAAAAATGACCTAAGTAAGAGCCTATTCCTCGAAAAACCGCTAATCCTACTAAAGCTAAGGGCAGAAAAAGTGACTTTGATTCATCGGGCGCAGAAATGTAATCAACAATTTGCTTGAACCACTCGGCTATTGCGACTTGAGTTGAAGCAAAAATCGCAAATCCAAAGAAACTTATTAAGAAATAGCCATAATAGGGTTTTACATAAGAAAGTAGTCTGAGATAGTAAGATTTCTTTTTAGACATATCAATTTCCCTGTGAAACTCCATTTATTTGAATATTTTTGAAGCCGTTTCTATTTAAGGATTCCATAATGGTAACTAAGTATTGATATTTTGTATCTGAATCTGCAGAAATAATGGCTGTTTTTATTTCAGGGGAAATAGCTTTAAGTTCTTTGTTTAGAGTCTTAATAGAAAAATTATCTAAAATTGTATTATTGATCAAAACCTCTCCTTCTTTAGATATCTCTATTTTGACTCTTTTTTCCGGCAAATTACTCATTGTTTCTTTATCAATAGTGGGTAATTCGATCGACATTGTTTTTAGATCAATAAACTGGGTACTCAATACAAAGAATATGAGTAATAAAAAAATAACATCCACCAAAGGTGTAATTTCTAAATTAATTTCAGGAGATTTTTTTTTCTTAAATTTCAATTTTTTGATAAGTAATTAATTAATTTATTGGATTCTTCTTCCAACTCTAGAGAATAATTTTCTATCGTCCTATTAAAAGATCTATAAAAAATAAGACTTGGTATAGCGACTATTAATCCGGCAGCTGTTGTAATTAAAGCTTCTGCAATTCCTCCAGCTAGAGGTCCAATTGAATTAGTTCCTGAAACTAACAAATTACTGAATATAGAAATCATTCCAGTTACTGTTCCTAAAAGGCCTAATATAGGAGAAACAGAAGCAATTGTTCCTAACAATGTCATAAATTTTTCAAGTCTATTTATTTCAAATCTACCAATTTCCTCAGCGCGAAGTCTTAAATTAGTTTTACTTTTTAACCTTTCCTCCATGAGTCCAAAAAAAATCGTTCCCTGAACAGAGTCGCTAGCCATTTTTTCTTTCATGCTGGTCGTTAAAGATTTTTTTTCAATTTGGGATATTACGTCTTTGGTTAGATCCTTTGGCAATACTGCATCTCTAGCTAAATTCCATGTTTTTTCAATTACGATGGCTAAAGAGATAATCGAAAGCAAAATTATTGGCCAAATTATGAAACCACCTGAGAGGATTATATAAGACATGTAAATTGTTCCTTAAAGTTTATATAAAATAACCTGAGTCCATTGTCTTCTGAAAATCTGATATTTCTTCAAAGCTTCTATCATGAGTAGCTATTATTAAGGAAGATTTAGAATTAATCATAAAATCTTTTAACATTTTTCTAACTTCTTGAGCAGTTTCTCGATCTAGATCTCCTGTAGGTTCGTCTAATAAAACAAATTTTGGGTCATGTATAAGAGCTCTTGCGATGGCAACACGTTGTCTTTCTCCTCCAGATAGTTGATTGGGCTTATGGAATAATCTTTTTTCAAGTCCAAATTTAGATAATATTTCTTTTGATTTTTCATAAGCAACTTCTTTTGACTCACCGTTTAGTAGGAGAGGAAATGCTGCATTATCAATTGCTTTGAATTCAGGAATTAAATGATGGAATTGGTAAACAAATCCGATATTTTTCCTCCTTATTGATGCAAGCTCATCAAGAGTTAAATCTTGATAATCATAATTTTCAAATTTTATTTGCCCGCTAGTAACGGTTTCTAAACCGGCTAACATATAAAGAAGTGTTGATTTACCTGAACCGGAACGTCCAAAGATAATCATTATGTCAGATTCATTAACCGAAAAACTGACCTCGTTTACTGCTTCAATAACATTTGAATTATCAAAAAATTTTTTGTTTAAATCTTTTGCTTCAATAACTTTATTACTCATTCCTTAAAACCTCAGCTGGAACAACTTTGGAAGCAACTCTGGCAGGATACAGACAGACCAAAAGAGTTAGAGTTATCGTAGAAATTAAGATAAAAAGGACCCAAGAAATCCTTATATCTACTGGAAAGTAATTAATGAAATACGTATCTTGCATGAGAGAATTTATCACTTCTTCAAAAAATCTTGATGAAAGTAAATAAGTAACAAAAATTCCTAATCCAAGGCCAACTAAAGAACCAATTAAAGAAATCATTGCGCCAAGGTAAATAAAAATTTTTCTAATCTCATATTTTGACATGCCCATGGTTTTGAAAATTGCTAATTGAGCTTTTTTATCATTGATCATCATAATTAACATCGAAACGATATTAAAAGCTGCAACTATAACTATTAAAAATACCAAAATTCCAACCAATGTTTTTTCCATCATTATCGCTTCAAATAAAGGTCCATATGTTACTGTCCAATTTTCAGAAATTAATATTTGATCAGTTTGATCTTCTACATCCATCAGAACTTCCCATGACAAATAATTAGCCTCAAATAAATCGTCAAACTTTATTCTAAAACCTTGAACTTGATCTTTAATCGACAATAAATTTGCTGCTTTAGAAATATTTACATAAGCAACTCCCTCATCTATATCAGGAGCTCCAACTCTAAAAATTCCTGTAACTCTAAAGTTTTTTATTTTTGGAAAATAGCCAGCAAATGATGCTTTGGTGTCTGGAAGCATTAAAGACACCTGATTACCAACATCTAAATTTAATTTTCTTGCTAACAGCTCTCCTAAAATTATGTTATCTGCTTGCTCATTCAAGGAGTCATAACTGCCTTTTATAATAAAATTAGAGACAACAGAAACGTTCTTTTCAGAATCTGGAACTATTCCGACTAAATTAGATCCGTATACTTCCTCTGAACTACCAATTAGCATTTGAGATTGAACAAAGGGAGAAACTCCAATTACTTTAGGATGCTCTTTCAATGATTTATACAAGTCATTCCAATTTGAAATTGGAACAACTCCCATTATTGAAGCATGAGGGATAACATTAAGTATTCTATCTCGAAGTTCCTTTTCGAAACCATTCATAACGGAAGAAACTATTATCAAAACAGCTACTCCAATTGCAACGCAGGCATACGCTAAAGAAGAAACAAAAGCGGTAGCTCCCTTATTTTTAGATCTAAGGTATTCAAAAGCGATTGATAGAGATATATCTTTAGTTTCCATAAGATATAAAACTATACAGAAAAACTATTTCAATACTGAGTCTTTGGTCGATTCAAATTGCTTTCCTTTATAGGGAGGCATCATTGGAGCCAATAGGTCGGCTGAAAATTGTTTATAAATTGCTTTTGCATGACTGAAGTTCTTAAAACCATCAAAACCATGATAATTTCCAGTTCCACTTGGTCCGACTCCGCCAAAAGGAATATCTTCTTGGCCTATGTGCCAAATAACATCATTTAGAGTCACCCCACCTGAGATAGTGTTATTTAAAACATCATTTTCTCTTTTTTTATCATTCCCAAAATAGTACAAACCTAGAGGCCTGTCTTTGGAATTTACGTAACCTATAGTCTCTTGAAAATCATCATATTCTTTAACCGGCAGCAAGGGACCAAATATTTCCTCTTTCATAATATCCATATCATCTGTAGGATTTAATATAAGAGTTGGTGGAATTTTATGAACCTCTTGTTGACTAAAATCTTCATCTGCGGGATTGATTACTCGTATATCTGCACCCTTTTCTTTCGCATCTTCGATTAAATTATTTAATCGATCGTAATGTTTTTCATTAATCACAGATGTATAACTCTGATTGTATTTTAAATCCTCATACATGGACTTAACTGCGGTTTCAGACTCTTTTACAAAATCCTCAGATTTTCCTTTCGGTACCATTACATAATCAGGGGCTAAACAGATCTGCCCTGCATTCATTGTCTTTCCTCTCATGACCTTGGTAGCTGTATTCTTCAAATCAGCGTTTTCGTCAACTATTACAGGTGATTTTCCACCAAGCTCTAAAGTTACTGGAACCAAATTTTCTGAAGCTGACTTCATTACTAATTTTCCAGTTTGTGTGCTTCCTGTGAATAGCAAGTGATCAAAAGGCAATGCACTAAATGCCGCAGCTACATCTGGTCCACCAGTAAAAACTGCAGCTTCGGATGGGTCAAAAAATTCTTTGAACATTTTCTCCGTCAAGTCAGAAGTCACCGGAGTAAATTCAGAAGGTTTGATCATTACTCTGTTGCCTGCAGCAAAAATTGTTCCCAATGGAGATAGAACAAGGTTTATTGGAAAATTCCAAGGACTAATTACTCCTACTGTTCCTAAAGGCTGGTACTTAATCCATGATTTTGCCCCAAATAAAGACATGACTGTCCTTATTGCAAAAGGTTGAGAAGGATTGCTTTTCCTCCTCTCGTCTTTCATCCATTTTTTTACATTTTCTTTAGCATGATTAATAGACCCAATTGTAGACATAATTTCTGATATGAAACCTGCTTTATAATCTCTATTACCAAAATCTTCTTGAATAGCATCTAGAATTTCAACATTATATTTCTTCAGCATTTCAACGCATCTATTTAGTCTATCTTCTCTTAGTTCTAAACTAGGCGTCTCTTCTTCAATATATAATTTTTTTTGAAGTTTAAGGACCTTTTCCATTTCCTGTATTTTCTCGTTAGACATATATTCTCCCATTTGATTTTATTTAGTATTTCTTAAATTTTTATCTTTTTCATTACTTTTTTTAATAGTATCTCTTATTTTTGTCCAATCATCATCCTTAAGTTTTCCTAAACTTGCAAAAGTGCCTCCGGCAGAAAGATAAGCTGCTCCATCAATTGCAATGGTTTGTCCCGTCAAATAATCGCATCCATCGGACATCAAAAAAGTTGCGAGATTGCCTAACTCGCTCATTTCCCCCACTCTGCCCATTGGATTAGACGACAT
Organism: uncultured SAR86 cluster bacterium; assembly: GCA_902635045.1. Classification (GTDB taxonomy): domain Bacteria; phylum Pseudomonadota; class Gammaproteobacteria; order Magnimaribacterales; family AG-339-G14; genus CASICS01. The sequence goes on along the minus strand of CACPMT010000004.1, from coordinate 1,898 downwards.
TGAACTTTGGTCCAATGCACCTTTGTTACCTTCTGTTTCAGGACTCAATCTAGACCAAGCTCCTTCAGTGGGAAATGGGCCGGGAGCAATGCAATTTAATCTAATATTATGAGGTCCCCATTCTACTGCTAAAGACTTTGTCATTGCATTTATTCCTGATTTAGACATTGCTGAAGGGACAACAAAAGGAGAACCAGTCCAAACCCAAGTTGTTGTAATTGATAAAATACTTCCAGGTTTATTTTGTTCAATCCATTTTTTTCCAACTGTATTTGTCATATTAAATGTTCCATGAAAAACAATTGAAGCGATAGCGTTGAAAGCATTTGGTGATAAATCTTTGGTCCTACTTATAAAATTACCGGCAGCATTATTCACTAACCCGTCAAGACCGCCATTAGCAAAAACTGTATCAATAGCTTCTTCAATTGCTAAAGAATCTCTAATATCTAAACTAAAAGAAGAAATCTTTCCATTAGTAGTTTCTGCTAACTCATTTTCTGTTTCTTTAAGAACTGAATCTCTTCTTCCGCAAATAATCACTTCGGCACCATGAGATAAAAAATGTTTTGCCATTTCTTTGCCCAAGCCGCTGCCTCCGCCTGTGACTAAAATTCTTTTTCCTTCTAACGCATCTTCTTTAAACATAATTTTTTAATCCTAATAATAAAAATATTTTTTTTGGTTTAAAAGTATAAATACTATTAGTAATAAAGCCAAAAAACTAATGGCTAAATACGGTAAATTTGGACTCAACATATAAAGAGGCATTATCGTAAAAGGCGTTATTAAATGTCCAATTGGAAAAACTGTACCCATCCAACCACTTGCAGCACCTTGTTCCTTTGGACTTACAGACAATGAAAGGATAGTTATGTTCCCAGGTCTTATTAGACCTGAACCCAGGCCAAACATAATCAATGATAAATATAAATTAGGTATCGAAGTGGCATTGGCTAAAAATAAGTAACTGAATAAAATTAATGCGCACCCCCATTTGATGAGATTCAGGGGTCTGATTTTAAATTTATCAACGATGAACAAATTGGCAAACATTCCTGACATAGCTACTAATGAAAAACCAATAGCTATTACTGCATAAACACTTTCTCCACTAGTTACTATTACATCTTTTGTATAAAGAGCAGATGTTAAGACCAAACATGCATTCGAGATTCCCATAAAAGATGCTACCAACAATGAGGGCCAAACTCTTGAATCATAAAATTTAAGTTTTGTTATGTTTTCAGATTCTGTAAATCCATTTTCATCGATCATATTTTTGTAATTGTAAAAACCAATTATCAATCCTAATAAAGCTATAAATAAGAAAGGAGCAAGGAGGTTTTCATTAAAAATAGATAACAAAAGCCCTACAACTATAGGCCCAATTACAATTCCAAATTGCCAGCCTGCATCAAATCGAGCAAATCCTGCCGTTCTAGTTGTTGGTGAAGTTAAATCAGCTATTCTTCCTCCAGCAGCAGGTCTAACAGCGCTTCCCAAGAGTCCGTTTATTAATCTTGTTAATACTAATAAAGGAAAAACTAACGCTAAAGGTAGTAAAAAATTTTGAGCCGAAATTAAAATAGCAGCAAAAGAAGCCATTGAAAGTGCAAACCCAATCATCCCAATTAAAAAAATAGAGCCCCTGCCAAACCTATCACTTAATCTTCCCCAAAAAGGGCTGAATATCATCCAAGCTAAAGCAGATATTGAAAAAATTAGTCCAACCTCAAACTCACTAAATCCCAAACTTCTTACTTCTGATGGAATAAGAATAAATACAGTTGTTTGTCCTGCTCCCACACATGCTAAGGCAGCCGAAAGAAACCAAATGGATTTATGTGGCTTTTCTTGCTCGTTAATCATAAGCAAGGACTATAGAAAAACACTCG
>CACPMT010000003.1 GCA_902635045.1 uncultured SAR86 cluster bacterium | reverse complement strand
ATTGAAGAAATTACTATATATAGATTTAGTGAATGGCTAGGTGAATTATGCAACCTAGATGAATGCAAAGAATATATTACTCAAAATGTTGTGATTACTAAGGAAGAAATTCATTTAAATAAAAAAATTAAGAAAATTGTCGGTTCATATAAAAACTTTAAATTTGCTGTTATTTTTAAATCATGATTTACATATCTCCTGCCAAGATTAATAGAGGATTCAATGTTTTAAAAAAAAGATCTGATGGTTTTCATGATATTGAAACTAACTTTCAATTTTTAGAATGGGGAGACGAAATAATTTTCAACTTTGATACAAAAATTTCAAAAGTTTATTGTCCAGAAGTAGAAGAAAAAAATAATCTTGCTTACAAAGCAATCCAGCTTATAAAAGAAACCTGTAAAATTAATAAAGAAGTTTCAATAAAAATAAAAAAAAACATCCCTATTGGTTCGGGCCTTGGAGGTGGGAGTTCTAATGCTGCCACTGTGCTTCTTGTGTTAAATAAATATTGGAAACTAAATTTAAGTAATAAAGTTTTAAAAAAACTTGGTTCTTCATTAGGTTCTGATATTCCAATCTTTATTGAAGGTGTCGCGAGAAAAGCAAGGGGTAAAGGAGAAATATTTTCTAAGACGTCTCTTAAAGAAGACATAATTTTTTTAGTTATGCCTAGGTGTAAAATTTCAACTGCGAAAGCTTTTCAACAAATTAAAGCTGATGATTTTAAAAACTCAAAAAGCAGTAAAGATTTTAATTTTTTTGAAAAGTGGGCTAGAAAAAATTACAAAGAAATCGATGATTCCTTTATGTGGTTAGAATCTATAAAAAAAGGAAACTTAACTGGAACAGGATCTGCCTTGTATGCAATATTTAATTCTTTTGAAGAGGCAAGAAAAATAATGGATAATGCTCCAAAAAATAATGATTATTTCGTAACAAGGAGTTTAAACGAATCGCCTTTATTGAAAGTATTAAATGAAAATGGGGTGTAGCCAAGCGGTAAGGCAGCGGCTTTTGATGCCGCCATGCGATGGTTCGAATCCATCCACCCCAGCCAATGTGAATTATGAACGATAAAAATAACCTTGTTCTTTTTTCAGGAAATTCAAATCCTGAATTAGCTAATAAAATAGCCAAAAAACTAAACACTTCTTTAGGTAAAGCTTTAGTAGATAAATTTAGTGACAACGAATTGAATATTAGGGTTGATGAAAACGTAAGAGGAAAAGATGTGTTTATTTTGCAATCTACTTGTTTCCCAGCAAACGATAATCTAATGGAGCTTATTATTCTTATAGATGCTTTAAGAAGATCTTCTGCGTCCAGGATTACAGCAGTAATTCCCTATTTTGGATATGCTAGACAAGATAGAAGAGTTAGATCTGAGAGAGTTCCAATAAGTGCTAAGTTGGTAGCTGATATGTTACAGAGCGCAGGAGCTGATAGAATTTTAACCATAGAGCTGCATTCAGACCAAATACAAGGATTTTTTAATGTTCCTGTCGATAATGTATATGGAACAAAAGTTATACATAATCATATTGATAAATCATCATACAAAGATCAAATTATAGTTTCTCCTGATGTTGGAGGAGTTGTCAGGGCTAGAGCCCTAGCTAAATTATTAGATGATGCTGATTTAGCCATAATCGACAAAAGAAGGGAAAAAGAAAACTCGTCTCAAGTTATGAACGTAATCGGAGATGTTGAGGGCAAAACTTGTATCTTAGTAGATGATATTATCGATACTGCAGGAACAATTTGTAATGCTGCTGATGCACTAAAACAAAAAGGAGCTAACAAAGTTATTTCTTACGCAACTCATGCAGTTCTCTCAGGGCCAGCTATTGAAAGAATTAGCAATTCAAAGCTAGACGAATTAATTGTTACTGATACAATCCCTCTCTCAGAAAATGCTTCAAAATTAGAAAAGATTAAAATCATCTCTATGGACGAAACGTTATCTGAAGCTATAAATAGAGTTAATAAGGAAGAATCTATCAGTGCAATGTTCCTATAAGGAGTTAAAATGTCTTCAAGTACAGAATTAGAAATAAATTTAAGAAAGGATTTAAACGAAAGAACTAATTTATTAAGAAAAAAAGGAAATGTTCCTGGAATACTCTATGGCGACAATGAAGATTCTGTAAAAATACAGTTACAAAGTAAAGATTTGCGAAAAGCTTTAGAACAGCCCAGTATTTTTTCTCAAATTATAAATCTCAAAGAAGGTGAAAAAGAATTTAAGGTTCTTTTAAAAGATGTTCAAGTCAATCCTGCAAACGATGAACCTATCCATGTTGATTTTCAAAGAGTATCTGGAAAGACAAAGCTTACCTTAGATGTTCCGATTAAGTATATTAATGAAGATTTGTGTATTGGAGTAAAAAATCAAGGAGGCATGCTTTCTAAGAATAAGAATGATATTGAATTAACTTGTTCTGCTGATAATCTTCCAGAATTCATAGAAGTGGATTGTTCAAATATAGAACTAAACTCAGCAATAATGCAATTTGCTCTTATTCTTCCAGAAGGAGTACAACTTTCTCAAAATCTTTTAAATGGACAAGATCAACCCGTCGTCGCATGCTCCGCAACGAGAGCTACATTGGATATTGAAGAGGAAGTTGAAGTCGTTGAAGGTGAAGAAGGAGAAGTCACTGAATCTGAAGCTGAGCAAGAAGATAGTGGCGAAGTTTCTGATGATTCTGAAAAACAAGGAGATTAAAGAGCTCTTTTTTAGAGTATGAACAAATTTCTAATTGCAGGCTTAGGCAACCCCGGAACGAGGTACGCTAATACAAGACATAATGCCGGCACAGATTTAATAAATTTTTTTTTAGAGAATAATTCTCTTAAGTTAAAAGAAAATAAATCTATTAAAGGAAGAATAGGCTCTTTCGAAATGTTAGGCAGAGAAGTATTTTTTTTAATTCCGACTATTTTCATGAATCACAGCGGTATGTCACTTAAGCCTACAATAAAAAAACTTAATGTACCGTTAGACAAAGTATTGATAATTCATGACGATTTAGATCTTCCTTCTGGAGCTTGTAAATTGAAAAATGGCGGTGGTGACGGTGGTCACAATGGGTTGAAAAGTATAATTGAAAGCCTTGGAGGAAAAAGAGATTTTAAGAGAATGAGGATAGGTATTGGTCACCCTGGTGAGTCTAAATTAGTAAATAAATATGTCGTTCAAAAAGGCTCTTTGAAAGAAAGACAAGAACGTCTTAATGCTATAAAAAGAGGAATTGAAGTTATTGAATTAATCATTGATGATAGTTGGGACATAGCTTTAAATATTCTTCATTCTTAATAATGTCTTTTAAGTGTGGAATTGTAGGTCTGCCTAATGTTGGAAAATCTACATTATTCAATGCATTAACTTCAGCGGGAATACAAGCAGAAAACTTTCCTTTTTGTACAATTGACCCAAATACAGGAATTGTAAATGTCCCAGATAAAAGATTAATTCAATTAAAAAAAATTGTTAATCCAGAAAAGGTCATCCCAGCAACGGTTGAATTTGTAGATATAGCAGGGTTGGTCTCTGGAGCCTCAAAAGGCGAAGGTTTGGGTAATAAATTTCTTGGACATATTAGGGAAACTCAGGCCATTGCGCATGTTGTTAGATGTTTTGAAAATCAAAAAATTACTCATGTTAATAACAAGCTAGACCCTCTTGAAGATATTGAAATTATAGAAATGGAATTAATTCTTTCTGACATTGAAACATTAGAAAAAGCAAAAGAATCTCTTAACAAAAAAATTAAAAGCGGTGACAAATCCATTTTTTTAAAATTAGAAACAATTGAAAAGTTTTTAATTGGTTTAGCTAAAGGAACTAATGCACGTTCCATTGATTGCAATGAAGATGATATAAATCTTATTAAGGAGTTCAATCTAATCTCTCTTAAGCCTGTAATTTATGTAGCTAACATAGATGAAAGTGAAAATAATGCAGAAGCTGTAAAAAAAGTTAAAGAGAAAGCAATGCAAGATAATTCTGAAGTAATAGAAATGTGTAATCAATTAGAAGCAGAAATTAGCGAATTAGGTGATGACAAAGAAGATTTTCTAAAAGAGATTGGCTTGGATGAACCTGGATTAGATAGATTTATTAGAATTGCCTATAAAACACTAGGTTATAAGACCTTTTTTACCGCGGGAGAGAAAGAAGTTAGATCTTGGGTAATAAAATCTGGATACAAAGCGCCTCAAGCTGCTGGGGTAATACATAGTGATTTTGAAAAAGGCTTTATCAGAGCGGAAACAATAAGTTTTAATGATTTTATTAAATTTAATGGAGAGCAGGGTTCAAAAGCAGCTGGGAAGTGGAGATCGGAAGGAGCTGAATATATTATTAACGATGGTGATGTTATCCTCTTTAGATTCAATGTCTAAGATAACTTGACATTTATTGTCTTGATGAAGAGAATCCATTTGCGGCTATGTAGCTCAGCTGGTTAGAGCGCAGCATTCATAATGCTGAGGTCCTGTGTTCAAGTCACAGCATAGCCACCATTTAAAACACAAACCTTTGAAAATATTATTCTTCAGTAGGTTCTAAAACGGCTTTCATACTAAGCTTTACTTTACCTCTACTATCAATTCCGATAACTTTAATATCGACTTCTTCACCTTCTACAAGATAGTCAGAAACATTTTTTACCTTTTCTTCAGCTATCTCAGAAACATGTACTAAACCTTCTTTACCATTATCAAAAGAAACAAAGGCTCCAAAATCTACGATTTTAAGAACAGTTCCAGTACAAATGAGTCCTACTTCAGGTTCTGATGTCATAGATTCTATTATTGCTAAAGCTTCTTCTCTATCTTTTTTACTTCTGCCATAAATACTTATTTGACCTTTATCATTGATATCGATATTTGTAGAAGTTTGTTCGGTAATTTTCTTTATGGTAGCTCCGCCCTTTCCAATTACTTCTCCAATTTTATTTTTTGGAATTGAAGTTTTCAGTGATTGTGGAGCCTTTTCATTCAACTCTGGCCTAGATTCAGATAAAACCTTATTCATTTCTCCAAGAATATGAACTCTTGCAATATTTGCTTTTTCCAGAGCATCCTGAAGAATTTCTTCGTTTATACCTGCAATTTTTATATCCATTTGAAGAGCCGTAACTCCATTTGATGTTCCAGCGACTTTAAAGTCCATATCGCCTAAATGATCTTCATCGCCTAGAATATCAGTTATAACGCAATGTCGATCTTTATCTTTAACCAAACCCATCGCAACTCCTGCAACTGGTTTTTTTATTGGAATACCAGCATCCATCATTGCTAGACTCGAAGCACAAACAGTTGCCATTGAGCTTGACCCATTAGATTCTGTTATTTCAGAAACTACTCTTATAGCGTATTCAAATTCTTCTGGATTAGGTATGACAGCCTCTAGAGCTCTCCTTGCTAATTTTCCATGTCCGATTTCTCTTCTTTTGGGGCTACCAATCATTCCCGCCTCTCCTACAGAGTACGGTGGAAAATTATAATGAAGCATAAAAGGATCTTTAGAATCTCCTTGCAAAGAATCAATAAGTTGAGAAAGTTTTAAGGAATCAACAGTAGCCACAGCAATTGATTGGGTTTCACCTCTAGTGAAAAGAGAAGAGCCATGAGCTTGATTTAAGATTCCTGTTTCTACAGCAATTGGTCTGACAGTATCTAAGTCTCTACCGTCTATTCTAGGCTCGCTATTTAAAAGTCTTGTTCTTACAATATCAGACTCAAGAGCTTTAAAGTAATCTGATATTTCTTTTAATGCGTCTTCATCGTCTTCATCAACCTCTGCTTTAACTAAATCTCTAGCTTCGGCAACAGCTTCTTGCCTCTTAGTTTTTTCAGCAATTTGATAAGCATTCTTTAATAAATCTGAAGCTTTATCTGAAACCATTTGTTTAAGATCTAGGTTTTCTTCTGCTAATTCATATTCAATAGGAATAATTGTTGCTTGCTCAACCACTTCTTCAATTAGCTCAAGACTAGGTTTCATTTCTTGCTGAGCGAATAGAATTGCTCCTAGCATTTGATCCTCAGATAATTCTGATGCTTCAGATTCAACCATGAATACAGCATCGGTAGAGCCAGCAACAACCATATCAAGTTGGGATTCCTCTAAGTCTTTGAGTCCTGGATTTAAAATATAACTTCCATCTATGAAACCAACTCTCGCTGCTGATAAAGGTCCTGAAAAAGGTAGACCAGAAAGTTGAAGAGCAGCTGAAACACCGATAAGCGAAATTATGTCCGCAGTATCATCGTTGTCAATCGACATTACTGTACAAATTACCTGTACTTCTTGCGTATAACCTTTAGGAAAAAGAGGTCTGATGGGCCTATCAATCAATCTTGAAGTTAGAACTTCTGCTTCTGAAGGCCTGCCTTCTCTTCTAAAAAAACTCCCTGGAATTTTTCCTGCTGCATAAAATTTTTCGATGTAGTTTACAGTTAAGGGAAAAAAGCTTTGTCCTGGCTTTTGACCACCAGCCACTACTGTCACTAAAACTTGTGTATCCCCTGATGAGGCTATGACAGATGCTGTTGCCTGTCTTGCTACTTTTCCAGTTTCTAATGTTACTTTTCTTCCTGCAATAGTTTTAGTACAAGAGATAATTTTTGATGTATCCATAATATATTTTGTTGGTTAGATTTAAACGATCTAAATTATTTTCGTAAATTAAGTTCTTTGATTAAGGAACTATACTTATTAAGGTCCTTTTTTTTAAGATAGTCTAAAAGCTTTCTTCTCTTATTAACCATTCTAATAAGACCTTGGCGAGAATGATGATCTTTTTTATGTTCATCAAAATGACTTTGTAACGCGCTAATGTTTTCGGTTAATAAAGCTATTTGGACTTCTGGTGAACCTGTGTCTCCATCCGACCTGGAATGCTTGTTCATCACTTCTTTTTTTTTGTCTGACGCTATACTCAAGAACTTCCTCCGTTCAAGTTTTTAATCAATAGTCAATAATCTTTTGGGCTTTATAAAGCCATTACAGTTTTCGACAATTCCTATAAAATTTTTGTTTTTATCAAACAACCTTAAAAACTTGTCTTCACTGGTCAATTTCATTTCAACTTTTTGACCTCTTGTTATTTTTTCTATAATTTCTGATCGGCATTGTATATCATCTAGACAATTTAGTGCATCCCCAGGAGCAATTATTTTTTCTTGAAAATTATCATCACACAAACTTTCTTCGCTCAAAGAGTCCTCAACCTTAAAACCTGCAGACTCAATTCTTCTAAGGTTTAAAATAGTACCTAAACTACCTGCTTTTTTTGAAATGTCCTCTGCAAGAACTCTTATATATGTTCCCTTTCCACAAGATATTTCTAATTTAAGAATATTATTTTTTAAAGAAATGAAATTAATTTTATGAATAAGTACTTTTCTTGAATTTATATCCAAATTTATCCCTTTTCTAGCATATTTATAAAAAGGTTTCCCTTTGTATTTTAAAGCTGAATATATAGGAGGTACCTGATCAATTTCTCCAATAAAACTTTTAATAATTTTTTTTAATTCATCACGGGATGGAATAAAGTTTGTTCTTTCTATCACCTCTCCTTGAATATCGCCTGTATTAGTCTGCTGACCTAACAATATTTCAGCTTCATATGATTTAGGTAAATTAGCTAAATAGTCTGAAAATCTTGTCATCTGTCCGACACAAGCAATCAAAATTCCAGTAGCCATAGGGTCTAAAGTTCCTGCGTGTCCTATTTTTTCTTTTGTTAAGTATTTTTTTAATTGTCTAACGTAATCGCCAGATGATATCTTTTTTGGCTTATCTAAAACTAAAATTCCGGATAACATTTTTAAAGATTGTCTTTGAAAAACGAGATGGTCGGAATTTTCTTTAAACTTAAAGATTTTCCTAACATCGTTCTTATAAAACCTTTAGATTTATCTAAAGCTTTTTTAACAGAGGTTTCATCGTCCTTTGAGTTAATAGTTGAATAAAAAATCTTCGCGTTAGATAAATCATCTGAAAGTACAACATTTGTAATAGTAATATTTCTTAATCTAGGATCATTAACTTTAAACAAAAATATAGAAGCAACTTCTTTTTTAATCGAATCAGATACTCTTTGAGATCTTTTATATGGTAGAGAATTAAACAAATCTATAGTTTTCTTTGTATTTCTTCTCTTTGAAACACTTCAATAATATCGCCCTCTTTTATATCAGTGTAATTTGTTATTCCTATTCCACATTCAGTTCCACTCTTTACTTCTTTGGCTTCATCTTTAAATCTTCTTAATGAGTCTAACATTCCTTCATGTATAACCGTATTATCTCTAATAACTCTTACATTTTTATTGGGATAAATGGTTCCATCTTCTACAACAGATCCAGCAATAAATCCGAATTTTGGAGACTTAAAGATATCCTTAACTTTTGCTTTTCCTAATATGGATTCTTTTATGTCTGGATCCAATGATCCTTCAATTACTGTTTTAACTGCATCAATTAAGTCATAAATTATTCCAAAATATTGAATTGATACTCCTTCTTGCTCAGCTAAATCTGCAGCAGCGGTCTCAGCCCTAACATTGAAGCCAAAAATAAAAGCATCGGAGGCAATAGCTAAGTTAACGTCATTTGGAGTTATTGGGCCAACGGCATCTAAAACAATTTTAATTTTTGCCTCTTCAATATCCATATTTAAGATTGCACCAGACAAAGCCTCCAAAGAACCATTGGTATCTGATTTTAAAATAAGATTTATAGATGGTTTCAGTCCCTCGCTTGCATTAGCAAAGATATTTTCCATATTCACAACACTTTTTTGAGCTAATCTTTTATCTCTTATTTTATTTGCTCTATTTTCTGATAATGCTTTTGCTGCCTTTTCGTCTTTAACAACAATAAATTCGTCTCCGGCCGATGGCGGAAACTCTAAGCCTGAAATGAAAACTGGCGATGATGGAGCAGCTTGTTTGATTACCTTTTCATTGAAGTCTTTTAATGCTCTAATTTTTCTAGATTGATCTCCAACTAAAATATAATCTCCGGAATGCAGAGTCCCTTTTTGAACAATTAAAGTTGCAACAGAACCTTCTCCTTTCCTTACACCAGATTCCAAAACAATTCCTGCTGCTGGACCAGTATGATTTGTTTTAAGTTCCATCAGTTCAGAGACTAATTGAACGCTTTCTAATAAATCATTCATACCGTCTCCATTTTTAGCTGAAACGGGGATCATTTGAGTATCGCCTCCCCAATCTTCAGGAACTAAGCCAATTGCCGAAAGGTCGCCTTTTACCTTCTCTACATCAGCATCTGGAGTATCTATTTTGTTTATTGCAACAATTATTTGAACGCCAGCATCTTTTGCATGATTATAAGCTTCTTCAGTTTGTGGCTTGACGCTATCATCAGCAGCAACAACTAAAATAACTATATCTGTTGAATTTGCTCCTCTTGCCCTCATCTGTGAAAAAGCTGCATGTCCGGGCGTGTCAATGAAAGTTATTAATGAATCATTGTAGGTAACTTGATAAGCGCCAATTCCTTGAGTAATTCCTCCTTCCTCCGATTCAGCAACTGAAGATTTTCTTATAAAATCAAGAATAGATGTTTTTCCATGGTCAACATGTCCCAAAACTGAAACAATTGGATTTCTGGGTTCTTCTTCGCCTTCATAAGAGATATTTTCAATTAGATTCTCTTCTTCCTCATTTTCTGTAAAAGGAATGCCTATATGACCCAACTCCTCTGTTACAACTAAAGCTGTTTCTTGATCAATGAATTGATTTAATGTAACCATCACTCCATTATTCATTAAAGTTTTAATTAGCTCCCCAGATTTGATAGATAATTTTTTTGCTAAATCTGTGACAGATACTGTTTCAGGTATTTTAATTTCTTTCTGAATGAACTCAGTAGGCTTTTCAAACTCTTGAACATTAGAAAGCTTTGTCTCTAAGTACTTTTCTCCCTCAAGCTCTCTTTTGTCTTTTTTTGAGTTTTCTTTTTCTTTGAATTGTGTTTTAGCATTAACTAAAGGCTTTTTTTGAACTTTTAATTCTGTTGGGGGTGATTTCTTAATCCTTTTTACGGTTTGATTTTGTTTTTCTTCTTTGGCCAGCTCTACTTTTTTTTCTGCGTCCTTTCTTTTTGCTTCAGCAGCATCAAAATCAATTTCTCCTTTAAAATCTTCTTTCGCAGATGATTTCGTTTCAGATAAATTTTGATTTAACCTAGTAATTGATATGCCCTTTTTTGCAGGTGATGTATCCTTTTTTAAAGAAATAGTTTTTTTTGATGTCTTCTTTGTAGATTTTAAAAAAGTTAAAAGAGTTTTTTTATCTTCATTACTAACCTCATCAGTAACTGATTTATGTGACAAGCCAGCGGCTGACATTTGCTTAAGTAGATTTTCAGGCTCGAAGCCAATAGCTTTTGATAACTGTTTTACGTTCACTTTTTTAAATTAATTAAACCAATCCGATCGGGCATCCATTATTATTTTTCCTGCTTCTTCATCAGTTAAATCTAGAATTGGAGATAGCTCATCAGTTGATAAATCGGCTAAATTTTCTTTATCTTTGATACCAGCATTTTTCAAAAGTTCAATATGCTCCGGCTTAAGAGATTCAAGGCTTTCTAGGGTATTATCTATTTCTGTTTCAACTGATTCTTCATCCATTTCAGCAATAGCAATTTCAAGCAAAGCTTCTTCGGCTCTTTCTATTAAAGTATCAATAATTTCTGCATCTAGTTCTTCAATTTTTTCAAAATCATTTACTTCTGCTTTAGAAATTTTTTGAACTGAGTCAAGGCCATTTTCTATTAATTTATTTGCAAGCTCTTGATCTACTCCCATGTATTTTATGAGAGCATTTTCTGGAGATTCTTTTGCATCAAGATTATCGTTTTCTCCACTTATTTGTATTTCCCAGCCGACCAATTCAGATGCTAATCTTATATTTTGTCCATTTTTTCCGATTGCCAAAGCCAAATTTTCATCTTTGACTTCCACTTCCATTATTCCTGAATCATCATCCATTACTATAGATGTGACTTCCGCAGGAGAAAGAGTATTTATTAGAAGCTTCGCTGGATCGTCATCCCAAACTACTATGTCAATTCTTTCACTTCCTAATTCATTAGATACAGCTTGAACTCTCGATCCTCTCATCCCAACACATGCTCCTACAGGATCTATTCGGACATCGTTAGTTTTAACTGCGATTTTTGTTCTGGCTCCTGAGTCTCTAGCCACTGACCTAATTTGAATTACTTCTTCAGCAATTTCAGGAACCTCTAGTTTGAATAATTCGGTTACCATATCTTTGCTACTTCTGGATAAAACTAGTTGAGCGCCTCTATTTTCTCTTACGCTTTCCTCAAGAATTCCTTTAATTCTATCTCCTACTCTGTAAATTTCTCCCTGGACTAAATCTCTTCTTGGCAAAGAGGCTTCAGCATTTTCTCCTAAATCCACAATTATTAATTCTCTAGTTACCTTTTTTACAGTTCCATTTATTAATGTTCCTAAATAAGGCCTAAATTTTTTAATTATTTCTAATCTTTCAGCATCTCTAACCTTTTGAACTATAACTTGTTTAGCAGCCTGTGCCGCAATTCTTCCAAATTCTGGATTTTCTATAGGTTCTCTGTGAATATCTCCAACTTTGAGACCTTTTTCCTCTGCATTATCACTATCAACCAATATATGAAAATTTGGCTCTTCATAATTATCAAAATCTACAACTTCCCAAGTCCTATAAGAGGAATACTCTCCAGTATCAGGATCAATATCAACTTTTATAGAAACTTCTTCGGTAAATTTTTTCTTTGCTGCGCTCGCTAATGCTAATTCTATTGCTTCAAAAATTGTTTCTTTTGGTAAATCTTTCTCGTTAGATACAGACTCAGCTATTGTTAAAATTTCTTCATTCATTTTTATCCTTTGTAAATAAGTTTCGATGTAATGTAACTATTTACGTCTATTTTAATAGATTCTTTTTTATTGTTCATTACTTCAATATAGTTGTCAGAAACAGAAAGAAGTTTACCTAAAACAGAATCTTTTCGGGAATCTTCTTCAAATTTTACAAGTATTGTTTGCTCTACAAAGTTCTTTAGCTGTTCAATATTAAAAAAGGTTCTTTCTATTCCAGGTGAAGAAACTTCCAAGACAAAGTTGAAGTTGATATGTTCGGTATTTTCCAATACTTCTTTAATTTGAGCACTTACTATTTCGCAGTCTCTTAAATTTATTGGTGCGTCCTCATTATCAATATAAACTCTTATAAGTTTTGAATTATTTTTACCTGATAATTCTATGCCCCATAGAATATACCCAAGATTGCGAATATCCTTGCTAATAATATCTTCTATTTCCTCTTCAATTTTCATACTAAATCATAATAAATAGGCCCATAAAGGGCCTAAATTTGGTAGCGGGGGCAGGATTTGAACCTACGACCTTCGGGTTATGAGCCCGACGAGCTACCAGACTGCTCCACCCCGCAATTAAGTGGCGGGAGTATAAAATTTAGGAGAAATAAGGTCAAGTATTGGTACCGAAGAGAGGATTTGAACCTCCACGGGCATAAGCCCACTACCCCCTCAAGGTAGCGTGTCTACCAATTCCACCACTTCGGCACTTCATAATTAATCTGGTAAATCTTCAATTTCTGAAGATATTGATTGAATTTCCTCTGATTCTTCCAAAAATACTTCAATTTCGGACTCAAAAGAATATTTCTGATAAACCGAAATTGCAACTGTATTTACAAAAAATAAAAAGACCAATGCCCAAGTCAATTTTGTTAAAACATTTGCAGATTCCGTAGGTCCTAATAAAGCATTATTTCCTCCACCTCCAAAGGCCGATCCAATATCGGCACCTTTTCCATTTTGAAGGAGAATAATTAAAATCAAAGCAATGGCAATGAATATTTGTAATCCAACTAAAAGGCTTAACATCTTCTAAAATTTTTTGCGATTCTAGCAAATTCTTCACCATCAAGCGAAGCATTTCCTACTAAGCATCCTGATAGAAGCTCAGAGGACATAATTTCATCTACATTTTTGCTAGATACGCTACCCCCATATAAAAGAGGAATTTTTTCTTGTTTTTTCTCTTTTAAAAAATTTGAAATTATTTTTAAAGCTTCATCGATATTCTTTTTATCTGCAGGTATGCCTGTTCCAATTGCCCAAATAGGTTCATAAGCAATAAATTTTGGACAAAGCCCTTCTTGGAAATAAGAATCTAATTGATCAAGAAGGAATTTTTCTCTTTCCCCTTTATTTAAGACATTTTCATCTTCTCCAACGCAAAGTATTGAATTTATTTTAAAAGCCTCTAATTTTTTAGATTTAATTCTTATTAAAGAATTAGTGTCTCCTTTAGATCTAACTTCAGAATGGCCTAGTAGGCAATATTTTAATTGTTCCGAGGTCCTAGAAAGTTGAAGAGCAGAAATTTGACCTGTAAAAGGTCCATCGTCATGAATAGACACATCCTGAGCTGCCATAATTAAATTTGGAGCTTGTTGAGAACATTTAACAATATCAACATAACTGGGGCAAACAATAACTTCTACATCATTTTTTATTTCTCTAAAAAATTTATTAAATCCCTTAAACCATTCCTCTATATCAATGGAATTCATCTTCCAATTTGCTATTAAGTATTTCATCTTAAGTTAGTTCTTTTACAAAATTAGATAAAATTGTTGAAGCTGCTTTAGTCTCTTTTTCATTTTTACTCTCTACCATTATTCTTATTAATGGTTCCGTTCCAGAGGCCCTTACATTTACTCTTCCATCGTATTTTTTTAAATTTAAAGAGATTTCTTTCAACAAGTTTTTGAAATTTTTATTCTTAAGAACTTTTTCAGAATTATCAGTTTTTATGTTGGTTAGAATTTGAGGATATTTTACAAAAGGTTTCAATAATTGATCCAAAGGTAAATTAGAACAAATGTAAGCTTCAAGAAATTTGATCGCCGCAATAATTGCATCACCGCTATTTGAAGAATCCAAAGATATAATATGTCCTGATTGCTCGCCTCCTAAGTCCCAATTAAGCTCTTCTAGTTTCTGTAAAACATATCTATCCCCAACATCTGACCTAACTAAGTCCACTCCCATTTCTGTAAGAGAATTTTCCAGTCCTTTATTTGTCATGATTGTTCCCACAACTCCTTTTGAGTCAAGAGTAATTTGATTTTCGAACTTATCTCTAGCTAACACGAATAAGATATCGTCTCCGTTTAATTCCTTAGCATTTTTATCAACAATAATTAGTCGATCGCCATCGCCATCAAAAGCTATTCCAAAATCTGCTTTATTTTTAAGAACTTCTTTTTGAAGAAATTTTATATTCGTTGAGCCACAATCTTTATTAATATTAATTCCATCCGGTGAGTCAGATAAAACAACTATCTCAGCTCCTAATTCTTTGAAAACTTTGGGAGCAATATCGTAAGTGGCACCATTTGCCACATCTAAAATAATTTTGAGTTTATTAAAATTGATATTTCTTTTTAAACAACTTTTACAAAATTCAATATACCTTCCACTGGCATCTGTTAATCTTGCTGCCTTGCCTAAGTTCTTCGCTTCAGAAACTTCTATTTCTTCAGATAATTTGTTTTCTATTTTTTCTTCTAAGTCATTAGAGATTTTTTTTCCATCATCACCAAAAAATTTTATCCCATTGTCTTCATAAGAATTATGAGAAGCGCTTATGACAACACCAGCTTGGTTTTTAAAAGAACTAGCTAAATAAGAAATAGCAGGCGTTGGCATAGGACCAACTAATCTGACATCCACTCCAGCAGCTATAATCCCTGACTGAAGAGCTGTTTCTAACATGTATCCAGATATTCTTGTATCTTTACCAATAATAAGTGCTTTGATTCCTTGCTCTTTAAAAACCTTTCCAGCAGCCCAGCCTAATTTGAGGATAAATTCAGGATTGGTTTCTTTAGAGATAGATCCTCTTATACCATCTGTACCAAAGTGCTTTCTCTTACGCATTTTAAGTAATCTAGCCAAAAACTTTCTCTATCGTTGTTGCAGTAAGTGGCACATTGTGAGTTCTAATTATCTTAGCTCCATTTAATAAAGAAATTATACCAGTTGTAACACTTGTCTGATCTAAATTAGGGTCATTTGATAGCTTTTTAAGAAAACCTTTTCTAGAAATACCAATTAAACAAGGATTTTCAAATTTCGTATAATTAAATTTACTAATTATTTCTAAATTTTCATAAGGAGTCTTCTCGTAGCCAAATCCTGGATCTAATATTATTTTCTCTTTAGAAATTCCATTTTTAGAAAGCTCTAAAACTTTTTTCTTAAAAAAGTTTCCGATCTCCAAACAAATCGAATTTTTGGAAAGGTTTTTTTCTTTATGCATTATGCAAACTGGAAGATTGTGATCTTTGACTAGCTTTAAGGCTTTTTTATCCTTCAATGAATTTATGTCATTGATAAAATCAACACCATTTTTTATTGCCTCAGATATCACTTCCCCTTTTGAAGAATCAATTGAAACAACAGCATTTATATTTTTTATGTCATCTAGAATTGGCATGAGCCTGTCTAGTTCTTCTGCAGCTGAAATTTTAAATGCATTAGGCCGAGTAGATTCAGCTCCAATATCAATGAATGCAGCTCCTTGATTTTCCATTTCTTCAATCTCTTTTAAAACTTTACTTCTGTCAGTTTTAAAAGTTTTAGGGCATATAAATTTTCCACCGTCTGAAAAGGAGTCAGGGGTTAAATTGATAATCCCCATTACCTTTGGGACTTCGAAATTAAGCTCTTTTTTAGAAAAGAGCATCTAATCTAAGTTTGGTTTGCAGGATCTGAAATTGACGGTTCGCTAGTAGATTTCTTTTTCTTGCTACCTGAATTGTCATCGTCATTTGACCTAGGCGAAGCACCAGCCATAATATCTTCAATTTGATCGCTATCAAGAGTTTCAAATTCAACTAAAGCTTTAGCCATAGTATGAAGCTTGTCGATATTATCTTTAAGAATTTTAGTTGCAGCAGAATAACAATCATCAATTATTTTCCTTGCTTCAGAATCGATAAGTTCAGAAGTCTGATCAGAATATGCTGTACTGGAGCTAGCCGCAGATCTTCCTAGGAAAGGCTCGTCACCACTTTCTTCAGAATATTTCATTGGGCCTAATTTTGACGAGTACCCCCACTTAGTTATCATATTTCTTGCTAATTCCGAAGCTCTTTCAATGTCATTAGAAGCTCCTGTTGTTACTCCATCTGCTCCATAAATGAGCTCTTCAGCAATACGACCACCAAATAAACCACAAATCCTGTCTAAAATTGCCTGTTTGCTTAAGCTGTATTTATCTTCCTCAGGAAGAAAAACTGTGACTCCCAAGGCTCTTCCTCTGGGAATGATAGAAACTTTATAAACTGGATCATGTTCTTTCAAGCATTTACCAACAATTGTATGGCCGGCTTCGTGATATGCAGTCTGAGTTTTTTCATCCTCGCTCATCACCATGGATTTCCTTTCTGCGCCCATCATTACTTTATCTTTTGCCAGCTCTAATTCGATCATTGATACTTTCTTTTTACCTGATCTTGCTGCAAATAAAGCTGCTTCGTTAATTAAATTAGCCAAATCAGCTCCTGAAAAACCAGGAGTTCCTCTTGCAATAAAAGAAACTTCAACATCCTTATCAACTGGGACTTTTTTAATATGAACTTTAAGAATTTGTTCTCTTCCTTTAATGTCAGGTAAAGGAACTACGACTTGTCTGTCAAATCTTCCAGGTCTTAAAAGTGCAGGATCCAATACATCTGGTCTATTCGTAGCAGCAATTATTATCACTCCTTCGTTGGCTTCAAAACCATCCATTTCGACTAAGAGCTGATTTAATGTTTGTTCTCTTTCGTCATGTCCTCCACCTAAACCTGCTCCTCTATGCCTTCCGACAGCATCAATTTCATCTATAAAAACAATACAAGGAGATTGCCTTTTAGCTTGTTCAAACATATCTCTCACTCTAGAGGCTCCAACTCCAACAAACATTTCAACAAAATCTGAACCTGAGATAGTGAAGAAAGGAACTTTGGCTTCACCAGCAATAGCTCTTGCCAAAAGCGTCTTACCTGTACCTGGTGAACCAACCATAAGAATGCCTCTTGGAATTTTTCCTCCAAGTTTCTGAAATTTGGTTGGATCTCTTAAAAAATCAACAAGTTCTTGAACTTCTTCTTTTGCTTCTTCAACACCAGCAACATCTTTAAAAGTAGTCTTTACTTTTCCACCTTCCAACATTTTCGCTTTACTTTTACCGAAGCTCATTGGTCCGCCTCTGCCGCCAGCACCGCCTTGCATTTGCCTCATAAAAAAGAAGAAAATCGCTAGTATTATTAAAATAGGAAAGCTGGCTACCAAAAGTTGAGACCAAATACTATCTGATTGGGGTTGCTCTCCTAATACTTCTACTTGATGGGCAAATAAATCATCCATCAGTTGATTGTCTTGAACATAAATAGGACGTGTCGTTGTGAACGTGCTTCCGTCATTCATCGTGCCATCAATAGTAAACCCATCTCCTTTGAAAGATACTGAACTAATTTGATCCTTGTTAACCAAAGATATAAATTCAGAATATGTCATGTTTTCTTTTGGCGGCCCTTGATAAACACTTTGAATGGCAAAGAAAGTCATTCCAACAATCGCCATCCATAAAAGTGCATTTTTCATAAACTGTGACATATTAATCCTCTTATTTTATATTTTGTTTAAGCCTAATACATAAATTTCTTTCGAAATACTTCTTGAAGCTAAAGGTTTAATTCTTTTGATACTTTTAAATCTTTCTTTTAAATTTAAAACTAAATGTTCTAATGAATCACCCTGAAAACATTTTGCAAGATAATCGCCACCATTTACAAGCGTTTTATCTACTATGCTTAGCTCTATTTCTAATAAATCAATCATATTTCTATCATCAACTATTGTTATACCACTTATATTGGGGGCGATATCTGATAATACAACGTCTATCCTTGTTTTTAATTTATTCACATCAAAGTTTTTCAAATCGCATTGAATGTATTCGACGTCTTTTAGCTTAGGCATTTTGAGAATATCTATTCCAACTATTGATCCTGTACCTTTTAGTTTTTCACTAACTACTTGTGACCAACCGCCTGGGGCGCAACCTAAATCAATAATATTTAAATTTTTTTTTAATATATTTTCTTCTTTGTCAATTTGGATTAATTTAAAGGCTGCTCTGGAGCGATACCCGTGTTTTTTTGCTAATGAATTGTATTTTTCGCCTGAATAGTAGGATTCATTCTTAGCCACAATTACTTATGATCCACTGCAATAATTTCGTATTCTTGTAGTCCCGATGGACTCTCAAATTTAACAATGTCGCCTTCTTCTTTTGAAATTAAAGCTCTTGATAAGGGAGAAGAATAAGAAATTTTTCCTGTTTGAACATCTGCCTCATCTTCACCAACAATTTTATATTCTACTTCCAAGTCATCTGTCGATTTTAACAACCTTATGGTAGTGCCGAAGATTACCTTTCCAGATTGAGGGATTGACGTAATGTCTATTACTTGAGCTCTGCTTAGTTTAGACTCTATTTCTCTAATTCTGGCTTCTGCTAAACCTTGTTGCTCTTTTGCAGCATGATATTCTGCGTTTTCCTTCAAATCTCCAAACTCTCTAGCAGCAGCAATTTCCTTTGAGATCTTAGGTCTCTCTGATAAGAGAGTTTCAAGCTCTTTTTTCAAAAGAAGCTCCCCCTGAACTGTCATTGGTTCTCTTTCTTCCATTGATCTGTTTTTAATGTATATCTTGAAGTTTTTGTACCGACCAATCAAGCTGATTTTTTATAACTTTACAAATGGCCACAGCTCCTTGAATGGTAGTAGTACAACAAATCTTTTCTTCTAAGGCAGTTCTTCTAATTGAGGCAGAATCTTTGATTGACTCTCTCCCTTCAGTTGTATTTATCACCAGTGTTATTTCGCTATTTTTCATCAGATCAATTATGTGAGGTCTACCTTCTAAAACTTTATTAATTTGCCTCGCTTGAAAACCCAGTTCTTTAAGGGCTCTCACAGTTCCTTTAGTACCAACTAAAGAAAAATTGCTTTCAGTTAAATCTTCAGCAATCTCCTTTAGGAATTGTTTGTCTATATCTCGAACACTAATAAATGCTGATCCAGAATCAGGAATTGTTACCCCCGCTGCAATTTCCGCTTTTTCAAAAGCTTCTTCGAATGTTTTACCTATTCCCATCACTTCTCCTGTAGATCTCATTTCTGGTCCTAAAATAGGATCAACATTTTGAAATTTATTAAACGGCATAACTGCCTCTTTTACATTAAAAAGTTTTAATTCAGGGATATTCAAAATTTTTTGTTCTTCAAGAGAGATTCCTGCCATCACTCTTGCGGCAATTTTTGCTAAAGGTAAACCCAAAGCCTTTGAAACAAAAGGAATTGTTCTAGAAGCTCTTGGATTTACTTCTAAAAGATAAACTGTGTCATTCACATATGCAATCTGGACATTCACTAACCCTATAATGTTCATATTTTTAATTACCTTTATTACCTCATTTTTAATTTTATTTTCTGTTTCAATTGTTATGTTGTACGGTGGAATTGAACAAGCCGAATCACCTGAATGGACGCCTGCTTGCTCAATATGTTGAAGAATTCCACAAATCAATATTCTAGAACCATCAGAAATTGCTTCAACATCAAACTCGATTGCAACATCTAAAAACTTATCAAGTAAAACTGGGTTTGAATCGTTAACTTGAAAGGCTTCTGTTAAGTAATTCATTAAATCTTCCGAACCATATACAACTTCCATTGCTCTTCCTCCTAATACGTAGGATGGTCTCACAACTAGTGGGTAACCGATTTCATTTCCAATTGCTATAGCTTCTTCCTTATTTGAAGCCATACCATTTGGAGGTTGGGTAAGGTTGTTTTGTATTACAAAATCTTGGAATCTAGCCCTATCTTCTGAGAGATCAATTTGATCCGGAGAAGTACCAAATATTGGAACATTGAACTTTTCTAAATCATTTGCAAGTTTTAAGGGTGTTTGTCCTCCATATTGAATAATTAGTCCATCTGGATTTTCTATTTCAATTATTTCCAAAACATCTTCCAGAGTGATTGGTTCAAAATACAATCTATCCGATGTATCGTAATCTGTAGAAACAGTTTCTGGATTACAATTGACCATAATTGTTTCAAATCCATTTTCTTTTAAAGCCTGAGCAGCATGAACACAACAGTAGTCAAACTCTATACCTTGACCAATTCTGTTTGGCCCGCCCCCTAAAACCATGACTTTCTTTTTGTCAGTTGGATTAGATTCACACTCTTCTTGATATGTTGAATACATATAAGCCGTTGAAGTTTTAAATTCTGCGGCACAGGTATCAACTCTTTTGAAAACAGGATTTATTTTGAGATTTTTTCTAACTTTTCTTATGTCATCCTCTATTTCGTTTCTTATCAGAGAAATTTTTTTGTCTGAAAAACCCATCTGTTTCGCTTTATAAAATTCTTCTTTGTTAGTTAAAAAATCTTTATGAGAAATATTTTTTTCAAACTCAACAATTTCTTTTAATTCATTTAAAAACCAGGGGTCTATTCCGCTCATTGTGTGTAAATCCTCTAAGGAATAATCCATCCTTAAAGCTTCAGCAATAAAATAAATCCTTTCTGGTGTTGGTGAAATAATTCCAGCTCTCAAAGAAGATTTATTAAGTTTTTTTTCAAATCTATCTAAGCCACTTTTGTCGATTTCTAATCCTCTGATAGCTTTTTGGAAAGATTCTTTGAAAGTTGAGCCTATAGCCATAACTTCCCCAACAGATTTCATTTGTGAAGTTAACATATTAGAAGCGCCTGAAAATTTTTCAAAATTAAATCTTGGAATTTTTGTAACAACGTAATCTATTGTCGGCTCGAATGATGCCGGTATTCCGTCTTCGCTAATATCATTTTCTAATTCATCCAAAGTGAATCCGACGGCTAGTTTCGCTGCTATCTTAGCGATAGGAAATCCAGTTGCTTTTGAAGCCAAGGCAGAAGATCTTGAAACTCTTGGATTCATTTCAATCACAACCATATCTCCATTTTCAGGATTTATTGCAAATTGTACGTTTGAGCCTCCAGTCTCAACGCCAATTTCTCTCAAAATTGCCATTGAAGCATCTCGCATATGTTGATATTCCTTGTCAGTTAGTGTTTGTGCTGGAGCAACTGTTATTGAATCTCCAGTATGAACTCCCATTGGATCAAAGTTTTCAATACTGCAAACAATTATGCAATTGTCGGATTTATCTCTAACAACTTCCATCTCGTACTCTTTCCATCCAGATAAGTATTGATCAATATAAAGCTCTGTTGTTGGAGATAAATCTAAACCTCTCTCACAAATTTCTTCAAATTCTTCGGTATTGTATGCAATCCCACTTCCAGTTCCCCCCATTGTAAAATTTGGACGGATGATACATGGAAACCCAACTTGTCTTTGAATTTCGATTGCTTCTCTAAGGTTATGAGCCAAGCCGGCTTTGGGTGTGAATAACCCAATTTTTGCAATAGCTTCAGCAAATTTTTCTCTATCCTCAGCTTTATCTATCGCCTCCTTGGTTGCTCCTATTAATTCAACATCATATTCTTTGAGAACTCCAAATTTATCTAAATCTAGTGCTGCGTTTAAACCTGTTTGACCTCCCATGGTTGGCAAAATTGCATCTGGTTTTTCGATTTCAATAATTTTTTTTAAGGCCTTCCAATTTATGGGCTCTATGTAAGTTGAGTCTGCCAATTCTGGATCTGTCATGATGGTAGCGGGATTCGAATTAACTAAAATAACTCTAAAACCTTCTTCTCTAAGCGCCTTGCAGGCCTGAACACCTGAATAATCAAATTCACAGGCTTGGCCAATAACTATAGGGCCAGCTCCTATAATCAAAATTGAATTTAAATCATTTCTTTTTGGCATTAGTTAGTCTTTTTTTTTAAATTTCATATTATTTATAAACTTATCAAATAAGTTTTGAATATCTTTTGGACCTGGACTAGCTTCTGGATGTCCTTGGAAACTGAAAAATCTTCCATCTTTAGATGATATTCCTTGAATGGACTTATCAAATAATGATCTGTGAGTAACAATTACATTATCATTTAAGCTTTCTTCACTTATAGTGAAGCCATGATTTTGACTAGTTATGGAAACTGTTTTATCTAAGATATTTTGAACTGGATGATTTGCTCCGTGATGACCAAATTTCATTTTTTCAGTTTTTAAATTTAAAGCTAATCCTAAAAGTTGATGTCCTAAACATATTCCAAAAATGGGAATATTTATTTCAATAAATTTCTTTATAGATGAAATCGCATATTCACATGGTTCTGGATCGCCGGGACCATTAGATAAAAAAATACCATCAGGATTTTCTTTCAAAACATCTTCCGCAGAAGTTTCTGCTGGCACCACAAGGACTTCACAGCCTCTATCAACGAGAAGTCTTAAAATATTTTGTTTTACCCCAAAATCATAGGCTACTACTTTGTATGAATTCTTTTTAATCTCGTTCCTGTAAGAAGGCTCTTTCCAAATATAAGCTTCTTTAGTGGTAACTTTTCTTGCTAAATCTTTTCCTTTAATTCCATCGAAAGATTTAAATAAAGCCTCTATTTGTTTTTTTGAATATTCCTCCGGGACAATAGCAGATATTTGAGAACCCTTATCTCTTATTATTCTTGTAAGCTTTCTAGTATCAATATTAGCTATTCCGGAAATATTTTTTTCTCTTAAAAAAGACGACAGATCATTATCTTTTCTCCAATTACTTTCTATTTTGGAAAGTTCTTTAACTATTATTCCTGAACATCCCCCTGTCACAGATTCTAAATCTTCTTTGTTTACTCCTGTATTTCCGATCTGTGGATACGTAAAACAAATTAATTGATCGGTATATGAGAGATCAGTAATTATCTCCTGATACCCTGTCATTGCTGTATTAAAAATTAATTCCCCTATTTTTGGCTCATTTGATCCAAAATTAATACCAGAAAAAGTTTCTCCTGATTTCAAAATCAATTTAGCTGGTTTAAAATCCATTTTGATTAAAATAAATAGGCGAAAATTTGCTAAAAAAAATCGCGACATAGTCAAAACTAAGTATCGCGATTAAATGTACTAATGCTGTTTGCATTAGAAAGTGACTATAATGAATTCTCGCTTATTAGTCTATGAGTTAAATGATAAAAAGCCAAAAAGAAATAGAAAAAATGAAGGTTGCTGGTCAATTAGCTGCGGAAACGCTAGAAATGATAGATCAATATGTCAAGGAGGGAGTTTCTACGGGCGAGCTAGATGATATTTGTCATGATTTTATTGTTAACGAAATTAATTGCATACCTGCATGTTTGAATTATAAAGGCTATCCTAAAACAATTTGCACTTCAATTAATCAGGTGATATGTCATGGAATTCCTGATCATAAAAAAATTCTAAAAGATGGAGATATCATGAATATTGACGTTACCGTTATCAAAGACGGTTATCACGGAGACACAAGCAAAATGTATTTTATTGGAAATAAAAAACCTCATGCAGAAAGGTTGGTAAGAATTACACAAGAAAGCATGTACAAAGGCATTGAAGCTGTTAAGCCTGGCGTCAAATTAGGAGACATAGGATATGCAATTCAAAAATATGCAGAAAGCAATCACTATTCAGTAGTAAGAGACTATTGCGGACACGGAATAGGCGCAAATTTCCATGAAGACCCCCAGGTGCTCCATTATGGAGTTCCAAATACCGGAATGACATTAGAAGAAGGTATGTGTTTTACCATTGAACCAATGTTAAATTTAGGCTCACACAAGACAAAACTTTCTAAAAAAGATGGTTGGACTGTGGAAACCGCTGATGGAAGGCTTTCGGCTCAATGGGAACATACAATTTTAGTAACTTCAAACGGATCTGAAATATTAACAAAGCGTGGTGAAGAAAATCTTTAATTCATGAATTCCACTATCGACGAAATTAATTCTTATCCTTTTGAACGTCTCAAGAATTTAATTGATTCGGAACGAGTTAATGAAGAAATTAATCTCGCCATTGGCGAGCCCAAACACGAGGCAAATCCTATAGTATTGGAAGAGATAAACAAGCAAAAAAATCTTTTCAGCCATTATCCACCGATGGCAATGATTCCTGAACTAAAGAGTAGTTACAAAAGTTATCTAGTAAATAATTTCAAATTAAATAATGTTTCAGATAAAGAAATATTTTTAGTTGGAGGAACAAGGGAAGGAACTTTTTCAGCCATTCAAACTATGGTTGATAGAAAAAAAATAAATACAAAACCTTATGTTTGTATGCCGAACCCCTTTTATCAAATTTATGGAGGAGCTACATTATTTGCTGGAGCCAAGCCATTTTTTTTAGATTGCAAAGAAGAGAATAATTTTCAAATAGATTTTGATAGTATTGATCATAGAATTTGGCAGGAATGTCAGCTCTTGGTACTTTGTTCTCCTTCCAATCCGACAGGAAAAGTGATGAGCAAAGACGAACTATGTCAAGTTGTAGAATTAAGTAAAAAATATAATTTTAAAATTCTAAGTGATGAATGTTATATAGACATTTATTTTCAAGACAAACCTTTCTCTCTTCTTCAAGCGGCAGATGAAGTTAACAGTTCATTTGAAAATATAATGGTTTTACATAGTTTATCTAAACGCTCCAATCTTCCTGGATTTAGATCTGGTTGTGCAACAGGTGATAAAAAAATTATTTCATCTTTTTCAAAATATAGAATGTTTCACGGTGTTAGTGTTCCTCTGCCAATTCAAAATGCTAGTGTTTTAGCTTGGCAAGACGATTCAATAGTTCAAAAAAATAGAGACATGTATAAAGAAAAATTTGAATTAGCGGAGAATATTTTAGAAAGAAATTCACTTATTCCACAAGGAGCATTTTATCTTTGGTTAAAGGTAAAAGACTCAGAGTCTTTTACAAAAAAACTTTATGATCAAGAACATGTCTTAGTCTTACCGGGCAAATATTTGGGCTCAAAGAACAAAGGTATTAATCCAGCTGAACAATACTTAAGAATTGCCTTAGTACATAATATAGAATTGACATTAAAAGCTTTAGGAAGCATAAAAAAAATCTTGCACAATGAGTAATACTTGGACTGGCCTGGGGATAGGAACAAAAGATAGCAAAGGTGAATGGCTTGAAATGTTTTTTTCTGAAGAAAAAATATCATCTTCAGATATAAATTCTTCTAGCAAGATTTTTGAAAAAGTAATAGTTAATGATTCTGAAGCTCCCTCATCGGTACCTGAGGCATACCTCAAACTTCATTTACTTTCTTACCGCTTAGTCAAACCAAACGAAACAAACTTAGATGGTATTTTTGGTGTTTTAAAAAATATTGTGTGGACTTCAGAAGGCCCTTTTTCTGTAGATGATTTTCGAAAAAAGCAAATGGAAACAAAAGAAGCAAACAAGCATATTTTAGTCCACAGTGTTGATAAATTTCCTCGAATGACAGATTATGTCATCTTGTCAGATGTGAGAATTGCTGATGCAAATCGAGTAAGACTGGGAGCATACCTTGGACCTGGAACAACAGTAATGCATGAGGGTTTTGTCAACTTCAATGCTGGCTCTTTGGGAGAGGCAATGATAGAAGGCAGAATTTCTCAGGGCGTGGTTATTGGCGATAAAACAGATATAGGCGGCGGAGCATCAACAATGGGCACTTTATCTGGAGGTAATGAAGTAAAAATTTCTTTAGGAAAAAACTGTTTATTAGGAGCAAATTCTGGTCTCGGTATACCTTTAGGAGACCGTTGCACTGTTGAAGCTGGTCTTTATCTTACTGCGGCATCGAAAGTCGAGATAGTTAATGATCAAGGAGAAATTACAACTATATTGAAAGCGTCAGAACTTTCATCCAAATCAGATTTACTTTTTATAAGAAATTCTCTAACCGGCTCTATTCAATGTCGTCCCATCAAAAATGTTGCAAAGCTCAACGAAGAATTGCATTCGAATAAATAAAAATCTATCAAAAGAAATTCAAAAAACCAAATAAAAAACAGCCGCTCACTCCGCTTGTTAAATAAAGTCTTAATTTTTCATAATCTTCATTATTGAAAAATGGGCTTTTCCTTTTTTCAAAAAAATAAAATAAAGGAAAAAGAAAAAAATTCAAAATCATTGAATAAATTAAAAAATTTTTTGCAAGAAGAATGATTAAAAAACCTAAAAGAGAAAACAAAATTCCAATTAACAAATTGAAATTACTTGATTCCTTTTTTGGCCATCCCCAAGTCATTCCTGCTAAAAAAGATAATATTATTCCTCCATAAATAGAAAGAATTTGTAAAGACCATATGGCTAAAACTTCGCCAAAGATCATCGGCAAAATTGTAAAAAAAGCAAAAGGTAAAAATCCTAAGTATCCCAAAATGATTTTAAATCTAACAAAATTCATATTTAATATTGAACTAATAAAATTTTTAATTTATGAATGATCCTGTCACAGAAACAAGAGCAAATTTAACAAGAAGACTTTTGGCTCTTTTGTATGACGCCATTCTCATCATAGGAATATACATGAGTTATGTAATTTTGATTACATATCTAAATGGAAGTGCCCTTGAAAATAAAATTGAAATACTTTTTCTCCGATTCTCTTTTATAGCTTTAATTTTTATATTCTATTGCTATTTTTGGAAATTCAACAAAGGGCAAACTTTAGGAATGCAAGTTTGGAAGATAAAATTAGTTGGAGCTGTTGACGAAACGATCAGCTTAAAAACAATGGTTTTTAGATGTTTCCTTTCTTTGCTTTTTTCAATTCTTTTTCTCTCAAATTTCATATTTATTATTTTTAACAAAGAAAGAAAAACTATTGGAGATTATTTTTCTGGAACAAGGATATTAAGAGTTTATTGATTTTTCAACATTCTATAGCCAACAAAGATTAAAACTAATGAAGGGCCGACAATGGCTAAGCTAGGTGAAAAGCCATTTATGATTGCAATATTTCCAAAGATCTTTAGTAACAAATTAAATCCGTAAGCAATTAACACTCCAAACATCAATCTTTCTAAATTTTTGTTAAATCCAAAATACCTAAATGAGACCGCTAAAGCGAAAACTATAATAGAAATAGCCGATATTGGTTCGAATAATTTTTTCCAAAACTCATAAGAAACCATATTTTTTTCTCTTTTAGGCCCTGCATCGTCCAAGATTTTATAAATTTGTGTCAATGACATTTCTTTCCTACCCAATCTCTCCTTGAAACCATATTCGGGTCCATCTTGCCAAATAAATTCTTGAAGGATTTGATTTCTTTTAATATTTTTTGGTTTAAAAAAGTTCCAACCGTTTTCTGTTATAGTGACTTTTTTTGAACTTATTATTTTTTGAGAGTTTTTATCTAAATCAAATTGATAAAGAATTACATCTTCAAGAAATTGATCGTTAATTTTAAATTTTGCAAAACTATCATTCTTAGTAACCCATTTAAATTCCTCAGAATTTATTGAATTGCCATATTTAAGAAATAATGCTTTTTTTTCTAAATTTGGAGTTACAAACTCTAGTAAAAAAAGACTCATTAAAAGAAAGAAAATAATTGGTTTTAAAATATCAAATATGATCGAAAAAAGGGACTTTCCTAAAATTCTCGCCGCAGTAAGTTCTCCTGAATCTGAAATAAGTCCAAAAGTTAAAATTGAAGAAATAACACAGCAAAGTGCCAATATTTCACATGCTCTTCCTAACAAGATTAAAACTAAGTAATTGGTTACAGATAAGAAACTATAATCTTTATTTATGTCTTCTATTTCAGAAATGATTTGTATTAAAAAATCTAATGAAAAGATTATCAAAAAGACGATAAAAAATGTTTTAACAGATTGAGTTAAAAAAGAACGCCCTAAAATTCCTCCAGTTAAAAAATTCATCTAAAAGTTAAAATATAAAATATTAAGAAGAAAAAAAACTAATGCAGTTAAAAAGAATGCTTGAATAAAAAATTTTTTTGAGTTTCTTGCCATCATGAAATTTCCTAATTCAAATCTGTATTGTTCCAATCCAAAAAGTAAAAGCCAAATTGTTACAAAAATGAAATGCGAAATACTAAAAACCTGAAAAGAAGAAAATGAGCTTTCAAAGACTAAAATTTTTTGACCTTGAACTAATCCATAGTAGGTTAAAAAAATCACTAAGCCGGAAAGTATCATTGTAAACCTACCTATTTTTGCCATTCTTAAACTCAGAGGAATTGCTAATAAAGAGCTAATTATCAACATTATGCTTAAAGATAATCTTTTTAAGAATTCTGTGTAAAAATCCTCATTTTTATCCTCTTGAATTAATAAACTCAAAGGCATTTTTTCTATATTTTTTTCAGATAATTTTTGTTTTTTATTAAAGAGAAAAAATAACTCTTCAAATTCCAAGTCGATTGTTCCGTTTTGAGATGGAATTATTAAATTTCCGTTTTCAAAAGTAAGTTTGTTTAGTTTTTCATCAAGTGAAGAGCCTAGAACTTCTTTTGAATTTAAAATTAAATCAGAGTCTTTTGTGTTGAAGTTTGCAAACACATCCTTAAAACCTCTTTCAGAGGCCTCTTTTGCATAGATTATTCCACCCAGGTCAGGAAAAGTATTTATTTTCCCTTCTCCCATTAGCTTAAACTTATCTGAAAAAGATTGAGAATCTGATAAAAAAGATAATTTTTCATTTGATTGAGGAACAAAGTAAAAAGAGTTAAAAAAAATAAAGAAAGAGCAAAAAATAACAGGAATCAAAGTTATAAATGTTAAGTTTTTTTGACCCATTCCTAATTGATAAATAAAAGAAAGTTCATTAGTTTTATTTATGTTATATATTGATATTAAAATTCCTAAAAAAACTGAAATTGGTACAGAAACTTCTAATATAGCCGGTAGACTAAAAAATAAGACAGGTATTAACAAACTTGGGTATAAATCTCCTCTCGCAGCTTTTTCTAAAAACTGAATTGATTCGTTAAAAAATAGAATTCCAAAGAGGATTAAAAAAGTAAAAAAAATTGTCTTAGTTACTTGTTTTAAAATATATAAAACTATAATTTTTGGCATAATAAGTTTTTTAATGATTTTAACTCATAAAAACAGTATTTAATTTATCAGGAGCAAAAATGAAAAAACTAATCAACATCTCATTATCAGAAATTAAGATAAATGAACTTACTAAGTTAAAAAGTGAGGCTCTAATTGTGTCCTTTTATGAAAGTAAAAAACTTTCTGATATTACTGATATATTTGATAAAAAATCTAAAGGAGTTATAAAAAAACTGATGTCCCGAAATGAATTGTCGGGCTCGCTTGGAAACAAAGTCTATTTGCCAAATTTAAATGGCACCAATTCTGAAAAAGTTTATTTTATGGGTTGCGGAAAAAAAGACAAAGAAATAAGTGAACAAGAATATCTCTCTTTAGCTGAAAAGATAGCTAACGCAGCTATTAAATCAAATGCTAAAAATGTTCATATATATCTTCCGGCTTTGGCTGTTAAAGGCAGAACTGAAGATTGGAATTTTAAAATTTTAGCTAGGACTCTTGAAGCGAGTTGCTATAAATATTTTTTTAAAGGCAAAAAAGTTCAGTCAAAAAATATCTTATCCAAAGTTACTTTACTTAAGAACGAAGATAAAAAGGGTTTAACTGCTTTTAATAAAGCATTGAAAATTGGACATGTGATTGGTGTCGGAATGAATACTTCTAGAGAATTAGCTAATACCCCAGCAAATATATGTACTCCCACTTTTTTAGCTGCTCAAGCTAAAAAGCTATCAAGGTCATTTCCTGTAATCAAAACAAAGGTATTGGGCGAAAAAGAGATGAGGAAAATAGGTATGGACTGCCTTTTGTCTGTCGGAAATGGAAGTGCACAAGAATCTAAATTTATAATAATGCAGTATTCTGGGGCAGCAAAAACAAGAAAACCCAATATTATTGTTGGCAAAGGCATAACTTTTGATACTGGAGGAATTAGCATTAAACCTAGTCCTGCAATGGATGAAATGAAATATGATATGACGGGATCAGCAAGTGTTATTGGCACGATGAGAGCAATAGCAGAAATTAAGCCTAAATCTAACATAATTGGAGTCATTGCTTCTGCAGAAAATATGCCAAGCAGTACAGCTACAAAGCCAGGAGATGTTGTTAAAACTTTATCGGGACAAACCGTTGAGATTTTAAATACTGATGCTGAAGGAAGATTAGTCCTTTGTGATGCATTGACTTATGTGGAAAGATTTAATCCTGCAAATGTCATAGATATAGCTACTTTAACTGGAGCATGTGTAATCGCTTTAGGGCATGAGGCAACAGGAATGTTTTCTAACGATCAAAAGCTAGCTGATAGTATCTTAGAATCTGGATATGCAAGTTGCGACAGAGCATGGCAGCTTCCTTTGTGGGATTCTTACCAAGACGCACTAGATAGTAGATATGCAGACATAGCAAATATAGGAGGAAGAGCTGGTGCAATTACTGCAGCTTGTTTCCTATCAAGGTTTACAAAAAAATATAGTTGGGCTCATTTAGATATAGCTGGAACAGCCTATGGGGGAAAAGTTGGAAAGAAATCAAGCGGAAGGCCGGTTCCTTTATTGACGGAATATTTATTGAGCCAGAAATAAAAAGATGGAAAAGGTAAATTTTCTTACTGCTGGTCAGTCAGAAGAAAGTGCTTTGATTTTTACATGTGATTTAGTAGGAAAATTATATTTAAATTCTTTAAAAAAAGATCATATCGAATTGATCAATTTAAGGTGTTTCGATGCAAATCAAGCTCATGCTATAGATAAATTATTATGGCAGATTCCGGAAAATTTATTTATTCCTCATAAATTGATAAACGACAAAAAAAGTAAAGAGTGTAAAGTTGAAATTTCCTATCCAGGTACTAGAGCGATTAAAAATTACGATTTTTTAATAAATTTAAATCCGCAACTTCCATCCAATTACCGAGACTTTAGAGAAACTTATCAAATTGTTATAAAAGATGATTCAAGCTTACAAGAAAAAGCAAGAATAAGTTATAAAAAATGTTTGAAAGATGGGATAAAACCAAATTATATTGATTAAATGAAAGCCGCTTTTGAGCCCAAGAAAATAGAAAAAAAATGGTATTCTTTTTGGGAGAAAAACAATCTATTTTCTCCTGCTGAAAATTCTAAAAAAGAACCCTACTGCATAATGATTCCTCCTCCAAATGTTACAGGAAGCTTACATATGGGGCATGGTTTTCAAAATACTTTGATGGATGTTTTAGCTAGATATAAAAGATTAAAAGGCTTCGATGTTTTATGGCAAGTTGGGACAGATCATGCAGGAATTGCAACACAAATAGTTGTTGAAAGAAATCTTGAGAAAGAAGGAAAAACAAAAGAGTCTTTGGGTAGAAACAAATTTGAAAAAGAAATATGGAAGTGGAAAAAACACTCGGGAACTACTATTACAAAGCAACTTCGAAGATTAGGAGCTTCTCTAGACTGGAAAAGTGAAAGATTTACTATGGACGAAGACTTTACTGAAGCTGTTATGGAAGTCTTTTGCACCTTATACGATGAAGGGCTCATATACAGAGGTTTTAGACTAGCAAACTGGGATGTGGTATTACAAACGGCTCTTTCAGATTTGGAGGTAATTTCAACTGAAGAGCAAGGCTTTATATGGGAAATTTCATATAAAACAGATTTAGGAAATCTAGTCGTTGCGACTACTAGACCTGAAACTATGCTGGGCGATGTAGCTATAGCTGTAAATCCGAAAGATAAAAGATATAAAAAATTTATTGGTAAAAATGCTTTTATTCCTCTAATTGATAGGGAGATACCTATAATTGGCGATACTTATGTCGATATGGAATTTGGAACTGGATGCTTAAAAATTACACCTGGACACGATTTTAATGATTTTGAGATCGGCAAAAAAAATAATCTTCCCATTATTAACATAATGAACAAAGATGGAACTTTAAATTCTAATGTGCCTGAGGAATACAAAGCTTTATCAATGTTAGAGGCTAGAAGAAAAATACTTCAAGATTTAAAAAAATCAGGAAATCTTATAAGCGAAAAGGATCACATCATAACAATACCAAAAAGTGATAGAACTGGAATAACTCTTGAACCGTTTTTAACTGAACAATGGTATTTAAAATCTGATGCAATGGCTGCTGAAGCTAAAAGATTAATTAAAAATAAACAAATAAAATTTATCCCTAAAAACTGGGAAAATACTTATTTTTCCTGGATGAATGACATCAGAGACTGGTGCATTTCAAGACAATTGTGGTGGGGTCACAGAATTCCTGCTTGGTATGATAATGATAAGAACGTTTATGTTGGAAAAAATATATCAGAAGTGAGAAAGAAATATAACCTTTCAAAAAAGATTAATTTAAAACAAGACGAAGACGTTTTAGATACTTGGTTTTCTTCACAGCTTTGGACATTTGTTACTTTAGGTTGGCCTAAAAAGACAAAAAGATTGAGAAAATTTCATCCAACTTCTGTGTTAGTTACTGGGTTTGACATAATTTTTTTCTGGGTGGCAAGGATGATAATGATCACTCAAAAGTTTATACATGAAGTGCCTTTTAAAGAAGTTTATGTGCATGGATTAGTGAGAGACAGTGAAGGACAAAAAATGTCAAAATCAAAAGGTAATATTATTGATCCAATAGATATTATTGATGGTATTGAATTAAAAGAACTCATTGAAAAAAGAACTTTGGGTTTAATGAATCCAAATCAAAAAGAAAAAATAATAACAAATACAAAGAAGGAATTTCCAAATGGTATCAATTCTTTCGGTACAGACGCTATGAGATTTACCTTTTGTTCTCTGGCTTCAGGAAGCAGAGATATAAATTTTGATCTTAAAAGATTGGAAGGATACAGAAATTTTTGTAATAAATTATGGAATGCTGCAAATTTTATAAAGATACAGTGCAAAGGATATGATAATGAGAATATCTTATCTAGAAACTTAGAAGATTTATGGATTTATGATGAATTTAATAAAACAGCTGAAAATTTTTCTAAACATATCGACTCTTTCAGGTTCGACCTTGCTACGCAGGTAACATACGATTTTTTCTGGGAAAAATTTTGCGATTGGTATATAGAGTTTTGCAAAATAAAGTTAAATGATACTAAAGTAACTCAATCAGAAAAAAATAAAATTAAAGCCTCTCTAATCGACATGATGAATAAATCTTTAATTCTATTTCACCCTATTTTGCCTTTTATTACAGAAGAAATTTGGCAAGACTTCAAACCCTTTCACAAATCAAATTTACTAAGTATTTCTCAAGAAAAATTCCCAAAAGTCAGAAAAATTTCTAAAGATTTTTCAAAAATTGAAGCTTTAAAGAAATCAATTTCAGGGGTGAGAAATATAAGATCTGAAATGCTCATTTCTCACAAGACTAAAATAGATATCTTATGCGAAAGTAATGGATCACTCTATAAACTTTTAAAGAAAAATATAAGCTATCTTCAGAATATGGCTGGAATTGATAAGATTAATAAAATAAATAAAAAGATCCCTCCTTCTGCAATTCTCTTAATTGAAAATGAAAAAATTTATATTCCATTAAAAGGCTTGATTGATGTTCAAGATGAAAAAGCAAGAAGTAAAAATAACTTAGTAAAGCTTGAAAAAACTTTCCAAGGATTAAAAAAACAACTAGAAAATAAAAAATTCATTAAAAATGCTCCTAAAAGCTTAGTAGCTGAAAGAAAATCACAGCTGAAAGAGTCAAAAGTAAAAATGAAAAAACTTAATGACCATCTTAAAGTTTTAGAGTTAATATAATTAGATATGTGGTTTAGAGGAGCTACTTCAGCACTAATTGTAAGTTTTCTATTTTCTATATGTTACAAGTTCTACATATTGAATGACTTTCAAAAGGTATTTGATTATAGTTTTTTACCATTTTTTCTTTTTGTTTTTTTTACAACTTTTATTTCGAGTATGGTCTTGGTTTATGGAAGGCAAATAAAATATAGAATCAAGAGAGAGAAAGGGACTATCAAATGGTTTGACCCAAGCAAAGGTTATGGTTTTTTAGAGAGAGACAAAGGAGGAGATTTATTTATCCATTTTGCATCGGTATCCGAAATGGATAGAAAATTTTTGAAAGAAAATACTAGAGTAAGTTATGTTGTTTCTCATGGTTCAAGGGGGCCGCAAGCAAATCAAATAAAGATTATTTAGCTTTTCTTGTCATGAAATGATGAATATCGCCATTTTCGTCATGGGTGAAATAGTTAGAAATAAATCCAAATTTTTCATAAAAAAGCTTTGTTTCTTCTAGGGAAGAAAGGCTTAAAATTTCCTTTGGAAAAAGATCAGCAGCCCTATCAATAATTAGTTTAATCAAAATACGAGAAATCCCCCTTCCTTTATAACCATTTGCTACACAAAATCTTTCTAAAGTTAAATTTTTAAAATTTGAACTTGGAGGAACAAGCCTGGAATAAGCAATGAGCTCTTTTTTTTGAAAAATTAAAAAATGATAACTTCTATGATCAATAATATTTAATTCAAAAGAATTTTTTGTTTCGGAATTTTTAAAATTTTCTGATTTAATTTTCTTTATAGATGTTATCTCTTCTGATGTTAACTCAGAAAAATTTTTATAGGCACTCTCAATTTCTAAATTAGTTAGAAAAAATGAGTTTTTTTTGTCTTTTTCAAAAAAATTCATAACAAAAAATTTTTAATAAATATTAAAAATTATTCCAAATTCAAGAAAATTTTATCTATTTTAATAATTTTAGGGACAAGGATTTGGACAAGCTGCATGTATAGTGTCAAATTCTTTAAAGTCTTCTTCAGATAATTTTACTTCCCAACTACCAATGGCAAGTTTTAATTGCTCCATTGTTGTAGCTCCTATTATATTTGACGTAACAAAATCTCTGGAGTTCACGAAAGCATTGGCCATTACAGAAGGATCCATATCAATTTTTTTCGCATAATCGACATATGCTTGAATAGACTTTTCTGCAGCAGGAGTTTCATATCTTTGACCTCTGCCGAATAATTGTGTCCGAGACCCCTTAGGCATAGCTCCGTTTAAATATTTTCCTGACAAGTATCCCTGAGCTAAAGGTGAATATGCTAGCAAGCCAACTGAAGACCTATGAGCAAATTCTGACATCCCGTATTCATAGGTCCTATTTAAAAGATTATAAGCATTTTGAACAGATTGAACTCTTGGAAAGTTTAATGTTTCTGATTTATTGATAAATTCTGAAAGACCCCATGGAGTCTCGTTAGAAAGAGCTATATTTCTTACTTTTCCTGTTTTTACTATTTCCGATAATACTTCTAATGTTTCTGAAATTTCGATACTCTCTAAATCATAATGCTTATAAGCCCCCAATCCTCCACCAAAAATATTTAAAGGTCTATCCGGCCAATGTAATTGATATAAATCTATGTAATCGGTATTCAGTCTTTTTAAACTTCCTTCAACAGCTGCTTCTATATTTTTCTTATCTAGTCTGGTCTCGCCGCCTCTAAACCACTTCATCCCACTTCTGCCAGCAACCTTAGTTGCTAAAATAATTTTGTCTCTATTTTTATTTTTCTTGAACCAGGATCCTATGATTTCTTCAGTTCTTCCTTGTGTTTCTTCTTTTGGAGGTATCGAATAAAGTTCAGCGGTATCAAAGAAATTCACACCTTGATCAACAGCGTAATCCATCTGTTCATGACCCTCATCTTCAGTATTTTGCTGGCCCCAGGTCATAGTTCCTAAACATATGAGACTTACTTTTATATCAGTATTTCCTAGCTTTCTATACTCCATTTGTACCCCAATTAATTTCTAATTTTTAAAAGACTTGTAATCATATATGTCATTTGATTATAAATGCTATTTAATTTACTTATCTTTAAATGTTTCGCAAATATTAATCCATCCTCTCTTCCAGAGATATTTTTATAATAGTTTTTTCTGATACCTACATATTTGTATCCATTTTTCTTATAAAAGGAAATAGCGTTTTTATTAGACTCTCTTACTTCTAAAAAGATATCAGAAACTCCTTTATTAATAGATTTTTTTTCTGATGTTTCTAATAAAATTTCACCAATGCCTTTATGTCTATGATCTGGATGCACAGATATATTAAGCAGATGTGACTCAGTAAAGTTAATAGTCATTATACAAAAGGCAACGGTTTCCGAATCTAAGGTAACAATTAAGTTTTGATAAAAGCCCTTGAGACAATCTGAAAAGCTAGTCTTGCTCCACGGAGTTGGATTAGAGAGCTTTTCAATATTATAAACATCCTCCAAATCCTCAAAGGTCATTCTTTTAATATTAAGAGTTTTCAATCCAAATTTTTCTTTTTGCATCTGGGTCCTTCATTAATTTATTAATATTAGCTTCTCTCAAAAATTTATTTTCTTTTAAGAATTTGTATATTTTTAATGAATCTTTTAATTGAAAATCCAGTCCAAAAGCTTTGGAAATTGAATACAAAAACTCAGATTCAGTTTGGGAAAAATTAATATGTTTATTGAGCTTAATTTTATTATTTTTAAATTTGAAGTTTTCATTCAAAGTCCAATATTGAATCCCAACTTCCTTTATAAAAATTTCGTCTGCGTTCATAATGCCATTTCTATATGTTATTTTAGAATAAAATGAAGAAAAAAATTGAAAGAAATAGTTAATAGCTCTGTAAATAAATATTCTCCTTTTAAAGTCATTTCTCTTGATGATAGGACTTGGCCTACAAAACAAATAAAAAAATCACCGATTTGGTGTAGTGTAGATTTAAGAGATGGAAATCAATCTTTGATTGAGCCAATGGGAATGGAAAAAAAATTAAGGTTTTTTTCTATGTTGGTTGACTTAGGCTTCAAAGAAATAGAAATAGGATTTCCTTCAGCTTCAGATACAGAATTTAGTTTTGTTAGAGAACTGATTGAGAAAAAACTTATTCCAGGTGATGTTAAAATTCAGGTTCTAACGCAAGCTAGAGAACGCTTAATCAAAAGGACGTTTGAATCTGTTAAAGGAGCTGAAAACGTAATTTTACATTTATATAATTCCACCTCTACTTTACAAAGAGAAGTTGTTTTCAAACAAGATAAAAAAGGTATTTTAAAAATAGCTACCGATGGAGCAAAGCTGGTAAAAATACTTGCAGATGAAAATAAAAGTACAAACTGGCAATTTGAATATAGTCCTGAAAGCTTTACTGGAACAGAGTTAGAGTATGCCGTTGAGGTATGCAATGAAGTAAATCAAATATGGAAGCCAAGCAAAGAACTTAAAACTATTATGAATCTTCCTGCGACAGTAGAATTAGCGTCACCAAATATTTACGCAGATCAAATAGAATGGATGTGCCGAAATTTAGATCAAAGAGACAACGTTTTGGTAAGCCTTCATCCTCATAACGATAGAGGAACTGGAATTGCTGCCGCAGAATTGGGACTAATGGCTGGTGCCGATAGAATAGAAGGAACGCTTTTTGGAAATGGAGAAAGAACAGGAAACGTAGATATTGTTTCGTTAGCGCTTAATCAATTAACTCAAGGAGTCGATCCTAAACTTGATTTTTCTGATATCAATAAAGTGATGCGAGAAGTTGAATATTGCAATCAACTTCCAATCCACCCTAGACATCCGTACGCTGGAGATTTAGTTTTCACTGCTTTTTCTGGTTCTCATCAAGATGCAATTAAAAAAGGTTTTGATGCAATGAGAGAATCAAATGATCCAAAATGGAGAGTTCCTTATCTTCCAATAGATCCTGAAGATGTGGGTAGAAACTATGAAGCTGTCATCCGAATAAATAGTCAATCCGGAAAAGGCGGTGTGGCATATATTATAGAAAAAGATCATGGGTTATCTTTACCAAGACGTTTGCAAATAGATTTTTCAGGTATCATTCAAAAAATTGCAGATGAAACTGGCAAAGAGCTTGAAGCTGATTTAATTTGGGATAATTTTAATCGAACATATATCGAAGTTAATGGAAAGTATGAATATTTAAATCATGAAATTGTTTCTAAAATTGATGAAAACAATAAACAAATAGATGAAATAAATCTTAATCTGAGAATTAATGGCAAAGATGCAAACTTACATGGAAAAGGTAATGGTCCGATAGATTCGTTTATTGATGCCCTATCAAGTGAATTTAAATTTAATTTAAAAGTTTCTGATTATCAGCAAAATGCTATTTCATCCGGGTCTGATGCTTCTGCGGCCGCATACATTGAACTTTATATTAAAGATAGAACCTTCTGGGGTGTTGGAATAAATTCAAATACCGTTGTTGCATCATTTCAAGCAATTATTAATGGAATTAATAGATCAGGATATTGATTTTGCAATAAGCTTATCTTTCTTAATTTTTAAACATACCGAACCTTTCTTTTCCTTGGTGCCCCAAAAAAAAGTTGGATCTTTATCTTTATTAGCAAATACAAATTTATCTACAATTTCATTTAGCACTTTTCCATTTGGTGCATTCAGGTTTAAGGAATTTATCCAAAAAATTATTATATTTTTCTGTTTGCTTTTTGGGAAAGCTAATAGTTTTGATAAGACTATTTGATCTTTTTTGCTTGAAGAAACGAAACTAAAGTCAATTTTAATTTGATCGTTTACTATCTCATAGGATTCATTTACATTTAAAATAAATTTTTTTAGATTTTCATTATATTTTGGCCATCTTTTTTCAATCAAAGGGGTAATTTCTTTTCTAATAAAATTTCTGTCGAAGCTGATATCTTCATTTGTTTTGTCGCTTATAAAATCTAATTCATTTTCTTCTGCATATTTTTCAATATCTTTTTTAGGAAAATCTAAAAAAGGCCTTACAAGCTCGCCTTTGCCCAACAATCTTTTAAATGGAATTGATTTGGCGCCTTTTAATCCAGTTCCTCTAAACAACCTAAGAAATAAAGTTTCTACATTATCGTCTAAGTGATGAGCCATAAAGAGTTGTTCATCTTTACCAAGGTTTTCTGCAAAAACTTTGTATCTTAAGTCTCTTAACTGATTTTCTAAACTGGCTCCTTTTAATTTTGAAAGATCTAAATCAAAAGTTAAAATTTTTATGTTTTTTTTATTGCAAAACTCGATACAGTGATTTTTCCAAGTAATAGAATCACTAGAGTAATTATGATTGATGTGTAATGCTACAAGAGATGAATCCTTAAAAGATTTTATAATTTTATTCGCACAATCAAGAAGGACAGTTGAATCTACGCCGCCACTGTAAGCAACAAAATAATTTTTTACTTTTTTATTTATGAGAGAATTTAATTTTTCTTCTAAAGGATGCAAGATTTGTTATATTGATCCATAGGACATGATTTTTTCATATCTCTTATTTATCAAATCGGAGATATCAACCTCGTCAAAGGTAAGTAATTTTTTTTCTATAACTTGAGAGATAGAATTTGATACTCCTCTGATGTCTCTATGAGCTCCTCCCAAAGGCTCTTCTATTACTTCATCTATTAAGCCTAAATTCTTAAGATTTGAAGCATCTACTTTCATAGCTTCTGCGGCATCTTTAGCTTTAGATCCATCTCTCCAAACAATTGATGCACAAGCCTCTGGAGATGCAACCGCATAAATTGAATGCTCTAACATACAAACATGATCTCCTATTCCAATTGCAAGTGCTCCACCTGAACCTCCCTCTCCAGTTATTATTACTATTATTGGTGTTTTGAGATTAGAAAGAAGGCTTAAATTCTTTGCAATAGCTTCGCTCATTCCTCTTTCTTCACTCTCAATCCCAGGGTAAGCTCCTGGGGTATCAATAAATGAAATTAGGGGCAATTCAAAATCTTCGGCCATTTTCATCAGTCTAGCGGTTTTTCTGTAACCTTCGGGTTGGGCCATTCCAAAGTTTCTTGAAATTTTATCTTCTGTAGATTTTCCTTTTTCTTGTCCAACCACAACAACCGGCCTTTTTTTAAATCTTGCTAGTCCTCCTATAATCGCTTTGTCTTCGCCAAAGACTCTATCCCCGTGAAGCTCATCAAAATCTGAAAAAATATTTTCAATATAATCAGAAAAATGTGGCCTATGAGGATGTCGGGCAACTTGCACTTTTTGCCAGATAGATAAGTTTGAGTAAATCTCCTTTGTCAGCTTTTCTATCTGAGAGCTAAGTTTAGATGTCTCCGATTCTATGTCTTTTTCTATACCTCCAGATAATCTCAGTTTTTCAATTTTATTTTCTAAATCGCTGATAGGTTTTTCAAATTCTAAATATGTATATGCCATTTATTGCCTTGTAAAGTAACTGATGTCTAAATTTTTTTCACCATAATTTTTAACGAGTTTTTTAAAATTTGCGTCATTTAATAAAATTTTAAAATTATTTCCTACATCTATTTCAGCATCAACTTCTTTTGAAGAATATCTAATTTCTACAGGACATCCTTCGGAAACACTTGATGAAAAAGACTTTAACTCCTTTAAATTTTCTTCTAAAAGTGAAGTATCCTTGCTATTCATAGAAATAGTCAACTTTCTAGCAAATTTTATTCTTGCTTGTTCCAAAGTAAGCATTGATGAAACATTCATTTTTTTACTCAGACCAAGATTTTCTCTCTCTTTTAAATTATCAATAGATATTTCTCCATCTACAATTAATATTTTTTCATTATCTATTGGTTGAGCGAACTTATCTAATACGTCTCCTGAAATTACAAGCTCAATTCTATCTGAATTGTCATCAAGCGTTGCAAAGACTAATGGGCCTCTCCTTGTATTAATTTTTTTAAAAGCAATCACAACTCCTGAACATCTTTGAATATGTTTACCTGAAGACAAAGACAAAATCGGTTCGGGAGCAACCTTTCTCACTTCCCAGCCATGTTCATCCATGGGATGAGCAGTTAAATAGAAACCTAAAGATGCAAATTCTAATTTAGATTTTCCTATTTCAAGAAATTTATTACTCAATTTAGTATCCTTTACTTCAATTGAGTCACTGATTTCTCCAAATAAATCGTCTATTTTACTTTCTTTAAATTCAGTCTTTTGTCTTGCAAATTTTAAAGCGCCTTCTAATTTTCCTAGCATTTCAAATCTATTTTCTCCAAAATTATCTAATGCTCCAGATTTAATTAAAGGTTCAAGCGACCTTTTATCAGCCTTTTTTAAATCTATTCTGGATACAAATTCATTCAAATTTTGAAAAGATTTTTTAGTTCTTTCTTCAATAATATTTTCAATTGCTGGATCTCCTACACCCTTGATAGCTCCAAGCCCAAATAAAATTGTCTCATTATCTATGGCAATAAAGTCTCTTAAACTTAAATTAATGTTTGGAGGAAGAATTTTAAGCCCTAGAGCTTTAACATCGTCAAGAAGAAGTTGAATTTTATCAGAATCTCCCATTTCAGAAGATAACGCAGCAGCCATAAATTGTGCAGGATAATGAGATTTTAACCAGGCAGTTTGATAAGAGATCATCGCGTATGCTGCTGAATGAGATTTATTGAAACCATATCCTGCAAAGGTTTCTATTTGATCAAATAAGCCCTCTGCAAATCTTAATGATTTTCCTTTTTTTATAGCGCCATCAATAAAAACGGGTCTTTGTTTTTCCATTTCTTCTGGAATTTTTTTGCCCATTGCTCTTCTTAATAAATCTGCTTGTGCAAGAGTAAATCCCGAAAATTCTTGTGCTAATTGCATGACTTGTTCTTGATAAACAATTACTCCATAAGTATTTTTTAGAATTTTTTCTACATGTTCATCACCATATTTAGTTTTTTCGATTCCTTTCTTTCTGTTTATATACGTATCAACCATTTTCATTTCTAAAGGTCCAGGTCTGTATAAAGCAACTAAAGCAATAATATCTTCAAAGTTATTAGGTTTTAACTTGACTATATATTCTTTGATTCCTCTTGATTCTAATTGAAATACTGCGGTTGAAAGGCCTTTCTGTAATAAATCGAAAGTGCCTTTATCTTCTAAATCTATTTCATCTATATCAATAGGTTTCAAATTAATTTTACTTCGAGATTTATTAATCTCTATTAGAGCTTTGTTAATTACCGTAAGAGTCTTTAATCCTAAAAAATCGAATTTTTGCAATCCTACAGATTCAATATCTTTCATATCAAATTGTGTAGCAAGAGTGTCGGTTGTTTCATCTAAATATAAAGGGGAGTAATCATTAATTTCGGACGGAGCCATGACAACTCCCGCAGCATGTTTACCTACATTTCTTATAATTCCCTCTAATTTTTTTGCCATTTCAAATATTTCAGCTGCATCCTCATCCACTTTAAGAA
The DNA here is from genome assembly GCA_902635045.1 of uncultured SAR86 cluster bacterium. Taxonomy (GTDB): domain Bacteria; phylum Pseudomonadota; class Gammaproteobacteria; order Magnimaribacterales; family AG-339-G14; genus CASICS01. Next base: position 144,098 of record CACPMT010000003.1, on the reverse strand, counting down.
TTCGTCTTAGATCAGAGTTATCCTTAAGAGCCTTTTCAAGAGTCATTTCCGGACTGAAAGGAATCATCTTCGCAAGTCTATCTGCTAATCCATACGACTTACCTTGTGCTCTTGCTACATCTCTAACGACAGCTCTCGCAGCCATAGTTCCAAACGTGCATATTTGAGCTACTGCTTCTTTGCCATATTTTTCAGTTACGTATTCGATTACCTTTTCTCTTCCGTCTCTGCAAAAATCTATATCAAAGTCAGGATTGCTTATTCGATCAGGATTTAAAAATCTTTCAAATAAAAGATCGTATTTGATCGGATCTATTCCTGTAATACCAATTGCATAGGCTATCAAAGAACCTGCTCCAGATCCTCTTCCAGGACCGACAGGGACAGAATTATGTTTTGCCCAGTTAACAAAATCTGCAACAATGAGAAAATATCCTTCATAACCCATTTTTAAAATAACTTTTAATTCATAATCTAATCTTTCCTTATAGGTGTCAGGTACTTCAGAAAAATTTTGTAGTTCAAGCTTTTTGGTTATTCCGTCTTGAATTAAGTTTTTTAAAAAATCAGCTTCTGAAGATTTGTTTGGAGTTTTAAAATCAGGTAAAACATAAATTCCAGTCTTCACTTCCAAATTACATTTTTTTGAAATTTCATAGGCATTTGATAGAGCCTCAGGAACGTCGTAAAAAAGATCATTCATTTCTTCAGTAGATTTAAAGTACTGGGAGTCTTGAAAAAATCTCTGTCTTCTTTTGTCTCCTAAAACATGGCCTGATTGAATACAGACTCTTGTTTCGTGCGCTTCGAAATCGTCCTTAGCTAAAAATCTTACTTGATTTGTAGCTACTACTGGAATTCCTAAATTTTTTGAAAATTCTATCAAGGTTTGATTGCACAATTCCTCTTGATTTTTTCCGTTTCTTGTTAATTGCAAGAAAAAGTTATCTTTATAAATGTTTCTTAAATACTCAATTTGCTTTAACGCTGTATCTTGTTTTCCTGCCAAAATGGATTTCCCTATCTGGCTTTCAATACTTCCGGTAATTAAAATAAGATCTTCAGGAAAATTAGTTAAATCTTGAATAGATAAATATGGATGTCCATTAACTTTCCCTATAGTGTGAGCTTTTGATATAAGACGAATTAAATTTTTATATCCATTAAGGTTTTTCACAAGTAACTGAAGATTTCCGGGACTGGTATTTTCCCCTAATAGGATAAAATCTGATCCGCATATTGGCTTTATACCTTTTTTTCTTAATTCTTTATAAAATTTAATAAAACCAAATAAATTTGATAAATCGGTGATAGCCAGGCTTTCGAAGTCTAGTTCATAAGCCTTGTTAGCAAGTTCATTTATTCTAATTAACCCATCTTGAATGGAATATTCTGAGTGTAAATTTAAATGGGTGTATTTATTCATTCAATATTTTTACAGGGCCAAATGTTTTTCTATGTTCTCCTATAGAACCAAACTTTCTAAGCGCATGCAAATGATCTTTTGTAGGATACCCTTTATGCTTGCCAAAAAGATATTGTGGATATTTTCTATCTAAATCTTCCATAAATTCGTCTCTATAAACTTTTGCTATTATTGAGGCTGCCATTACTTCTTTATAAATGCTATCAGCTTTTATAATCGCCTTACATTTGTGTGAGGTATCGATTTTATCAACCCCATCTACAACAACTTCTATATTTCTTTTATTTAACTTTTCAACAGCCATTTTCATTGCAAGAAGAGAAGCTTGTCTTATATTTATCTTATCTATTTTTTTTGAAGAAACCTTGGCTATAGAATATTCAATACAATTTCTTTTAATGTCTTCTGATAATATTTTTCTTTTTTTTGGAGATAATAACTTGGAATCTTTTAAAGATAGTATTTCCTTTTTTTTTAAAATAACTGCCGCAGCTACTACTGGTCCTGCGATACACCCTCTCCCCACTTCGTCAACTCCAACAAAAAAAGTTTTCAAAATTCTAAGGATAGTTTGTCTATAATTTTTGAAAATTTATTATCATTTTCATTTATCAAAGATTGATGCAAAATTTTAAATTCTTTAATCATTTCTTCGTTTGAGTTTTCAATAAGGCAATTTAGTTCTTTAATAACTTTTTTTATTTTTAAATCCTTTTGTCTGAGTTCAGGGACTATTTTTTTGTTGGCTAAAATATTCGGAAGAGAAATAAAGTCTAGCTGAAGCAAAAGATTTGTAATTATAAAATTACTTATTGAATTGCTCTTATAAATTACGCAAAAAGGAGTTTTGCTTAGCATAGCTTCTAATGTAGCGGTTCCAGACGAAACGATGGCATAGTCACAAGCTTTTAAAACCTCTCTTGTATTACCTTTGATCAAAGAAATATTTTCTTTTTTAAGATACCTATCTTCACTTATTGGGTTTTCTTCAGTTAAGGCAATTATAAAATGATAATTTGGATTACTGGAAAAATAACTGCTTGCAACCTTTTCTAAAATTTTGAGATGATTTTTTAATTCTGATTTTCTGCTACCAGGTAGTAAAGCAATGTATGTTTTTTTGCTATTTAATGACATTTTGCTTTTGAATTCTCTTTTATCTACATCTATTTCAAAGTGTTCGGCAAGAGGATGTCCCGTGAAGCTAGATGACATATCTTCTTTTGCCAGCAATTTTTCTTCGAAAGGAAAAATACTATAAATATGATCCAAATAATTTTTAAATCTTGAGGCCCTTCTTTTTCTCCATGCCCAGAATTGGGGGCAAACATACTGAATGGTTTTAGTATTAGTTTTAGACTTTATTCTTTTTGCAATTCCCGCATTGAAAGATGGGCTATCAATTCCAATAAAAAATTCTGGTTGTTCTTCAAGAATAAAATCTATTAATTGTTTTCTTCTTCTTAAAAGTCTATTTAAATTCAATAAAGGATCGATCAAACCCATAACTGATAAATCTTTGATCGGAAAAAGAGATTCCATTCCTTCTTTTTGCATCAAATTGCCAGCAAGACCAACAAAACTAGCTTCAGGGTATTTTTTTTTTAAATTATTTATTAATTGCGCTCCTAAAAAATCTCCTGATTCTTCCCCTACTGAAAAAGCAAATTTTATTTTTTTCACTTCTACCTAACAATACCTCTTTCAGAAGCTTTAATGGAGTCCAACAGTATCTGTACTTCTGAAATTTTATTCAATTTTTTTGATATTTCATTTATTGCGTCTTTTAATTTAAGGTTTCTTAAATATAAAATTTTATAAGCTTCTTTTAATCCATCAGAAACTTCCTTGCCAAGATTAAGCCTTTGAATACCTGTTGTGTTAAGACCTCTTGGAAAAGCGGGACTTCCGCTGACTCTAACAAAAGCTGGGATATCTTTGCCTATAGAACTGCCCATAGCTGAAAAACTGTATTGCCCTACTTTGCAAAATTGATGAACTAAGGAAAAACCTCCCAAGATTGCTCCTTTATCTATTTTTACACAGCCCGCCAGTGAAGCGTTATTTACTAAAACTACTTCATCATGAATCTCGCAGTCGTGGGCAATATGACAATATGCCATTATTAAATTTTTAGATCCTATTTTGGTTAGAGAATTCTCTTGAACGGTTCCTCTGTTAATTGTAACGCCCTCTCTTATTACATTATCATTACCAATTTCTAGGAAAGTTTTTTCATTTTTATATTTTTTATCTTGAGGATCTCCTCCTATAGAGGCGAATTGAAATATTTCATTATTTTTTCCTATTTTAGTTGGACCTTCTATTACAACGTGGGAGTGAATTATTGAATTTTTACCTATCTCAACTTCAGGACCTATCACAGAATAAGGGCCAATGGTTACGCCATCATCTATTTTTGCTAATGGATCGATCAAAGATAACTTATGAATCATTATTTAGGTCTATCGGCACAAAGAATTGTAGCTGAACAAACAAATTCATCCTCGACAGAAGCTTTGCATTGAAATTTCCAAATTCCTTTTTTATCAGACAATTTAGTTGACTCTAGAGTTAATCTGTCCCCAGGAACAACTGGGCGCTTAAATCTCAGGTTATCAGCCCCAACAAAGTAATATATAGAACCTTCTTCTGGAGTCTTATTCATTGTTGCAAAGCCTAAAATACCTGATGCCTGAGCCAAAGCTTCTAAAATCAATACTCCAGGAAATACTTCCTTGTCTGGAAAATGACCAATAAAATGAGGCTCATTAGTTGTTATATTTTTAAAAGCTTTTATATATTTGTTATGTTCTATCTCTACAACCCTATCCACCAACAAAGCTGGATACCGGTGAGGTAAAAGTTTTTTTATATCCTCTATATTCACTTTTTATTTTTTCTATTTAATTTAGCAGAATGCTTTAGCCAATCTTTATGCTCCATCAACATTGAACCGCCTGAATATGTTCCTTTTTTTGTAATTGATTTTGTGACAAAAGACATTGGAGTAACCGTGATATCGTCACACAACTTAATATTATCAATGATTCCACAACCACCGCCAATCTTACATCTTTTTCCAATTTTAGTTGTACCAGCTATTGCTGTTTTCGCACCAATTATAGTATTTTCTCCAATCTCACAATTATGTGCTATATGCACTTGATTATCTAACTTTACTCCTGATTTTAGAATAGTTTCTCCAGTCGATGACCTATCAATAGTGCATCCCGATCCAATCTCGACTTCATTTTCCACCTTAACGATGCCTAGATGTTCAATTTTTTCCCATTTTTCATCTTTATTTGCAAATCCTAAGCCGTCTGAACCTAGTACTGAATTAGCGTGGATAATACAATTTTTTCCTATTATTGTTTCGGAATAAATTGAGACATTTGAATAAATTAACGTATTGTCTGCTATTTTTACTTTCGGACCAATATAAACTCCTCCAAGAATCTTGACATTTTTTCCGATCTCAACATCCTCTTCAATTATTACCTTCGGACCAATATAGGAGCTGGGATCAATACTATTAGATTTGATTGCAGCATCAGAGCTTACTCCAATCTTGTCTATGCCTTTCTTAAATAACTGAGTTAGTTTAGCGTAGGCTAAGTGAGCATCTTTGACTACAATAGAAGTCGAATTATTAAAGCTTGTATATTTTTCTTCTAACACTACAACTTTGGCTTTTGTAGTTTTTAATTTATCAATAAATTTTTTACTATATAAAAAAGAAATATCTTCTTCATTGGCAAGATCGAGAGGTAAAATATTTCTAACCTCACAATCTTCATTGCCAATTATTTTTCCATCAAGATAATCAGCAATCTGTTTAAGGTTTAGTTTTTTTTCACTCAAACCAAGTTTATTTTACTTTGTCTTTGAGGACTCTTTATTTGCTTGATTAAGCAAATCAATAACTTCTGGAGTTACATTAATTGCATCATTAGATGTATCAAAAGCAAGTAACGCACCACTGTTGAATAAGAGGCTTATTTTCTTTGCCTTTACTAATTCATTGATAACTTTCTGCACATTTGGTGTTTGCTCTGCTTCTAATTTTTGTAAAAGTTCACTTTCAAGAGCCTGTGCTTTTTGGTTTGCATACTGAAGATCTTGATAAAGAGTTTGGGCCTTTTTTTGCATGCTTGCTTTTTCTTCGTCGGACAAAGTTTTACTTTCTTTTTGAAGTTCTTCAGACACCGATATTAGTTCTTCTTGTTTTTTTTGAGCTTCATCGCTAATTGTCTTGTATTCGCTTGACTCTCTAAGATCAGTAAATCTTTCTCTTGCAAGATCTGTTCCCAAAAATACGGTTCTGTAATCTATTACAGCAATCCCCTCTGTAGCATTTAAAGGAATAGAAAAAATTGATGATGCCATTAATATTGTGTAAAAAATTATTTTTTTCATAAACCTTCTCCGTTTTACTAGTAAATTGTCATAATTAACTTTTGAATTATACAGAAGATTTATGAATTAAAACTGATTTCCTATTTCAAATTGAAATGCTTCAGTCTCATCAAATTCATCATCATTCAAGGCTGAAGAGATAGAGAAAGATAGTGGACCAAGTTGAGTTATCCATGTAAAACCTAAACCAACAGAATATCTTAATTCACCTAAATCGAATTCACTACATTGAAGTTCGTAGCTTTTGCATCCATCACTGAACACATTACCATAATCAAAAAATAAAGAACTTCTTACGGATCTTGTGTCATCTAAAAAAGCCAAATTGAAAATAAAATCTAAACCACCCTCGACTAGATAAGCTCCTCCTGAAGGCCTGTTAGAAACGAAATATCCGGTGTTATATACAGCTCTTGGTCCAAGAGTATTTTGTTTAAAACCCCTTACAGATTTTAAGCCTCCTGCATAAAAGTTTTGATATGGTGGAGAATTCTCTGTATCGCCATATGAAAATAAAGCTCCAAATTCATTCCTAGTTGAGAATATTAAATTAAAGAAAATGGGTCTGAAATATTTAAAATTATATCTAATTTTCCCATAGGTTACGTCACTTGGAGGCACGGCAATATTTGCCGATACTTGATTTAATGTTCCTGCAGTAGGAAATAAACCCCTATTTAAAGTACTCCTAGTCCAGCTCGCTCCTAAAGTAATAGAATCTTGAGTATCCCCTTCTGAGTTAACATAATCAATCAATTGTTGTGAAGAAAAAATATCTAATTTAAGCTTCGTTTGATCAATAGCAGCTGAAAGTCCAAGTTGTTGAATTTCATCAATTGGAAGAACAAGATTTGATGAAAGTCCAACTGAATCTGTGCTGTATGCAGATGCATTAAATGCTGAATAATCAGACGAAGAATAATATGCACCATATCCTAATCCTATTCCATCAATGGTGAAATAAGGATCAAAAAAATTAAACTGTAAATTGGTTTGATAATCGCTTGTATTAACGCCTAAATTAACTCTATTACCTGTCCCGAAGGCATTTGATTCTGAATAATTAACACCCAAACTAAATCCGTAAGCTCCGTAACCGAGGCTTCCCGCGATTGAACCAGAAAATTCTTCCTCAACAGTAAAATTTACATCTATCTTGTCAGCTTCACCGGGAACAGGAACTGTTTCGTACTCAACTTCTTTAAAATATCCAAGTCTGTCTAATCTTCTTTTAGAGCTCTCTAATAAAATATCTGAAGCCCATGAACCTTCCATCTGTCTCATTTCTCGCCTAAGGACAACATCATGAGTTCTTTTATTGCCGGAAAAATTTATTTTTCTTATATAAGTCCTTTGTCCAGGATCAATAAAAACAGTAACATCTACAAAACCTTCTTTTTCTGCTTCCTCAGTAGAAGCTATAACTTCTGCAGAAGAAAAACCTTGATTGCTCATTAATGAACTAATTTCTTCTTCTGCAAAAGTAAGAGCCTCTTGTGAAAAAGGAGCATTTGGAATGATGAATTGTGTTTTTTGCAAAATTAAAACGGGAGAAATCGCGTCAGGCAGATCTCCTGCATATGAAACTTTATTTGTAAAAAATATTTTATTTTCTGAAATATTTATTGTAATAAATATATTTTTTTTATCTTCCGATAGAGAAACAGTTGAAGAATCGACATTAAATTTTAGATATCCTCTATTTTTATAAAAAGACTCTAAATTTTCTAGATCTCCCTTTAGATTCTCTTTGGAATAAGGTTCTCTCTTAGAAAAAATTGATCTCCATGTTCTAGGCTTTAATTTAAAAAACCTTAAAAGCTCTTCTTCAGAAAAATTTTCATTTCCTACTATATTGACTCGTTTTATTTCAGCAGTAGAGCCTTCATCAATAACGATGTTTAATTTAACTCTATTTCTTTCTAAATCTTCTGAAGAAACTTCAACATTTGCTCCATACCTTCCTTGCGATATATATTGTCTTTCAAGTTCTGAGCTTAAACTTTCAAAAACTGATCTTTTAAACAAAGTCCCCCTGAAGATACCTGATCTTTTAAGGCCATCTAGTAGGCTTTCTGATTTTATTGCCTCATTTCCTTCGATAGAAATTTCATCGATTGTAGGTCTTTCTTTTAGGTTAATTAGAAGTGCGCTACCATCTCTCCCAATCTGAATATCATCAAAATTTCCTGTAGCAAAAATTGATTTTGAAATATTTTGAATATCTTCTGTAGCAATTTTGTCTCCAATAGTAACAGGGATATTAGAAAATATACTTCCCGCAGAAATTCTCTGTAATCCACTTATTCTAATGTCTTCAACAATCCAAGATTCTTCTGATGCAACAAAAAAAGATGAGCTTAATATAAGACTAAAGATCAAAAATTTTTTTAGAAAAATTTGTAACACTTTTAGACTCCTATTCTTGAAATATCATTCATAAAAGCAAAAACCATCAAAAGAATGACTGCTGATATTCCAAATCTATAAGTAAAATCTAAAACTGTTGGAGATAAAGGAGATCCCTTTAACCTTTCAATTGTCAAAATTAAAATTTGACCCCCATCTAAAATAGGAATTGGAACAAGATTTATAACACCTAAGCCGATGCTCACATAACTTACTAATAAGAGAAAAGAATATAATCCACCGTATATTAGAGATTCTCCAGCAAACTGACCTATCATTACAGGACCACCAAGATTCTTAGGAGAAACATAGCCAATAATCATCTTATAAAGAAATTCAAAAGAATCATTCACAACATTAAATGTTTGAATAGTGGCTTTACTTAGAGCAGATAAAGGAGCCTCTCTCTGAAAAACTAAAGCTTCTGGTGAAATTTTATTTGAAGCAGAAATTCCAATTAACCATTCATTTTTCTCATCTGAAAATTCTGGCGATATTGTAAGAAAAATAATTTCTTCATCTCGTTTGATTTTGAAATCAGATGGCAATCCAAGATTATCATTTATTTTATTTTTGATTTCCGACCAGGAATAAACTACTTCATTATCAATTTCAAGAATCTCATCATTCTTCTTAAGGCCTGAAATCTCAGCAGGGCTGTTAGTTAGAATTTTGCCAATAATAGGTTTTATAGGAACATTGATTCCTAAATTTTTCAAAAGATCTGATGGCTCTTCTCCTTGCAGCCAACTATTAATTGGAATTTTTAAAGACTTTTCTCCATCAGAAGATCTTACTTGAAAGATTATATCTCCCGTTTCCCCAAGTCTTCTAGAAAGCGCCATCTGCGCGTCAGACCTAGTCGAAACTTCGTACGAATCAATTTTTATAATTAAATCGTCTTTTTTAAACCCGGCTTCATAGGAAGGGCTCTCTTTATCAACAAAACCAACTAAAGATGAAATAGCGGTATTTCCATAAATATTCAATCCTGTAAGCAAAATAATAGCCAGGAAAAAATTTGCTAAAGGTCCAGCTAACAATATTAGAACTTTTTGATAATATTTTTTTGAAGAAAAAGAATCTTCAGCATCTCTGCTTTCATCTTCTCCTTTCATTTTAACGAATCCTCCGATGGGAAGCATTCTTAAGTGAAATTCGGTATTAGCTTTATCCCGCCAAGATTTTAAAGATTTACCCATGCCAATAGAAAAATCTAATATGGTTACTTTAAATAAACGTGCCATAGAATAATGCCCAGCTTCGTGAATTGCTGTGATAACTGATATCAAAGTTAAAAAGCCAAAAATATAAAAAAGAAAGTTCATTGGGTTTTTTTAATGTAGTCTAGAGAAAATAACCTTGCCTTTTCGTCTGCAGTAAGAATTTGTTCCAAAGTGGGTTGAATTTTAGGACTATTTTTATCAAATTTTTCCATTACATGTTTAATAGTATCAAAGATTAAATCAAACTTAATTTCATTATTAATAAATTTCTCTACAGCTATTTCATTTGCTGCATTCAATGCTGCAGGTACCAAACCTCCAGAAGTTAAAGCATCTCTTGCAAATTTTATAGATGGAAAATCTATTTGATCTATATTTATAAATTCTAATAAATTATTTTTGAAAAAACTTAGCGGTTTAGACAAACTTTTTATTTTTCTTGGAAATCCAAGGCCATAAGCTATACAAATTTTCATATCAGGCTCTGACATAACCGAAAGAATGGAATTATCTTTAGTTTCTACCATTGAGTGAATTATGCTTTGCGGATGGATTATTACATCTATTTGTTCATTTTTAAGATCAAATAACCACTTGGCTTCAATTATTTCTAAAGCTTTATTCATAAGGCTTGCTGAATCAATTAGGTTTTTGGATCCCATCTTCCACACAGGATGATTGAGTGCATCTTCGACTGATACCTCTTTAAGATTCATATTTTTTTTTCCTAAAAATGGTCCCCCTGAACAAGTGATTATTATTCTATTTAGATCCTCTTTTTCTATGTTCTTAAGACATTGATGGATGGCGCAATGCTCAGAATCGATAGGTATAATTTCTGCATTAAATTTTTTCGCCTCCTCCATTAAAATCTGTCCTGCTGCAACCAGAGGTTCCTTATTAGCAATTAAAACCCTTTTTCCAGCTTGTATGGAGCTTAAAATAGTTTTTAATCCAGCAATGCCCGATATAGCTGCAACAACTATGTCTACTTGATCGCTGAAGATTAAATCTTCTATTTCAGATTCAGAAATAAAAACGTCATTTTTTGACTTTTTATTAATTAAACAAATATTATTAACTTTGTATTTGTTTGCTTGTTCTAATAGTAATTTTTCATTTGATTTTGCTACCAAACCTGCCAGAGAAAAATCTTCTTTATTAGCTTCAATAACTTCAAGTGTCGACTGACCAATAGAGCCAGTGGAGCCTAGGATCAGCACCTTTTTCAAGTAATAACTCCTAGCAATATAAAAAATGCTGGTACCACTATAATATGACTATCAATTCTATCTAGAATTCCTCCATGTCCTGGTAAGAGTGATCCAGAATCCTTTACATTTGCTATTCTTTTTATTCTACTTTCAATGAAATCTCCAAAGACTGCCATTAATGAGCATGCTGTTAAAATAAAATAAAAAGTGATTCCAGAGAAGGAAGAAAAAATTAAATCGAATTTTATAATTTGTAAATATGCTACTAAATACAATGTAGAACTTGAAATGAATATGCCAGCCATCAAGCCTTCCAATGTTTTTTTTGGGCTTGTAAGTGGGAAAATTTTTTTACTACCATATTTTTTTCCAACATAGTAAGCCCCAGAATCGTTTAGCGCAGATATCATTATTGCGTATAAAAATAAAATTCTATTTTCTTCAAAAATGCTTGCAAAAAAAAGAAAAATAAGAAGAAAAATAAAAAAAGTTATTGAAGGCCAGTATGGTTTTTTTATTAAAAAAAATAATTCGTAAAACGCTAAACCAACAATAAAAAAAATGGTTGTTTTAAAAATTAGGGGTGGTGCTAAAAAAATAATTAATAATAAAGTTATTAGAATTAATAAAGCGGTAATTTCTCGTGTGTACATCTAATTGCCTGTCTTGACTCCAAATTTTCTTTTTCTTTGTGCATACTCATCTAAAGCCTTTTTAAAGTCTCTCTCGTTAAAATCAGGCCAAAGTTTTTTTGAAAAATAAATTTCAGAGTACGCGGCCTGCCAAAGATAAAAGTTACTAATTCTTTGCTCTCCGGCAGACCTAATGATCAAATCTGGATCGGGAATTAACGAAGTGGACAAGTAATTAGCTATTAAGCTTTCGTCTATATTTTTAACTTTGATTTTTCTTTTCAAAATGTCTTTAACAATAGATTTTAAAGCTTGTTCAATGTCCCATCTTCCACCATAGCTTATAGCAATGTTTAAGCTCATTTTTGAAACGTATTTACTTGTTTTTGTTTGCGAGCTTTTTATCTTTTTAATTAAAGCTTTGTCAAAGCGAGAAATCTCGCCAATGAAATTTAATTTAACTTTATTTTTAATTAAGTCAGGAGTTTGCTCATTGATAGCTTCCAAAAAAAGTTTTAGGAGAGCTTTTACCTCTTTTTTTTCTCTTCCCCAATTTTCAGTACTAAAAGCAAAAAGAGTTAAATTTTTTATCTTATTTTCTAAAAAAAATTCAACCGCTAACCGAGCTTTTTTAACTCCTTCTTTGTGGCCATCATTTTTATCTAAATTATTATTTTCTGCCCATCTCGTGTTTCCATCCATAATTATGGCAACATGGTTTGGAAGCTTTCTCATGGCTTATCTAGAAATCTAGGAGATCCTTTTCTTTTTCCTCTAAAAGAATATCAACTTTTTTTACGAATTCATCAGTTGCTCTCTGAATAAGTTCCTCACCTTTTTTTAAGTCATCTTCTGATATCTCTTTCTCATTTAGATACTCCTTTAACATGCCATTAGCGTCTCTTCTTTGATTTCTGATAGAAACTTTGGAATTCTCAGCTTCAGATTTTGCAACTTTAATAAGTTCCCTCCTAGTTTCTTCTGTTAAGTCAGGAAGAATTACTCTTATAACTTCACCTGAGGTTGAGGGTTGCACTCCTATATCTGAAGATTGGATTGCCTTTTCGATGGGAACAACCATATCTTTCTCCCAAGGAGAAATAGACAAAGTTTTAGCGTTCTCAACGGTTATATTGCTAACTTGCTTCAATGGGGTCGGATTCCCATAATAATCAACTTCGATTGAATCCAACAGAGAAGGGTTTGCCCGGCCAGTCCTAATTCTTTGAAATGTTACTTCCAAAGCAGATATAGTTTTTTTCATGCCATCCTTGGTTTCAGCTTCTATTTCAACAATCATTTTTTTAAATTAATTCTCTAACTGGGCTTGAACTTCTTCAGCAAAATCTTTTTTCTCAACTTCTATTCCCTCCCCTACTTCGTATCTAGTAAAAGACAAAACAGAATTATTATTATTTTTTAAGAGATCGCTCACGTTGAGTGAAGGGTCTTTCACAAATGGTTGATCGATTAAACTGACTTCTGAAAGAAATTTTTTTAGTCTTCCTGAAGTCATTTTTTCAACAATTTCTGGAGGCTTATCTACATCAGAAACTTGTGCCTCGATAATTTCCTTTTCTTTATTAATTATTTCTTCTGATATTTCTTCTGGACTTATAGCCAAAGGGTTAGAAGCAGCAATATGCATTGCTAAGTCTTTTCCGAGCTCTTCATTTTCTTGATCAAGAGATACCAGAACTCCAATTTTTTTATTTCCGTGTATATATGAATATACGAAAGGAGATGAAAGATTAAATTTTCTCCTAATTACAATGTTTTCACCAATTTTTTGGACAAGATTTTGCCTTTTTTCTTCTAAAGAATCTGATAATAATTTTTCTAAACTAGCGTCAGGAGAATTAAGACATATTTTTAAAACCTCTCCAGCAAAAGTTAAGAAGTTAGCATCTTTAGCAACAAAATCAGTCTCACAGTTAATTTCTATCAAAATAGAATTGCTTGAATCTTTTGTATTAGACAGAATGATTCCTTCAACAGCAGCTCTTGATGATTTCTTTTCTGCCTTCAAGGCACTATTTTTTCTTAAATTTGTAATAGCTAGATCAGCATCTCCTTCGGCTTCCATTAAAGCTTTTTTGCATTCCATCATGCCTAATCCTGTTTTTTCTCTTAAGTGTTTGACATCTTTAGCGCTAATATTCATTTTTTCCTCTTATTTTTCTTCGGAATCTTTTATTGAATCATCATCTTTAGCTGCTTCTTCTGAAGATGGTTCGGTTGAGACTTCTTCATTTTCATCTTTTGCGGATGAATCTTTAGATTCCTCAATTTCACTTTTTCTTAATATGACGGGTCCGTCCTTTTTAGACCCTAAGCCGGTAGCTCTCGAAGCCCCATCTAAGCAGGCATTTGAAATTATTCTAGCAATTAAAGAAACAGAACGAATAGCATCGTCATTACCTGGAATAACATAATCAACACTATCTGGGTCTGAATTGGTATCTACTAAACCTATAATAGGGATTCCCATTTTTCTAGCTTCAGCTACTGCAATTTTTTCGTTGTTAACATCAATTATAAATAAGGCTTCAGGAAGACCTCCCATGTTTTTTATACCCCCTATCGATCTTTCTAGTTTTTCCATCTCTCGTTTAATTCCAAGAACTTCTTTTTTTGTTAAGTCGTTAAACTTTCCTTCTTCTTCTTGCGTTTTTAAAATTTCTAGGCGCCTAATTGAGGCTCTTACCGTTTTATAATTTGTTAACATTCCTCCCAACCATCTGTAATTTACATATGGCATGTCGCATCTTTCTGCTTCTGATTTTATTACTTTGCTAGCAGCTCTTTTAGTTCCAACGAATAAAATTCTATTGTTTGCTGCAGCTAATTGCTTACAAAATTCAACGGAGGGTTTCAGATGCTCTAGAGTCTTTTCTAAATTTATTATGTGGACTTTATTTCTATTACCAAAAATAAAAGGATCCATTTTGGGATTCCAAAATCTTGTTTGATGGCCAAAATGCACGCCTGCTTTCAGCATTTGTTCTATGGAAATATCCATTTTTGCTCCTTTTTAAAGCCTTGCGGCTGGGTTATTCTTCCTCGAAGCTAAGTATTCAACTTCTTTTGAGCAAAAGAAGCACCCGAATACTCAATCTTTTCGAGTGTGTTTTATTCACTTAAAGTGAATTGTGGGCAATTAAACCATAAAAATTAATTTATTCAAAAGGCTTAGAAAATTATTTCTTGCATGGAATAAAGCCCTGGCTTTTGATTAACAATCCATTCAATTGCTTTTATTGCCCCTTTTGCAAAGATTTTTCTATCAAAAGCATTATGGGTAATTATTAACTCATCATTATCTAAAGATATCTTTACCTCATGAGTACCTACAGAAGATTCATCTCTGATAGATTTAACAACTGTTTTAGCTTTTAGATGCAAATTTTTATCAATAAATTCAGCCAAATCTTTTGCTGTTCCAGAAGGGGAATCTTTTTTTTCTTTATGGTGAGTCTCAGTAATTTCAATTTTATTGATAGATCCATTATTTTTTAAGGGTAATAAAGATTTTTTTAGAAGATTTACTCCTAAACTCAAATTAGGAGCAATTAAGATAGGCAAATCGTTACTATATTTCTCTAAAGAAGATAACTGGTCTTTACTATGACCAGTACTAGCCAATATAAGTGGTAATTCTTTTTTTAAGCAAAATTCAGTTAGATGTCGAAAATTATCTATTGAAGATACATCCAGAACTGCATCAATTTCATAATCGATATTATCGAAATTTGAGATTAATTTTTCTTTGCATTCAATATTTAAAATTGAATTTAATGGTTTGCCTAAATGTGTGTTACTTGATGAGGCATGACCTCCAGCCAAAAAGATACTTTCTGTATTTTCTAACTCTTCAGCAACAACTTTTCCTAATTTTCCTGTAACTCCAGAAATTAAAAGAGAAATGGACATTAAAAACCCTTTAAAAATTCTTTAGCGCTTTTTAACCAAGTATTCTTCATAGGAGTATTTTCGGAACTGCTTAAAGATTCCTTAAACTTTCTAAGTAACGCAGCTTGCTCTTTGTTCAATTTAACAGGTATTTCAACTAACACCCTTACAAGTATATCCCCTTTTGATCCTCCTCTTAAAGGCTTGATCCCTTTTCCATTTAACCTAAATAATTTATGGCTTTGTGTTCCTTCAGGAATTTTAATTTTAACTTTGCCATCAAGCGTTGGGACCTCGATATCACCACCAAGTACAGCATCAGCATAATTGATCGGAACCTCGCAATATAAATGCTTTCCGTCTCTTTCAAAGATTTTGTGTCTTTGGACGTCTACTTGTATGTATAGATCACCATTTCCATGTTTACCAGAATCGCCTTCACCAGATAATCTTATTCTATCTCCGGTATCGACGCCCTCTGGAATTTTTACTGAAAGTGTTTTATTTTTCTTAATGAAGCCTGCTCCGCCACAGATAGAACAATTTGGATCATGTATTTCACCTTCCCCTCTGCAATGTGGACAAGTCTGTTGCATTGAAAAAAACCCTTGTTGCATTCTAATTACTCCTGTGCCGTTACAATGGTTGCAACGATGCCAAGTTCCCGAACATCTCTCACTCGAAGGAATATCAAGATTTATGCTTGTGCCTTTGACGGCATCTTCGAGAGAAACTTCAACACTATAACTTAAGTCAGCTCCTCTCTGAGACCTGCTTCTTGTTCTGGAAGAACCGCCAAAAATATCAGAAAAGATATCTCCAAATATATCGCTAAATCCTTCTGCTGCTCCTTGCGCATTTGAGAAAGAAGGATTTACTCCATCATGTCCAAATTGATCGTAGGCTTGTCGTTTTTGATCGTCCGAAAGAATTTCGTATGCTTCTGATAGTTCTTTAAATTTTTCGGAAGCTGCTTGATCATCTGGATTTCTATCCGGATGATATTTCATAGCTAATTTACGGTAGGCTTTTTTTAGTTCGTCTTTAGACGTATTTTTGTTGACGCCTAGCACCTCATAGTAATCTCTTTTACTCATTTTGATGCTTAGTCAAAAATATAAGAACTATTTTTCTTGTTCTTTGGCTTCTTCTTTTACTTCTTCAAAATCTGCATCTACAGCTGAGTCGTCAGCGGATTCTGATTCCTGGCCTCCTTGATCAGTTGAAGCGTTTTGTTGTTGCTCTGCGTAAAGTCTCTGGGCTAAAGAAGATGAAGCCTCAGCAAGCGCTTTGGTTTTGTCTTCTATTTCTTGTTTATCTTCGCCTTTCATGGCTTCCTCAAGAGAAGTTATCGCTTCTTCAATTTGAGTTTTTTCATTTTCTTCAACTTTATCAGCTGATTCTTCTAAAGTTTTCTTGCAGCTGTGAATTAAAGTATCTGCAGAATTTCTTGCCTGCACCATTTCTTCGAAAATTTTATCTTCTTCAGCATTAGCTTCTGCTTCGGTAACCATTTTTTCTATTTCTTCTTCAGATAAACCACCCGAAGCCTGAATAGTAATAGATTGTTTTTTATCGGTTGCTTTATCTTTAGCTGAAACATTTAAAATTCCATTTGCATCTATGTCAAAAGACACCTCAATTTGAGGCATACCTCTTGGCGCAGCTGGAATCCCATCTAAATTGAATAAACCTAACTGTTTATTTTCTTTTGCTTGCTTTCTCTCCCCTTGAACAACGTTTACGGTTACAGCAGTCTGATTATCCTCTGCGGTTGAAAAAATCTGAGATTTGTTGGTTGGAATAGTTGTGTTTTTTTCAATCACAGGCGTCATAACTCCACCCATAGTTTCTATTCCTAAAGTAAGAGGTGTAACATCTAAAAGCAGGATATCTGTTACGTCTCCAGATAAAACAGCTCCCTGGACGGCAGCTCCAACAGCAACGGCTTCATCTGGGTTAATATCTTTTCTTGGCTCTTTGCCAAAAAATTCTTTAACTTTTTCCTGAACCATAGGCATTCTTGTTTGTCCGCCTACTAAAATTACATCATTGATGTCAGAAGTTTTTAACTTTGCATCCTTTAGTGCAATCTCAACTGGCTTTAAGCTTCTAGCAACAAGCGGTTCTACTAAAGCCTCAAGTTTAGATCTAGTTAGCTTAATTAAAAGATGTTTTGGGCCTGATGAATCGGCAGTGATGTAAGGAAGATTAATTTCAGTTTGTTGATTAGACGACAATTCAATTTTAGCTTTTTCTGCTGCTTCTTTTAGTCTTTGAAGAGCAGCCGGATCTGATTTCAAATCGAAATTCTGTTCTTTTTTGAATTCATCAACAAGATGGTCTATTAACGCGAGATCAAAATCTTCTCCACCTAGGAATGTGTCTCCATTAGTAGATAGAACTTCAAACTGTTTTTCGCCATCAATTTCAGCTAGTTCTATGATAGAAATATCAAATGTTCCTCCTCCGAGATCGAAAACAGCTATCTTTTGGTCTCCCGTTTTTTTATCCAAACCAAATGCTAGAGCAGCAGCGGTAGGCTCATTTATTATTCTTTTAACCTCTAATCCAGCTATTTTTCCTGCATCTTTTGTCGCCTGTCTTTGTGAATCATTAAAATAAGCTGGAACAGTTACCACGGCCTCTTTGACCTCATGTCCTAGGTAATCTTCAGCAGATTTTTTCATTTTCATTAAAATTTGAGCAGAAACTTGTTGAGGAGCTAAACTCTCTCCATTTGCTTTAACCCATGCATCGCCGTTTTTTGCCTTAATAATTTCAAAAGGAGACACTTCTTTATCCTTTGTTACAACTTCATCAGAGAATTTCCTACCAATCAGTCTTTTTATGGCATATAGCGTATTTTCTGGATTTGTTACAGATTGCCTCTTAGCGCTTGAGCCAACTAGTGTTTCACTATCTGTATATGCTACAACGGAGGGAGTAGTTCTCTCACCTTCAGCGTTTTCAATGACTTTGGCGCTGTCACCTTCCATGATAGAAACACATGAATTTGTGGTTCCTAAATCAATACCTATAATCTTAGCCATTTAAATCTCCATAAATATTCTTACAAACACTTATTGAGGGCTAATATATTTTTTTCAAGGATAAATTTTACTTTTTGCTAACTACTACCATTGCTGGCCTTATTACTCTATCTTTAAATTTAAATCCTTTTTGAGTTACTTCAAGGCAAGTATTAGGCGAAACTGCCTTATTTTCTACTACCGATATGGCTTCGTGCTCATCTGGATTAAACTCTTCGTTTTTTGGATCTATTACAGAAATACCATTTTTATCTAAAGCACCCAACATCTCTCTTATTACAAGTTCAATTCCTTCTGAAGGGACACTTTTAGTTTTTTCGTCTTGATGCTCTAAAGTTCTAAAAAGATTATCAATCGACGGAAGAATATCCTTAACAAGAGATTCAGAACCATACAAACGAGCTTTTAAAACTTCATTTTGAGCAGTTCGTCTAACATTTTGAACTTCAGCTTGAGCTCTTAGAACTTTTTCTTCTAAATCTTCTAATGAATTTTCTGCTTTTTCAGTTTCTTCTGAAACAGCCTCTTCCTTTTTTTCTAAATCATCGTTTTCTTCAGAAGATTGCTTTATTTCTTCATCAGCTGTTTCCTCATTATTGTCTTTTTTATTCATTTTCTTTTTTTGGCTCAACATAGAGGACAAGTTTATGGTCTATCAATTTATAACCATGGGAATCTGCAAGCTTTTCTTGAATGTCCTCGATCATTTGATCGTTGAATTCAATTACTTTTCCAGTCTTTATGCATACCATATGGTCATGATGTTCATCAAAGTCTGGGTTTGAAGCCAGCTCATAAACTGAATGACCTGATTCAAAATTTTGTTTTTCTAGAATCCCTGCTGATTCAAATTGAGTCAGCACTCTGTAAACGGTTGCCAGACCAACTTCGTCACCCGAATCTAAGATTTTTTTATAAACATCATCAGCACTTAAGTGTCTTTCAGGAGATTTATCAAAAATTTCTAATATTCTTACCCTCGGTAAAGTTACTTTTAAACCTGCATCTCTTAAATTTTTATCTTCGCTCATAAGAATGTATATAATTGAGTCTTAATCATGATTTGTAGAATTTTACTAAAAACGATTTATATTTCACTATTTATTTTTATTCTAAATGGATGCTCTTTAAATTTCTTCGATAACTTTTACAAAGTTTCAGTCCCTCAGGGAAGCATAGTAACCGATAAAATGATAGAGAAATTAGAAGTTGGTCTCACAGAAGCGCAAGTAAAATATATCATGGGCTCTCCAACATTAAATGATGGCTTAAACCCAGATGTCTGGGTTTATATCGGCACTCTAACTGTCGGAAGTAGTACAGAATATAATAACCATTTTACTCTTTATTTTGAAAATGGCAGATTAACCAAATGGATTGATCGTTATAAAAACGTAAACTCTAGCAACTAATTTTTCAGGAAAAGAAATAACTTAAAAAAATAGTTCCGATTGATATTGGTGCTACATACTTTAAACAGATAATAAAAAAATTATAAAAGCCACTATTCATTTTTAAATCTTTTTTCATTTTTTCTTTTTCTAAAACCCACCCTACCAATAAACAAATTGCTAAGCCTCCAAAAGGCAACATTATATTGTTTGTTAAAAAATCCATTAGACTTAAAAAATCGAAACCAAAAATGGAAATTTCTTTCCAAATATTGAATGAAAAAATACTGCCCAAACCTAATATCCAAGCGAACAAACCTAAAATTATTACTCCTAATTTTCGAGTGAACATTTTTTGTTCTTCTACCCACGCTGTAAAAGGTTCAATAAGTGATACTGAAGAACTAACTGCTGCAATAGAAATTAAAATAAAGAAAATTGAAGAAAAAATGCTTCCAAAGGGCAAAGAACTAAAAGCAATCGGTAAAGTTTCAAATAATAATCCTGGACCGGAAGAAACTGAAAGAATTGGATTGCTAAACACTATCGGAAAAATAGTTAATCCAGCAAATAACGCAACCGAAGTATCTAAAATTATTATTATGGGAATTGTTTTAGCAATAGGTTGATTTTCAGGCATATAAGCCCCATAGGCCATGATTGCTCCCATACCTATGCTCAAAGTAAAAAATGCCTGACCCATTGCAGCAATAATTACCGAAGTTGAAATTTTAGAAAAATCTGCATCAAATAAGAAATTAAAAGCTCGTAAAAAATCACCTGTAAAAGATGAATAAATGCACAAAAGAATTATTAATAAAAATAAAGTCGGCATTAAAAAGTTAATTGTTTTACCAATCCCATCTATAACTCCTTTACCAACAATAAAGCAGGTTATTCCTAAAAATAACGTATGCCAAAAAATCATTTTCATTGGCGAGCCAACAAATTCACTGAAATAATTTAATGAGTATGAAACAGGATCAACTTCGTTACTTGGCATGAAATTAAAAATGTATGCTGCAGAAATACCAGCGAAAACACTATAGTAGGATAAGATCATCAATCCAGCTATTGCGCCAAGCCAACCCAAAACTTTCCAATAAGAAGACAAATTAAAATCAACAACTACTTTTTTTATGCTGTTTATAGGACTTTTTCGTCCATATCTGCCTAAATACGTTTCTGCCATCATGACAGGTAACCCAATGAGCAAAATACAAAAGAAGTAAATAAGGACAAAAGCACTTCCGCCGTTAGTTCCGGCCATGTAAGGAAATTTCCAGATATTTCCTAACCCAACTGCAGAACCCGCCGCAGCTAAAATAAAAGTCCAATTACCCTGCCAAATCTTGTTTTGATTCATTCTTTTTTTAGATTTTAAATTAACTAGATATACTAACTTAATGTCTAAAGATAACAAAAGAAACCCTCGTCCTGTGATTGACAACAGGCAAGCTCGATACAACTTTGAGTTACTAGAAAGTTTCGAAGCAGGACTAGCTCTCGAGGGATGGGAAGTTAAAGGTATCAGATCAGGTGAAGTAGATATGAAAGATAGCTACGTTCTAATGAAAGATGGCGAGGCATGGATTTTAGGACTAAAAATATCTCCTCCAAAAGAGGTCACTTTTCAGGTTGATCAAAATAGAACTAAAAAATTACTTTTGACCAAATCAGAATTAGGCAAAATCTTTAGGGCAACTCAAGAAAAAGGATTGACCTGTATTCCAACAAAAATTTTTTGGAAAACAAACTTAGCAAAAATTAACATTTCATTAGGAAAAGGAAAAACTAAATTTGATAAAAGAGAAACTATCAAAAGAAAAGAGTGGGATAGAGAAAAAGCTAAAATAGGAAAACTCTCTAGTAAGTTGAAATAATTTCATTAAAATAGATTTCCGCTTTGGGGGCGAAACGGATTAGACATTTGTTCGAGAACCTTAAGTGCATGCCGAGCAGGTAACAAGCTCGATAAAATAAGTTACAAAACATTTAGTTGGCAATAAAGCAAACTACGCACTAGCTGCATAATTCGGCTAGCTTTTTTAACCCGACACCTATTAGGGTTTAAAAAAGTCATTTAATAGGTTGCTTGAGAAAATTTGTCTGATATTTTCTCAAAAAGATTTTCAGACTGCTTTTAAAAAATCCTGCTCATCGGAGTTTTTAAAAGGAGATTAAAAGATGAAACTAAGCATGTAGATCTGACGGGGATGGATTGATGGACGCGGGTTCGATACCCGCCGCCTCCACCATTGTATTTGTTAATCTAATAGTTATTTAAGACAATAAATAAGACATCTGGCTTATTTAAGACAAGTATCTTATAATTGATTTATGGATAATAAAGCCATTCAAAATCTTTTGCTCAATAGGACTAAAACAAAAATTATAGAAACAGCTGAAAGATTGTTTGCTGAAAAAGGAATTAATAACGTTTCAACAAGAGAAATAGCTAGGGAAGCTGGTCAAAAAAATCATTCTGCTCTTCATTATCATTTTGGTGACAAAGAAAATCTTCTAGATGCTCTTTTAGATTACAGACTAACGCCTCTCGATAATAAAAGAAAATTTTTATTAGACGAAGTGCTCTCTGTGTCTAAAAACCCTAATTTAAGAGAATTAGTTACTGTTTTAATCACTCCTATGGCTGAAAATGCGTTAGATCCAAAAAGAAAAAATTATATTTTAAAGATTATGGGAGAATTACTGACATCTGCAGACTGGAGAAAAAAATATTCAGTTCGAAGTGATAAGGCACCTACTGCAATAAAAGTTACAAATATGATCTTCAAGATACTGAAAAAAGACTTAGGAGAAGAAATTGCCTTCGAACGACTGCGGTTCATGGCTGGAGCAATAATGGTTACTTTTGCGGAATGGAGTATTTCTAGTTCTAGTCCTGAATGGGCCGAGATTAATAATAAACCTCAAGGTATTTTGGAAAACAAAACAGAAATAAACTTGTCTTTAAGATCTAACGAAGATCGAATTACAAATCTTGCTGATTTCATTATAGGAGCGATTACCTATCAATCAGCTTCTAAAAACAAAAAGACAACAAAACTCAGACAAGTCTGATAGTTTTTGTCTTCAAGATATTGACTTTAAGAAAATAAAACCTCATCATTCGCAACCAATGGCAAACATACAATCAGCAAAGAAAAGAGCGAGACAAGCCTTAACTAGAAATTCTCTTAAGAGTAGTCAGCGAGCAGCTGTTCGAACTGCTATTAAAGGAGTCGAGGAGGCAGTTTCTTCTAAGGATTCTGAACTTGCCAAAACGAACTTTAAATCTACTCAGAAACTAATTGATAAAATGGCCAACAAAAAAGTCATCTCTAAGAATAGTGCTGGTAGACAAAAATCAAGACTTAATAAAGCTATTAAGTCAATCAGTTAACATAATCTTCGTTCCTTGGCCTTTTCCATCCAAGATATCTAAAATTATATTGCTGGTTTTTCCATTGGCAATCCAAACTTCGTTTGTTTCTTTTAAATAATTTTTTGCGGCTTTTAGTTTTGTTTCCATTCCTCCCCTACCAAATTCTCCAGGTTTTCCAAATTTAATATCATAGTCATCAAGTTCTTTTATATTAATTTCTTTAATTAGTTTAGTTGCGGCATTTTTTTTAGGATCTTCTTTGTAAATACCATTTTGATCAGTCAAAATTATTAAATAATTTGCTTCAATTAGACATGCAACCTCACCGCTTAATTGATCGTTATCCCCGTGTTGTATTTCTTCTGTTGATACAGAATCGTTTTCGTTTATTATTGGAATAGCTCCTAAACTAAATATATTTTTCAAACTTGTCTTTATATTTTTTGAACGGTTCTCGTCCTTAAAATCGCCATGACTAATCAAAACTTGTGCAGCTAAAAGACCATGAATACGGAATTCATCTTGATAAGCATTAATCAAGCCAATTTGACCTACTGCAGATAGAGCTTGCAATCGATCAATTTCTTTTGGTTTTTCTTTTATTCCCCAAGATTTCATTCCATGTGCTATAGCTCCCGAGGATACAACTGTTACCTCAAACCCTTTTTCAACAAGATCTCTAATTTGGGACGAAACAGATCTAATAAATTGTTTATCTATTGAGTCATTTGAGTCTGTTACCAAGCTCGTACCGATCTTTATGACTATAACTTTGGACATGCTATATTCTAGTCTAATGAAAAAACTTTAGTTCCGATTTCAGATATTAAGTTTTCTAACCCTTTTCCCGTGATTGCAGATATAGAAAATATTTTTTGTTTTTTAAACTCTTCTTTTATCTCTTTTCTTATCATCTCTTCTTTGGATGGATCAAGATCATTTTTATTAATGACAATCCATTGTTCTTTTTGAGCTAACTCAGAACCAAAAAGTTCAAGCTCTTTATTAATATCGTTTATATTTTTAACAATGTTTCTTGCTTCAAAAGATGAAACATCCACTATATGAAGCAAAACTTTTACTCTGGATAAATGTTTTAAAAATTGTATTCCTAATCCTATTCCTTCGGAGGCTCCAGGTATTAATCCAGGTACATCTGCAACAACAAAAGAGTTAAAACCACTTTGAACAACTCCCAAATTTGGACTTAACGTAGTGAAAGGATAATCTGCCACTTTAGGTTTTGCAGAGGATATTTTAGAAATTAAAGTAGATTTTCCGACATTTGGCATTCCTAATAGCCCTACATCTGCTAAAACTTTAAGTTCTAGCTTAATGTTAAATTTTTCTCCTTCGTCTCCGTCTGTTGTTTTTCTTGGAGCTCTGTTGGTAGAAGTTTTAAACCGAGCATTGCCAAAACCTCCCTTTCCTCCTTTTGCTAAAACTATAGTCTGAGTATTTTCAATTAAATCTGCTATCAGCTCATTTGTCTCTTCATCGATTATCAGAGTGCCAACTGGAACTTTTAAGATAGTATTTTCTGCATCTTTACCATGTTTATTTTTACCTAAACCTTGACTACCATTTTTAGCTTTATATTTTTTTTGGAGTCTAAAATCTTGAAGAGTTGTCAGTGACTCATCTGTTTCAATAATAATGTCTCCACCTGAACCTCCATCGCCTCCATCAGGTCCTCCTTTGGGAATAAATTTTTCTCTTCTGAAACTTAAGCATCCGTTACCACCATTCCCAGCAGTTACTTCTATGGATGCTTCATCTATGAAGCGCACGATATTATTTTATTGATTCTATATTTACAAATTGACGAAGGTTTTTTCCTTTCTTTTCAAAGGAAACCTTCCCATCACATTTTGCAAAGAGCGTATGATCTTTCCCAACTCCAACGTTAGTGCCTGGATGAAATTTTGTTCCCCTCTGCCTAACGATAATAGATCCCGCTGACACAGTTTGTCCACCGTAAGCTTTAACGCCTAAAAACTTAGGATTAGAGTCTCTTCCATTTCTGGTGCTTCCACCTGCTTTTTTATGTGCCATTATTTAGTCTCTATTGATTTGATTTCTACTTTGGATAAATTTTGCCTGTGACCCTGTTTTTTTCTCCAATCTTTACGTCTTTTCATTTTAATAATTGTTATTTTAGGTGCTTTTAGATGATTTATAACTTTTCCAATAACTTTTGCGCCTTCTAACAAGGGTCTTCCAACCTGAAGATTTCCTTCTTTATTAACAGCTAATACCTCAGAAAACTCAACATTTGAACCCTCCTCAGCATCAATTTTTTCTATTGTGATGATCTCTCCTTCAGCCACTTTATGCTGTTTACCACCACTTTTAATCACTGCGTACATTTTAAATTTTCTTAAAAGATGGGCATCTTATCTAATAAACTCTCTGCTCGCAATCTTTTCAAATGCTGTAATATATCGCTATGGGAGAGACAATTTTTAAGCCAGCACAGAGTTATTCTAAAGAAGATTTAATAAAATGCTCTAAAGGGGAATTATTTGGACCATCGAATGGCAAATTACCAAATAATGAAATGCTGATGATGGATAGAATTACTGAAGTAAACTCTACCTTAGGAACTTTTGAGAACGGTCAAATAAAGGGCGAGCTCGATATAACTCCTGATTTATGGTTTTTTGATTGTCACTTTACCGGCGATCCCGTTATGCCTGGATGCTTGGGTTTGGACGCGATGTGGCAGTTGCTTGGTTTCTACCTATTATGGGAAGGAAATTCTGGAATTGGCAGAGCTCTAGGAGCTGGAGAGGTAAAATTTTTTGGACAAGTTCTGCAAAAAGCTAATTTAGTTGAGTACGAAATAGATATTAAAAAAATAAGGAAACAAAATTTGGTGGTTGGTTTTGCCGATGGTTCAATGAAAGTAGATGGCAAAGAAATTTACACAGCTAAGAACCTTAAAGTTGGTTTATTCAAAGATCCATCTGGTTTTTAAAATAATGGAATTAAAAAGAGCAGTCATAACCGGTCTGGGAGCCATTTCTCCGATAGGAACTGGAATTAATGAAATAAACACTTCTCTGTTAAATGGAAAATCTGGAATTTCTATAAACACTGAGTATAAAGAAATGGGGATGAAAAGTGAAATTTCAGGTTCCATTAATCTAAACCTATCCGAATTAATTGACAGAAAGATGTTCAGATTTATGGGTGAGACAGCTGCATATTCTTATCTAAGTGCTCAAGAAGCAATTAAAGATGCGGGTATTTCAGTGGATATGTTTAATTCTGACCGCATAGGGATAATTGCTGGTTCTGGAGGTGCTTCTTCAAGAAGTCAAGTGGAAGCTGCAGATATAGCCAGAGAAAAAGGAATTAAAAGAATTGGACCCTATAGAGTTACACAAACGATGGGCAGTACTGTTTCGGCATGCTTAGCAACTTTTCTGGGAATAAGAGGTATAAATTATTCGATCTCTTCTGCATGTTCCACTAGTGCTCATTGTATTGGTTCAGCATGGGAACAGATACAATTAGGAAAACAAGACATAGTTCTAGCAGGTGGAGGAGAAGACGAACATTGGACACAGTCTGCTCTTTTTGACGCTATGGGGGCATTATCAAGTAAATATAATTCGCACCCAGAGGAAGCATCAAGACCATTTGACAAAGAAAGAGATGGTTTTGTTATTTCTGCTGGTGGCGGAATTATTATTTTAGAAGAATTGGAGCACGCGAAAAAAAGAGGAGCAAAAATTTATGGTGAAATAGTTGGTTACTCGGCTACTTCAGATGGTGAAGACATGGTATCTCCCTCTGGATCTGGTGCAACTAATTGTATGAGACAAGCATTGCTAATGAGTAAACTAAATACTGTAGATTATTTAAATGCCCATGGCACATCCACTCCTACTGGAGATCCAATAGAATTAAATGCAATCAAGAAAGTATTTGATGAAAAGCCAATTATTGGCTCAACTAAATCACAAACTGGCCACGCCTTAGGAGCGGCTGGAGTATTGGAATGCATTTATAGTATCTTAATGTTAAAAGACAAATTCATTGCTGAATCTTTAAACCTTATAGACCCTATAGACGAAGCAAAAGATCTTGTATTGGCAGATCAATTAATTGAAAAAAAGGATTTTTCTTCCTTCATGTCTAACAGTTTTGGATTTGGTGGAACCAATGCAAGTATTGTAGTAAAGAAATTTGATTAACTAAAAAGGAATTTCATCATCCAAAGGAGTTTGATCCATTGAAGCTTCTTCTGTAGAGTTTGATTGCGTTTCGCTGCTGTTTCTACTTCCTAACATTTGCATATCTCTTGCAACAATTTGAGTAGAAAACTTCTTTTCTCCGGTATTTTTGTCTTCATAACTATTTGTTTGCAGTTGTCCTTCAATGTAAACAGAAGAACCTTTTTTTAGATACTGACCTACTACTTCGGCCATTCTTCTAAAGAACACAACTCTATGCCATTCTGTTTTTTGTTGTTCTTCTCCAGTGTTTTTATCTTTCCAACTGTCGGAAGTAGCAATGGATATGGTTGCTACAGCATCGCCGCCTGCTGTTGTTCTTAATTCTGGATCCGCTCCTAAATTACCAAGTAATATAACTTTATTAATTCCACTTCTTGCCATAATGTTTTCTCTTAAAAGGTGTTATTGTTTATTATATTTGATATTAGTCTAAATCATAACAATTCGTAAATGAAATATATAAGTGTTAAAGGAGCTCGCCAGCATAATTTAAAAAATATTGACATATCAATACCGAGGGACGAATTAACTGTGATCACAGGTTTGTCTGGTTCTGGAAAATCTTCTTTGGCATTTGACACTCTATATGCTGAAGGCCAAAGAAGATATGTTGAATCATTATCGGCTTATGCAAGACAATTTCTTTCCGTCATGGATAAACCAGACGTTGATACAGTAGAGGGTCTTTCTCCTGCTATATCCATTGAACAAAAATCTACCTCTCATAATCCAAGGTCTACTGTAGGAACTGTTACTGAAATTTACGATTATCTTAGATTGCTTTTTGCAAGAACTGGAACACCCAAGTGTCCTGATCATAATGTTTCATTAGAAGGTCAGAGTTTAGATCAAATAACTGAAATAACGTTTAAAAAATTTCTAAATAAAAGAGTTCTTATTCTCTCACCTATATTCAAAGAGCAAAAAGGAGAACACCTAAATTTATTTTCCGACCTAAAAGCCAAGGGTTATGTCAGATTAAGAATAAATAGCCAAATTTATGATATCTCTGAGCTTCCGAAGTTGGATAAAAATAAAAAACATAATATTGAAGTTGTTGTCGATAGACTTTCAGTAAAAAAAGATAATCAAAGTAGAATGGTTCAATCAATTGAGACTGCTCTTACTGAATCAAATGGCTTAGTTGAGTTTCTGTCTGTAGATGAAAATTCAGAAATTTTAACCTTTTCTACTAAAATGGCTTGTCCAGTTTGTGGTTATAGCATTCCCGAACTTGAGCCGAGGTTATTTTCTTTCAATAGTCCAGCGGGTGCTTGTAAGTCTTGTGATGGTTTGGGTTTTAAAGCAGAAATAGATCTTAAAAAGGTAATTTCACGACCAGAGTTGAGTTTAAATCAAGGCGCCGTAAGGGGATGGGACGCGAGTCATATGTATAGGCATTATCTATTAAGATGTGTAAGCAATCATTTTGATTTTTCTTTAGATTCGCCGTTCGAAGAACTACCTGAAAAAATTAAAGAAATGGTTCTTTACGGAAGCGCTCCTGAAGATGTAGATTTTAGTTACACCTCTAAAAGGGGAAGAAGAATAGAAATAATCCGTCCCTTTGAAGGAATAGTTAATAACATTAATAGAAAATATTCTAATTCTGATTCCCCTTTAATAAGAGAAGACATGTCCAAGTTTATGACACATCGTCCTTGTTCTTCTTGCGATGGCTCAAGACTTAATGAATCTGCAAGAAATGTTTTTATAAATGAAATTTCTTTACCTGAAATTTCAGAAATGACTATTGAAGAGGCTTATGAATTTTTCGAAAAATTAAATCTAAAAGGAGCAAAAGGCAAAATTGCTGAAAAAATTGTTAAAGAAATCAAAGAACGTCTCAAATTTTTAATTGATGTTGGTCTTAATTATCTTAATATCTCTAGAAGTGCCGAATCATTAAGTGGTGGAGAGGCACAAAGAATTAGACTTGCTAGCCAAATAGGGGCTGGATTGGTTGGTGTTACATATATTTTGGATGAGCCTTCTATTGGTCTTCATCAAAGAGATAATTCTAAATTACTGTCAACTCTAAAAAGGCTCAAAGATCTTGGAAATACTGTAATCGTGGTTGAACATGATAAAGAAACTATTGAGAATGCCGATCACATCATTGATATTGGGCCAGGAGCTGGAGAGCATGGCGGTAAAGTTTGTTTCTCGGGGAACTATAAAAAATTACTATCAAATAAATCTTCTCTGACAGGTCAATACCTAGCGGGGACAAAAAAAATATCTGTTGAAAAATCTAGCTCCAATGTACTGGATAAAAGTATAGGTATTTCTCAATGTTCCGGGAATAATCTAAAAAATGTAGATTTAAAAATACCATTAGGAAAAATGGTTTGCATTACGGGAGTTTCCGGCTCAGGTAAATCGACTCTTATTAATCAAACTTTATATCCAGCATTAATGAATACACTTCATTCTTCCGATAGAACGGTTAAACCTTTCAAAAAACTATCAGGTATTGAAAACATAGATAAGGTTATAGATATAAGTCAAAGCCCTATTGGGCGAACACCTAGATCAAATCCAGTAACATACACAGGAATTTTTACCCCTATAAGAGAACTTTTTTCAGAAACTCAAGATGCCAGAGCTAAAGGTTATAAACCTGGGAGATTTAGCTTTAACGTGAAAGGAGGCAGATGCGAAGCTTGTGAGGGAGATGGAGTTATCAAAGTTGAAATGCACTTTTTACCTGATGTTTACGTCAAATGCGATGTATGTGAAGGAAAAAGATACAACAAGGAAACCTTATCAGTAAAATATAAAGGAAAAAACATTTCTGAAGTTTTAAATATGACGGTAGAACAAGCACTAACTTTTTTTGATGCTGTCCCTATTATCAAAAAAAAGTTAACTACTCTCAATGATGTTGGATTGGGATATATAAGGTTAGGTCAGCCTGCAACTACTTTATCTGGAGGTGAGGCTCAGCGTGTGAAACTTGCAAAAGAACTTTCCAAAACTGCTACAGGAAGAACTTTATACCTTTTGGATGAACCGACTACTGGACTACATTTTCATGATGTTTCCCTGCTACTAAATGTTTTACATAGACTAAAATCTCAGGGTAATACTGTAGTTATTATTGAACACAACTTAGATGTTATAAAAAATTCTGACTGGATTATTGATATAGGGCCCGAAGGTGGAAAAAACGGAGGAAAGATAATTGCGGAAGGTCCTCCCGAAAAAATCGTAAAAGAAAAGAAATCTTTTACAGGTATTTTTCTAAAAGATTATTAAGCAGACTTTTCAGATTCTACTTCTTCTGGCAGCACAGAATCTTCACTCTTGGAAACCATCTCTATTAAGGCCATTGGTGCTGAATCCCCAGGTCTATAGCCCATTTTTATAATTCTTAAATAACCCCCAGGTCTTTCTTTGAATCTTGGACCTAAATCAGAAAATAATTTTCCTACAGCATTTTTATTTCTTAGGATAGAAAAGGCTCTTCTTCTGTTGGAGACAGAATCAACTTTAGAGAGAGTTATTAACGGTTCTAAAAAACCTCTTAGTTCTTTGGCTTTTGATAAAGTAGTTTTTATTGCCTCATGTTCTATTAAAGAAATAGACAAGTTTTTAAATAACGCAGATCTAGTTGCGCTATTTCTTCCAAACTTTCTTCCTGTTTTAAGATGTCTCATTATCCTTCTATATTTGATGGAGGCCAATTATCAAGTTCAAGACCAAGTGATAGACCTCTAGCAGCTAAAATATCTTTAATTTCATTTAAAGACTTTCTTCCTAAATTCGGTGTCTTCAATAGATCAGATTCTTTTCGGGTTACTAAATCACCAATATAATAGATTTTCTCCACCTTCAAACAGTTTGCTGATCTCACTGTAAGCTCTAGTTCGTCTACTGGTCTTAACATTATGGGATCAACTGGTGGAGTTTCGTCTTCCTCTTCCTCTTCTGTTTCAAATCCAAGTTCTGCAAAAGCCATTAGTTGTCTTTGTAAAATAGTCGCTGCAAGTCTTAATATTTCTTCAGGATCAATTGTTCCATTTGTTTTTACATCTAAGGTTAACTTATCCAGATCCGTTCTATTTTCTACCCTAGTATTTTCGACAGCATAAGAAACTGTCTGTATTGGACAGTAAGAAGCATCTATTTTTAATAATCCTATTTCTTTATTTTCTCCGTCGACATTTTCTTTAATATCTACCGGATCATAACCTCTTCCTTTTCTTACTTTAACAGTCATATTTATCTTTCCATCATCAGCAAGAGTAGCAATTTTATGCTTGGAATTAATTACTTCTACTCCAGCGGGAAGTTCAAAATCACCTGCAACTAAATCTCCGGAACCACTTTTTTCAACACTTAACTCTACTTCTTCTTGATCGAACATTCTTACGCTCATTCCTTTCAAATTAAGTAAAATATTAATTACATCCTCTTTAATTCCATCTATTGACGAATACTCATGAAGAACTCCATCTATCTTCGCTTCAACTACTGCTGATCCAGGAGTAGAGGATAAAATTATTCTCCTAAGAGCATTTCCTAAAGTATGTCCAAATCCTCTTTCAAGAGGTTCAAGAATAATCTTTGAATGATTAGTATCTATTTCTTCTACGATAATTTCTTTGGGTGTTAGAAAATCTTTTATTGCGTCAAAGTTATCTGTCATATATCTATCCTCTTTAATTTATTAAACTTATCTTGAGTAAAGCTCAACAATATAGTTTTCGTTAATTTCGTTACTTAATAGATCCCTAGTAGGATAACTATCATAAGTACCTGAAAATTCTTTGTGATTTACCGAAATCCAGTCGCAATCTTCTCTTGTAGCAAATAACTCGATTGCTTGATTAATTCTTTTTTGATTTTTTCCTTTTGAAGAAATTGAAATATTATCTCCTTCTGACACTTGATAAGAAGGAATATTCACATTGATTCCATTAACCAATATTGTTTTATGATTCACTAATTGTCTAGCTTCTGCCCTTGTAGCTGCAAAGCCCATTCTATAAACTAAATTATCTAACCTAGATTCCAAAGAAACCAATAAGTTTATTCCTGTCTCTCCCTTTTTTCTGGCTGCTTGTTTGTAATAGTTTCTAAACTGTTTTTCAAGCACTCCGTACATTCTTTTGACCTTTTGTTTTTCTCTTAACTGAGTACCGAAATCAGACAACCTTACTCTTCTTGCGCCATGAACTCCTGGTGGGTTTTCAGATCTCGCCTTTGATTCGTAAGATCTATAACCACTTTTTAACAGTAAGTCTGTACCTTCTCTTCTTGATAATTTATTTTTTGGTCCTGTGTATTTTGCCATTTTATACTCTTCTTTTTTTCGGAGGCCTGCAGCCATTATGAGGAATTGGAGTAACATCTGATATTTTTGTAACTTTCAATCCGCAACTATTTAAAGCTCTCACAGCTGATTCTCTGCCTGAGCCAGGTCCAGAAACTTCTACTTCTACAGAAGTTAAACCTAGTGATAGAGCTTTTTGTCCAGCTTTATCAGCTGCAATTTGAGCCGCGAAGGGGGTGCTTTTTCTTGAGCCTTTGAAACCATTAGCTCCAGCGCTTGACCAAGCAATAGTATTACCTTGTTTATCCGTTATATTGATAATTGTATTGTTAAAAGTCGCTAAAATATGAGCAACTCCATCGCTAAAAGTCCTTTGAGCTTTTTTTCCTTTATTTTGTTCTGTCATTTTATCTTCTTATTGGTTTTCTTGGTCCTTTTCTTGTTCTTGCATTTGTTTTGGTTCTTTGGCCCCTTACCGGAAGTCTTTTTCTATGTCTAATTCCTCTATTTGTTCCCAAGTCCATTAATCTTTTGATATTTGTACTAATATCTCTTCTTAAATCTCCTTCTACCTCATACTCAGCAACAGCTTTTCTTAATTTTTCTAAATCAGCTTCGTCTAATGATCCAATTTTTGTGTCATGAGCTATTCCGGTTTCAGAGCAAATTTTAAGAGCCCTTGTTCTGCCTATTCCAAAAATATGGGTTAACGAAATCCATGCTTGTTTTTTATCTGGAATATTTACTCCTGCTACCCTAGCCATTAGCCTTGCCTCTGTTTATGTTTTGGATCAGTGGGACAGATAACATATAAGACACCACGTCTTTTAACATGTTTACAGTCTTTACAAATCTTTTTTACCGAAGCTCTTACCTTCATAATTTTTACCTTTGATAACCTTTCAAATTAGCTTTTTTCATTAGTGATTGATATTGACTAGATAAAAGATGTGATTGTACCTGAGCCATGAAGTCCATTACCACTACTACTGCAATTAATAATGATGTTCCTCCTAAGTAGAAAGGAACATTTGCTGAAGCTATTAAAAACTGCGGCGCTAAACAAACTATCACCATATAAATCGATCCCCAAATTGTTAATCTAGACATAACATTATCAATGTAGTCGACAGTATGATCTCCCGGTCTTATTCCAGGAAGAAAACCGCCTGATTTTTTTAAATTATCTGCAATGTCCTTAGCCGGAAATTGAATTGCAGTATAAAAAAAACAGAAGTACGCTATTAGAATTGCAAAAACGATCGAATATAACGGCTGGCCTGGACTCAAAGCCAATGATATCTCTTGCAACCAACTAAATCCCTCTGCCTGTCCAAACCATGTGCTTAATGAAGCAGGAAATAACACCAAGCTACTCGCAAATATCGCTGGAATGACGCCTGCCATGTTTACTTTTAGAGGAAGATGAGAAGCTTGACTCATGCTCATTTGATTTGGAGCTCTTCTTGCATAATTTACACTTACCCTTCTTTGCGCTCTCTCAACCCAAACAATAAAAGCGATAGCTACCAAGGCGAAAAGACCAATTAATAAAAGGAGAATAAGGCTTATCTCTCCCTGTCTAGCTGATTCAAAGGATTGACCGATAGCTCCAGGAAGACCAGATACAATACTTGCAAATATTATCAAAGAAATACCATTACCAATTCCTCTTTCATTGACTTGCTCACCCAACCAAACTAAAAACATCGTTCCTGTAACAAAAGAAACTATTGCCGTGAAGATAAAGCCATATCCTGGCTCTACGGCGAGGCCTTGAGACGAAAGCGCAATTGCAAATCCAGAAGATTGAAAGATTGCCAAAACAAGTGTTCCTAGTCTAACGTAACTAGTACGTTTTCTTCTTCCAACTTCGCCTTCTTGCCTAAATAATTTTTTCAAACTCGGTGTTGTTGCCTCAAGAAGATTCATGACAATTGCCGCGGTTATATAGGGTATAACATTAAGTGCCATAATACTCATTCTTTCTAAAGCTCCACCTGAGAACATATTAAAAAGCCCTAATAGAGTGCCTTGATTTTGGTCGAATAAAGATGAAATCTTTAAAGGGTCTATTCCTGGAACAGGGATATGAGTTCCTATTCTATAAATAATTATAGCCAGTAAAACAAACCTTAATCTTGACCACAATTCTTTCAGGCCGTCTGATTTAATTGCCGGAGAAGCCATTAGTTTATTTCCCCTCCTAATTTAATGATTAGGTCTGCAACAGATTTTGAAGTTTTGATTCCTTTAAGCTTGATTGCTTTAGTAAGTTCACCGCCATTAACTACTTTTACATCTTTAATTTTTTTTGAAATAATCTTTTTGGTTTTTAATAAATCGATGTCAATTAACTCTTCATTAATTTTTTCTAAATCTCTTAATTTGATATGACATTTATAATCAGATGCTTTTGAGGTAAATCCAAACTTTGGAAGTCTTTGTTGAATTGGCATTTGACCGCCTTCAAAACCTGGACGCACTCTCCCTCCTGACCTAGCTTTTTGTCCTTTATGGCCTTTTCCAGATGTTTTTCCAACTCCAGAACCAGGTCCTCTTCCAACTCTTTTTGGAGACTTATTGCTGGATATTGATGTTAACTCATTAAGTTTCATTTTAATTTTCGATTATCTCCACTAAGTGTTTCACCTTATTGATCATCCCTCTATTTGCAGGAGTATCAATAACGTCCACTACATGATTTATTTTTTTCAAGCCTAAGCCCTTTACAGATTTTCGATGTATCTCTCTGGAACCAGACAGACCTCTAATTTGCTTAACTGAAATTGTTTTTAATTCATTACTCATTATTATGACCTTCTTAAAGTAACTTGTTCAGGAGACTCTATGCTTGCTAAGCCTTTGAAAGTAGCTCTAACTACGTTAATAGGATTGGTAGATCCGTAAGACTTTGCCAAGACATCTTTCACACCGGCTAATTCAAGAACTGCACGCATAGCTCCGCCTGCAATAATTCCAGTTCCAGGAGCTGCAGGCTGCATATAAACTATCGCGGATCCATGCCTTGCTTTAACTGAATAGTGAATTGTGGAGCCGTTTAGTTCGATGTTTGTGGTATTTCTTCGAGCATTTTCTAAAGCTTTTTGAATTGCAGTAGGCACTTCTCTAGCTTTTCCTCTACCGAAACCAACTTTTCCCTTGCCATCGCCTACCACTGTCAAAGCCGTGAATCCAAATATCCTTCCACCCTTCACAACTTTGGCTACTCGATTAACTCCAACTAATTTTTCTTCTAAAGCTTCACCGGATTGCTGTTCGTAATTTTCTTTCATAATTTTTCCTAAAATTCTAAGCCCGCTGTCCTAGCAGCCTCTGCCAAAGCTTTAACTCTTCCATGATACTTATATCCTGATCTATCAAATGCTACTTTTTTAATTCCAATTGCAAGACCTTTTTCTGCTATCGAGGTTCCTACCTTTCCTGCGGCATCAGAATTAGATCCAGACTTTAATTTTAATTCTTTATCTAAAGTTGAAGCTTGAGCAATAATTTCACTCCCGTCTGGAGAAAAGATTTGTGCATAAATATGTTGGCTACTTCTAAAAACAGATAGTCTGTTCGTAGAAAGATCTTTGCTCTTTGATCTCAACTTTTTTGCTCTTCTGTTTCTTGCAGTAATTTTATTAATCATTTTCTTTAAGCTTTTTTAGACTCTTTTCTAATAATTCTTTCGTCTGCATATTTAATTCCTTTTCCTTTATATGGTTCTGGGGGTCTAAAAGACCTTATTATTGATGCAGCATCTCCAAGCAATTGTTTATCTACTGAAGACAAAACTAATTCTGTATTTGATGGAGCTTCGGCAGAAACTCCCTCGGGCAATTTATATATTACGGGATGAGAGAAACCTAAAGACATCTCTAATGAATCTCCACTGACTTTCACCCTGTATCCCACTCCATTAATTTCTAGCTTTTTTTGAAAGCCTTGAGATACTCCAATCATTCTATTAATAGCTAAAGCCCTCATAGTGCTTGCTAGAGCAATTGATTCCTTAGTTTTATTTTTAGGATTGAATAAAATATTCTCATCTGTGGCTTCCACGTTAACTTGATCGTTCACTACTAACTCCATTGAGCCCTTCTGTCCAGAAAAAGAAAGAACTTGGCCATTAAGTTCAGCCTTAACGCCTTCTGAAATTTGTATTGGTCTATTTATATTTCTTGCCATAATTAAAAAATAGTACAGATAAGCTCTCCACCAATGTTGTGTGACTTGGCTTGTTTATCAGTTATTACTCCCTTACTGGTAGTTAAAATTGCCACTCCCAAGCCTCCCTTAACCTCAGGTATATCTTTACTTCCAAAATATCTTCTGAGTCCTGGTTTGCTCTCTCTTTGAAATTCTTTTATAACCGGCTTATCTTCAAAATACTTAAGGGTTACTTCAATATTTTTCTTTGTATCTGCTTCTATGACCTCAACTTTTTTTATGAAGCCTTCGTCAGATAAAACCTCACATATAGCTTTTTTAAGCTTTGAAGAAGCGAAAGAAACTTTCGAATGCCCTCTGGCTTGTGCATTCTTTATTCTTAAAATCATATCCGAAATAGGATCTTGCATACTCATATGATCTCCTTACCAACTTGCCTTCACTAATCCAGGAACGTCTCCCTTCATAGCAAGCTCTCTTAACTTGTTTCTCGATAACCCAAATTTTCTGTAAACAGCATGAGGTCGTCCTGTGATTTGGCATCTTCTTTGAAGCCTTACTGGGCTTGCATCTCTCGGAAGCTTTTGCAATTTTAATCTTGCTACTTGTTTCTCTTCTTCAGATTTTTTTGTATCTGATAAAACAGCTTTCAGTGCAGCTCTTTTGGCAGCATATTTTTTGACTGTTTTTATTCTCTTTTGCTCTCTAGCAATCATAGATTCTTTAGCCATGTTTCCTCACGTTTTAAAAGGAAATTTTAAAGCACTCAAAAGCTTAAAACCTTCCTCATTATTAGTTGCTGTTGTTGTTATGCACACATCTAAGCCCCTTATCTTGTCAACTTTGTCATAGTCAATTTCAGGAAAAATAATGTGTTCTTTTATTCCAATTGTGTAATTGCCTCTTCCATCGAAAGACTTTGGATTTAGCCCTCTAAAATCTCTTTCCCTAGGAATAGCAACACTTAAAAGGCGATCTAGAAAATCAAACATCATTTTTCCTCTGAGAGTAACTTTGCAGCCAATGGTAAAACCTTCTCTTAATTTAAAGCTTGCAACGGATTTTCTTGCGTTGGTCTTAATTGGCTGTTGGCCAGAAATCAATTTAAGATCTTCCATGGCATTTTCAATCACTTTTCTATCATTTATAGCCTCAGCACCTAAACCCATGTTTAAAGTTACTTTTGAGATTTTAGGAACCGCCATGGGAGATTTAAGCCCCAGTTCTGTCATTAAAGATGGAACTGCCTCCTGATAAGCTGTATTGATTATTGAATCATTCATTTAATTTCTTTACCGTCTGATTTAAAGATTCTTTTTTTTAATTTTTCGGTAACTTCTATTTTCACTTTATCTGCTTTTTTGGTTTTTTTATTGTAAATAGCAATATTAGAAATATGGATAGGAGATTCTTTTTCGATAATTCCTCCTTGAATATTTGCTTGAGGATTTGGCTTTTGATGTTTTTTTACAATTTTTATACCCGAAATCTCACATTTATCGTTTGCTAAAAACTTTGTAATAGTTCCAGTTTTTCCCTTGTCTTTTCCAGAAATAACAATCACTTCATCACCAGTTCTTAACTTATTCATCATATTACCTCTGGAGCCAAAGAGATTATTTTCATAAAATCTTTACTCCTTAATTCTCGAGAAACTGGCCCAAATATTCTTGTACCTATTGGTTGCCTTTGGGTGTTAATAAGCACTGCAGCATTATCATCAAATCTTATGCTTGAACCGTCTTCTCTTTTTATATCTTTTCTCGTCCTGACAACCACGGCGTCTGCTACTGTTCCTTTCTTAACTTTTCCAGTCGGAATTGCCTCTTTAATTGCTACTTTAATTACATCTCCAACATGTGCGTAACGTCTTTTTGAACCGCCAAGGACTTTAATACACATTACTCTTCTGGCGCCACTATTGTCAGCGATAGTGAGTATAGATTGTTCTTGAATCATTCGGATGCACCTTCATATTTCTTAATAACTTCAACTAGTTCCCAAGATTTGTTTTTTGAAATAGGCTTAGTTTCTTTAATTTTCACCTTATCCCCGACTGATGAAACATTTTCTTCATCATGGAAGCTAATTTTTGTTGAACGTTTCATTATTTTTCCCAATAACTCATGTTTAACCGTCCTTTGAATGAGAGCAACTCTAGATTTATCTCCGGAAAGGCTAATAACCGAACCTACTTTTGTTCTTTTTAAATTATCAGTCATTTGTTTCTATTTTCATGTTGATTTTTGTTTTTAATCTAGCTATATCTTTTTTTGTTT
The DNA here is from genome assembly GCA_902635045.1 of uncultured SAR86 cluster bacterium. Taxonomy (GTDB): domain Bacteria; phylum Pseudomonadota; class Gammaproteobacteria; order Magnimaribacterales; family AG-339-G14; genus CASICS01. The sequence continues at coordinate 105,042 of CACPMT010000003.1, read as the reverse complement.
CAGAAATTTTGTGCGTTTCTTTCAAAGCCATGGAAGCGTGCTTAAGCCTCAAATCAAGAAGATCTTGATTTAATTTTTCCAATTCACTTACTTTAGTCTTGCCCTTTTTTTTAGCCATTAAACTGTTTTTCTCACAATAAATTTAGTTTCTACTGGAAGTTTAGAAGCAGCCAATCTGAACGCTTCCATTGCAATTTCTTCGTCTACGCCTTCCATTTCATATAAAATCTTTCCGGGCTTTATTGGACACACATAATACTCCACGTTTCCCTTACCCTTCCCTTGTCTAACTTCTAAAGGTTTTTTTGTTATCGGTTTGTCTGGAAAAATTCTAATCCAAATCTGAGCTCCCCTTTTTACATATCTGGTCATTGCTCTTCGAGCTGCTTCAATTTGTCGTGACGTTATATGCCCTCTAGAAGTAGCTTTAAGGCCATATGTTCCAAAGTCTAAAGTATTTGCTCTATTTGAAAGTCCGGTATTCCTTCCTTTCATTTGCTTTCTATATTTTGTTCTTTTGGGCTGAAACATCTTTAATCCGTAATTTGTTTATTTTTTTTGGGGCTAACCTCTCCTCGAAATATCCAAACCTTAACTCCAATAATTCCATAAGTAGTGTTAGCTTCAGCAACTCCATAATCTATGTCAGCTTTTAGAGTTTGTAGAGGTACTCTTCCCTCTTTATGCCATTCTGCCCGAGCTATCTCTGCGCCTCCTAATCTTCCTGCCACTCTAACTTTAACTCCAAGCGCTCCTTGTCTAGTACAATTTTGAGCAGCTCTTTTTATAACTCTTCTAAACATGGCTCTTTTTTCTAGCTGAACAGCTATATTTGCCGCCACTAATTGCGCATCAAGATCAGGTTTTCTTATTTCTTTAATATTTAAACTTACAGGAACTCCCATTATATTAGTAAGCCTGTTTCTCAATTTATCTATATCTTCACCTTTTTTACCGATGATCATTCCGGGTCTGGATGTGTGGATTGATACCTTAGCACTTTCAGAAGGTCTTTCTATTTCTATTTTACTTACGAAGGAACTATCTAATTCTTTCTTCAAGAACTCTCTTACTGCAAAATCGTTTAAAAGAAGTTCTTGATATTTTCCTTTTTCAGCATACCAGGTTGAGTTATGGTCCCTAGAAATACCTAATCTAAAACCAACTGGATTAACTTTTTGTCCCATTTAATTACCTACGTTTTCTAAAGTTATATTTACGTGACAGTTTCTTTTTTGAATTCTATCGGCTCTGCCCCTGGCTCTAGGTTGAATTCTTTTAAATAAAAGAGCTTCATCAACTGTTATCCTAGAAATAAATAAGTTATCAACATCCAGTCCTTTGTTATGTTCTGCATTAGCAATCGCAGAATCTAAAAGTTTTTTTACATTTCTAGCAGACGCTTTCTTACTAAATTTCAAAATTTCAAGAGCTTCTCCGACCTGCTTTCCTCTAATTTGATCAGCGATCAATCTAACTTTAAAGCCAGAAATCGGAAGTCTACTAAGTTTTGCTGTAACCTGTTCCATCTTAAGTCTTCCTATCTCCTGAATGAATTTTAAAAGTCCTTGTTAACACAAATTCTCCTAATTTATGTCCAACCATATCTTCTTTGATTGAAATTGGTACGTGAACTCTTCCGTTATGCACAGAAATTGTCAATCCCACCATTTCTGGTAAAACCATAGATCTTCTTGACCAAGTTTTTATAGGTTTTTTATCATTAGTTGATGAAGCTTTCACGACTTTATCCATTAAATGATGATCTACGAATGGTCCTTTCTTGATTGATCTTGGCATTATTTTTTCCTTCTTCTAATAATTAAAGAGTCTGTCCTTTTATTGCTTCTTGTCCTATAACCTTTAGTCGGTGTACCCCAAGGAGAGACCGGATGCCTACCTCCAGAAGTTCTTCCTTCTCCGCCTCCATGAGGGTGATCTATAGGATTCATAGCCACACCTCTGACAGTGGGCCTAACTCCAACCCATCTTTTGGCACCAGCTTTCCCAAACGATTTTAAAGAATGCTCTTGATTGGAAACTTCTCCAATAGTAGCTCTACAAGAAGTGAGTACTTTTCTAAACTCTCCACTTTTTAATCTGATAGATGCATACCCGTCCTCTTTAGCGACATATTGAACAGAAGTTCCAGCACTTCTAGCTAATTGTGCTCCTTTCAGAGGCTTAAGCTCAACACAATGTACTGTAGTTCCGACAGGAATATCATTTAACTCTAAAGTATTACCAACACTAATTTCTGCATCAGCACCTGAAACGACTTTAGATCCCTCTTTCAATCCCTTTGGCGCGATGATGTATTTTCTTTCTCCATCTTCATAAAGAACCAACGCTATAAAGGCTGAGCGGTTCGGATCGTATTCAATTCTTTCTACTACTGCAGGAATTCCATCTTTATTTCTTTTAAAGTCAATTACTCTGTAATGGTGTTTGTGACCACCGCCAATATGACGAGTGGTTATTCGTCCGTTATTATTTCTTCCTCCGCTTTTAGATTTTTGCTGCGTAAGAGGTGCATAAGATCTGCCTTTATAAAGATCTAAACCAGAAGAAAGACTTCTAAATCTTCTTCCTGGTGAGGTTGGTTTTGCCTTTATTACTGCCATATTAATCTTGAGAAATCTCTATCCTGTCTTCATTTTTGAGCGAAATATATGCTTTTTTCCAATTAGATTTTTTGGTTAGTTTTCCTTTTCCGCCTCTTTTCATTTTTCCTTTGACATTTAAGAGATTTACTTTAGTTACCGTTACATTAAATTTATTCTCTACTGCTTTTTTAATTTCAAGTTTTGTTGCCTTGCTTGCTACTTTAAAAACATAAGTATTGGCAAATTGGCCTACTAGTGAAGCCTTCTCAGTAAGATGAGCAGACACAATTACTTGATTTGGAAATAAAGCACTCATGTAAAGAGCTCCTCTAACTTAGGCAAACAACCTTCGGCGATCAGTACTGCGTCGTGTTTGAGTAACTTAATAGGGTTTATAAAATTAGCGTCTGTTACTTCAATGTGAGGAATATTTCTAGCAGCCAATTCTAGGTTAGAACTCAAGTCGTTTACAATTATTAATCCACTATTAAACTTAGTTTTTTCTAAAAGCTTCAGCAGTTCTTTAGTCTTTGGGTTTTCAATAGATATGTCTTTAGAAAGAAAAATTTTATTGTTTTCAGCCAAAGATGAAAAAATAGATCTCATTGCAGATTTATACATTTTTTTATTAATTTTTTTTGGCTCAGAACTTTTTGACCTAGCAGCAAAAGTTACTCCGCCCCCTCTCCAAATAGGACTTCTGATAGTTCCTGCTCTTGCTCGCCCAGTTCCTTTTTGTCTCCAAGGCTTTTTCCCACCGCCTCTCACATCAGACCTATTTTTCTGAGCCTTAGTACCTTGATGACTATTAGAAACAAAAATATTAACCAACTGAGTGATTAACTCTTTATTAACAGTTTGATTGAAAATAGCTTCAGGCACAGAAGTCTTAGATTTAGAGTTTATTACAGGAAGATCCATCACTTAGCCTTTACTGCGGGTTTGATTATCACTGAAGAACCATTGAAACCGGGGATCGCTCCTTGAACCAAGAGCAAACTGTTTTCCTCATCCACCTTAACAATTTTTAGATTCTGAATTGTTTTTTTTACATTCCCCATATGTCCTGCCATTTTTTTTCCTTTCCAGACTCTTCCAGGCGTTTGACATTGCCCTATTGAACCTGGTTTTCGATGTGCAAGTGAATTACCATGAGTGGCATCTTGAGTAGCAAAATTCCATCTTTTAACTGTTCCAGCAAAACCTTTCCCTTTTGAGATTCCTGAAACATCCACTAGTTGCCCTTCTTCAAAAATATTTACATCGAATTCTTTTCCTAATTCCAGACCTTCCAACTCATTTTCGTCTAATCTAAATTCTTTTATATATTTTTTTAAAGGAAGATTTTTTTTGCTGAAATGGCCTATTTTTGATTTTGTCTGGTTTTTTTCTTTTTGATTTTTTGTAGATAGTTGGATGGAATCGTAACCATCAGATTGTTTGGTTTTTATTTGTGAAATGAAATTAGTGTCAACTTTAAGAACACTAACAGGTAAGGATTTTCCATCGTCTTGGAAAAGTCTAGTCATACCTTCTTTTGTCGCTATTAAACCAATCACTTTAAATACCTTTTTTATTTAGTTAATTCGTCTAGAGAAATTTGAACATCCACACCAGCAGATAAGTCTAATTTCATCAAAGCGTCTACAGTTTTTTCCGTAGGCTTAATTATATCCATTACTCTTTTGTAAGTTCTAATTTCGTATTGATCTCTTGCGTCCTTATCCTTATGGGGAGAAATAAGAATGGTTGTAAGTCTCTTTCTAACAGGCATAGGAATCGGACCTTTAATCAAAGCTCCAGTCCTTTTTACAGTCTCGACAATCTCTTTAGCAGATTTATCAATTAATTTATTATCAAAAGCTTTAAGCCTTATTCTAATGTTTTGGTTTTGCAAAACCTACACCTCAAAAAAATACAAAATTGTTAAAAAACTCACAACTTATTGAGAGCAAAGCTCACTTAAATAAGCAAATGGAGGGCAATTCTATGATTGCAAGCTGTAGGTGTCAACCTATAAAAATATTAAGTATTTTTTGATTTAAATTTTATAAAATTTCTTGTAAATAAAATAAAATAAAGCAGGCAAAATAGCTGCGCCAAAAAATGCAAGTGTAGAGGAAGAAGATTCAAGGGCCGCAGCACCTAAACCTGCAAATACAATTGCAACGCCAATATTTGTTAAACAGACCACAGTTATAAATTTTAAGAAGTTCATCCTAGTAATTCCAGCAGCTAAAGTTAAAAGTTCAGCAAATCCAGGAACGGGTCTAGATATGATTAAGCCTATTACATTAAAATCTTTTGAAGATTTTTCCGCATTATTCATATCTTTTTCTCCAACAATAAATTTTGCAATTGGTCTTCCGAAAAATCTTCCTACACAGTACCCAAAAATAGCGCCTAGGTTAAGGCCAATCCAAACTACAAAGGATGCAATTGGCCATCCAAGAGCAGCGCCAGCAAGTGTATTTGTTAAACCATTTGGAACGGGTAAAAAGACATCTGCTGTCAAAGCTAAAATTACTGTAATGGAAATCAAAAAAGAATTATCCCTTGCCCAAGTTAAAAGATTCTGAGCATAAATTTCGAAAGAAGACTCAAAAAAAATAAGTGGAAGAATCAGAGATGTAAAAATAACTATAGAAAAAGCAGTCCATTTAAACCAAACAGGAAAGATCATTTGAAATTTGACTAATAATAAATTAGTTCTTATTTATAATTGCTTCTGCAACATTAGATGGAACTTCTGCATATTTTAGAGGCTCCATAGTAAAAGTTGCTCGACCTTGCGTGGCGGATCTTAAATCAGTGGCGTATCCAAACATTTCTGCAAGAGGGACCTCACCGTCTAAAACTTTTCCTGCATGGACATCGGTCATTCCAGAAACTATTCCTCTTCGTCTATTTAAATCTCCCACAACGTCTCCCATATATTCTTCCGGAGTCACTACTTCAAGCTTCATGACGGGCTCTAATAACGCCGGATTGGCTTTGAGTGCTCCATCTTTTAAAGCCATCGAAGAAGCAACTTTAAAGGCAATCTCACTTGAATCAACATCGTGGAATGAACCATCATAAACTGTGACTCTAACATCTATTAAAGGATAGCCTGCAATAACACCTGACTCCATTTGTTCTTTAGCGCCCTTTTCAACTGCAGGAATAAATTCTCTCGGAATTGTGCCTCCAACAATTTTATTTATAAATTGAAAGGTTTGTTTTTCATCTTCTTTTTCTTCCTCTGGCAAAGGTTCAATTTTAAGCCAGACATGACCATACTGTCCTTTACCGCCAGATTGACGAACAAATTTTCCTTCTGATTCTATGGACTTTCTTATAGATTCTCTATAGGCAACCTGAGGCTTTCCTATATTTGCTTCAACATCGAATTCTCTTTTCATCCTATCAACTAGAACATCCAAATGCAGTTCTCCCATTCCGGAGATAATTGTTTGCCCAGATTCTTCATCTGTTTGTACTCTGAAAGAAGGATCTTCTTGAGCTAACCTCCCAAGCGCTGTACCCATTTTTTCTTGATCAGATTTAGTTTTTGGTTCAACGGCAACTGAAATAACTGGCTCTGGAAAAGTCATTTTTTCTAGAATGATTGGTTTTTTTAAATCGCAAAGCGTATCACCAGTAGTAACATCCTTTAATCCAATTACTGCAGCAATATCTCCGGCCCTTACTTCGGCAATTTCTTCTCTATTGTTTGCATGCATTTGTAACATTCTGCCGACTCTTTCTTTTGATCTTTTTGAAGGTGCATAGACAGAATCTCCTTGAGATAAAACACCCGAATAAACTCTTATAAAAGTTAAAGTTCCAACGAATGGATCAGTAGCTATTTTAAAAGCTAAAGCTGAAAAAGGCTCATTATCGTCTGAATTTCTTGCTTCGGTAGTTTCTTCGTCCTCCAGGATTCCCTGAATTGCTTCCACTTCAGTAGGAGAAGGCAAATATTCAACTACTGCGTCTAACATTGGCTGAACCCCTTTATTCTTAAAAGCTGAACCACAAATGCAAACAACAATTTCATTAGATAAAGTTCTTATTCTCAAACCTGAGTTAATGTCTTCTTCCGATAAATCTCCGTCATTCAGGTATTTGTCCATTAATTCTTCAGAAGCTTCTGCAACACTTTCTAGCATTTCTTCTCGATATTTTTCTGCTTTCTGTAAAAGATTTTCTGGAATTTCTTTTTCTTCATATGAAAGTCCTTTATCGTCTCCATCCCAGTAAAGAGCTTTCATCTTTATTAGATCTATGATTCCTGAAAAATCATCTTCTGCTCCAATTGGCAGTTGAATAGGCACAGCAGATGCACCAAGTCTATTTTTAATTTGATCCACCACTCTTTCAAAATCTGCTCCAGCTCTATCCATCTTATTTATAAAAGCAATTCTAGGAACTTTATATCTATTTGCTTGTCTCCAAACTGTTTCAGATTGAGGTTCGACTCCTGAACTTCCACAAAAAACAACAACTGCACCGTCTAATACCCTCAAAGATCTTTCAACCTCAATAGTAAAATCAACGTGGCCCGGAGTATCGATTATATTAATTCTATGCTCCGAAAAGTTTTTTCTCATCCCTCTCCAAAAACAAGTAGTCGCAGCTGAGGTAATCGTTATTCCTCTTTCTTGCTCTTGTTCCATCCAATCCATTGTGGCAGCTCCGTCGTGAACTTCACCAATTTTGTGAGAAATGCCTGTGTAGTATAAAACCCTCTCAGTGGTAGTTGTTTTCCCGGCATCAACATGAGCACATATTCCTATGTTTCTGTACAAATCTAATGGAAATTTTCTTGAACTCATTGTTATTCTTAAGTCTTTTAAAATCTAAAATGAGAGAAAGCTTTATTGGCCTCAGCCATTTTATGAGTATCTTGTCTTTTTTTAACAGCTTCTCCTTTTCCTTCTGAGGCTTCCATAAGCTCATTAGCTAATTTAGTAGACATTTTTTTTTCAGATCTTTTTTTTGCGCTAGTTACTAACCATCTCATAGCTAAAGCCATCTTTCTTCCTGATTTTACTTCCAAAGGCACTTGGTAGGTTGCTCCACCTACTCTTCTTGATTTTACTTCTACATGAGGTCCGACTTGATCTAAGGCTTCTTCAAAAATCTCCAAAGGATCTCTTTTTGCTTTATTTGAAATTTCGTCTAAAGCTGAATAAATTATTTTTTCAGCAGTACTTTTTTTACCTCTCTCCATCAAATTATTAACAAACTTTGCTAGTTTTAGATTTCCATATTTTGGGTCTGGAAGTATCTCTCTTTTAGGAATTGGTCCTTTTCTAGGCATTTTTACTTAGGTTTTTTTGATCCATACTTGGAACGTCTCTGTTTTCTATCATCTACACCAGTCGTATCTAGAGTTCCTCGAACAGTATGGTATCTCACACCAGGAAGATCTTTAACTCTTCCACCTCTAAGTAAAACGACTGAATGTTCTTGGAGATTATGGCCTTCTCCTCCAATATAAGAAATAACTTCATAGCCAGAAGTTAATCTAACCTTACAAACCTTTCTTAAAGCTGAATTGGGCTTTTTAGGAGTGGTTGTATAAACCCTCGTGCAGACACCCCTTTTTTGAGGTGACCCGTTTAATGCAGGTACATCACTTTTAGCCTTTTTAGACTTTCTAGGTTTTTTAATTAATTGATTAACAGTTGCCATAATTTTTTTGCTGCGATTGTAAGGATCAATTACACACTGGTCAATATTAATTAAGCTTCTTCAGATGAATTTTTTGAATCTAAGGCATCAGCCATTTCTGATTCTAAATCAGATAAAGATATGTCGGCTTCAGTTTCTTTAACATTATATCCAGTTCCCGAAGGGACTAATCTTCCAATTACCACATTCTCCTTCAGTCCTCTAAGCTTGTCGACTTTGCCTGTTACCGCAGCTTCAGTAAGAACTCTAGTAGTTTCCTGAAAAGAAGCAGCTGAAATGAAGGATTCAGTAGCTAATGAAGCTTTTGTGATACCCAGCAACATTCTATTGAATTCAGCAGGAATGCTTCCTTCATTTATTAATTTTTTATTAACATTAACAACTTCCGAATACTCTACTTGATCTCCTATAATGAATTCAGAATCTCCAGCTGCAGTTATTTCAACTTTTCTAAGCATTTGTCTGAGAATACATTCGATATGTTTATCACTTATTTCAACTCCTTGAAGTCTATATACATCCTGTATTTCGTTTACAACATAATCAGTTAATTCAGCTACACCTTTTAAAGCTAAAATGTCGTGCGGACTTAAAGAGCCCTCGCTTATAACATCGCCTTTATTAACCGTTTCTCCTTCAAAAACGTTAATGCTTCTGGTTTTAGGAATTAAGTTTTCACTTACAACTTCTTCTGTTCCCTCTTTACCGGTAATTATGAGCCTTCTTTTGCCTTTGGTTTCTTTACCCCAAGAAACCACTCCTGATAGTTCAGCCAAAATTGCAACTTCTTTTGGTTTTCTAGCTTCAAAAAGGTCTGCTACTCTTGGCAATCCACCAGTAATATCTTTTGTTTTTGAAGACTCTTTCGGAATTCTTGCAATAACATCCCCAACTTCAATTGCTTGGCCTTCAGAAATATTGACTAAGGATTTTAATTCCAAAATGTAGTTTGCAGGTCTTTTCCCATTAGGAAGCAATACCTCTTTACCTTTTCCATCAACAATTGATATTGTTGGAGTAAGATCTTTTCCAGCTGCAGTCCTTTCCGCTGCATCTAGAACTTCTATATTGGATAAACCAGTTAAAGGATCTTCCACAACTCTTACAGATATTCCACTTTCCATATCCAACAGTTTCGCTTTTCCTTTCACTTCTGAAATTATAGGATGATTGAGTGGATCCCACGTTGCGATAACATCTCCAGCAGAAACTTTAGCTCCGTCTTTGACGTTTACAATTCCTCCATAGGGAAGCTTGTAACGTTCTTTTTCAGAATCATTTTCATCCATTAAAATTATTTCAGCTGATCTGGATATACATACCGCATTTTTATCTTTATTTTGGACAGAACTAATGTTGTGATATTTAACAACCCCATCGAATTTCACTTCTATTTTATCTTCTTCTGAAGATCTAGAAGCAGCCCCACCGATGTGGAATGTTCTCATTGTTAATTGAGTTCCAGGTTCTCCTATTGATTGAGCCGCGACAATTCCAACAGCTTCTCCTGGATCAACTAGGTGTCCTCTTCCTAAATCTCTTCCGTAACACATAGAACAAATACCAAAACTAGTTTCACAGGTTATAGCTGATCTTACTTTTGCAGAATTAATATTATTTTTGTCTATTTCTTCAGCAAGAGCTTCATCGATAAGAGTTCCTTTTTTGATTTTAAAATCTCCATCTTTAGAAACAATATCCTCTGCTAGAACTCTTCCTAAAATCCTGTCTTTAAGAGCCTCAACTACTTCGCCACCCTCAATAATAGTCCTTATTTCTAGCCCTTCTTTGGTTCCGCAATCTTCCTCTCTAATAACTAAATCCTGAGCTACATCTACTAATCTTCTTGTTAAATAACCCGAGTTAGCAGTTTTAAGTGCTGTATCTGCTAGTCCCTTTCTCGCTCCATGCGTTGAAGTAAAGTACTGTAAAACAGTTAATCCTTCTCTAAAATTTGCAGTTATAGGAGTTTCTATTATGGAACCATCCGGTTTGGCCATTAATCCTCTCATACCAGCAAGCTGTCTTACTTGCGCAGGCGAACTCCTAGCACCAGAATCAAGGTACATGTATACAGAATTAAAAGATGCTTCCTCTTCTTCTTTGCCCTCTTTATTTACTACAACGTCGGTTGAAATTGTATCCATAAGAGAATTCGCAACTGTTTCATTAGCTCTGGACCAAATGTCGATAACTTTATTATATTTTTCTCCTTGAGTGACTAAACCCGAAGAATATTGAGCTTCAATTTCTTTTACTTCATTTTCTGCTTTTGAAATTATGCTTTCTTTATTATCTGGAATTACACAATCATCGACACAAATTGAAGACCCTGATTTAGTAGAGTATTCATAACCAAGGTTTTTAAGTTTATCAGCGAAAATCACAGTAGCCTTTAATCCACTATACCTATAAGAGGTATTAATGAGATCTGTAATAACCTTACTAGTTAAAGTTTTGTTAATTTGATCAAAAGAGATGCCTTTTGGTACAACTTCCCATAATATTGATCTACCAACTGTAGTATCAATTAACTCTTTTTCTCCATCTTCGTTTTCTATTCTCACTTTGACTTTTGCTTGAAGAGCAACATTGTTGGTGTTGTAAGCCCTGAGAACTTCATCGCAATCAGCAAATATAGAGCCTTCTCCTTTTGAATTTATTTTTGATCTTGTCATGTAATATAGACCTAACACTACATCCTGAGACGGATCAATTATTGGCTTTCCATTAGAAGGTGACAAAATATTATTACTTGCCATCATCAAAGCTCGACATTCAAGTTGAGACTCTAGCGTAAGGGGGACATGCACAGCCATTTGATCCCCGTCAAAGTCAGCATTGTAAGCCTTGCAAACTAAAGGATGAAGTTGAATCGCTTTACCCTCAATAAGAATTGGCTCAAACGCCTGTATTCCCAACCTATGAAGAGTAGGTGCTCTATTAAGTAGAATGGGGTGTTCTCTAATAACATCTGCAAGAATATCCCAAACGACGGGTTCTTCCCTTTCCACCATTCTCTTTGCACCTTTAATTGTATTAGCAAGTTCCATGTTTTGAAGTTTTCCAAAAACAAAAGGTTTAAATAATTCAAGAGCCATCTTTTTAGGCAAACCACATTGATGGAGTTTCAGGGTGGGTCCTACTACAATCACAGATCTTCCAGAATAATCTACTCTTTTCCCTAAGAGATTCTGTCTAAATCTACCTTGCTTACCTTTTATCATGTCTGATAAAGATTTGAGAGGTCTTTTGTTTGAACCAGTTATTGCTCTTCCTCTTCTTCCATTATCTAGCAGAGCATCCACTGATTCTTGCAACATTCTTTTTTCGTTTCTAACAATTATTTCTGGTGCACTCAGCTCTAATAATCTTTTTAATCTATTGTTTCTATTAATGACTCTTCTGTATAAGTCATTGAGGTCCGAAGTAGCAAATCTTCCTCCCTCTAAAGGAACTAGAGGTCTCAAATCAGGAGGTAAAACGGGTAAAACATCTAGAATCATCCATTCGGGTTTATTTGTAGACTTGACAAAGCCTTTTAGGATTTTAAGTCTTTTGGATAATTTTTTAATTTTTGCCTCACTGTTAGTTCCTTCTATCTGACTAATAACTTCAGAAATTTCTTCTTCTAAGTTCATATCTTGAAGAAGAATTTTTACAGATTCTGCTCCCATTCCTGCTTCGAATTCTTCACCATAATTTTCTAAAGCTTCATAGTATTCTTCTTCGTCTAATATTTGACCCTTTTCTAAATCTGTCATGCCTGGATCAGTAACGACAAAGGACTCAAAATAAAGAATTCTTTCTATTTCTCGCAGGGTCATATCTAAAAGAAGAGATATTCTTGAAGGCAAGGATTTTAAAAACCATATATGAGCGACGGGTGCAGCTAACTCTATGTGACCCATTCTTTCTCTTCTTACTTTGGCAAGGGTAACTTCAACGCCACATTTTTCGCATACAACACCTCTGTGTTTCATTCTCTTATATTTTCCACAAATACATTCGTAATCTTTAACAGGTCCAAAAATTTTTGCGCAAAACAATCCATCTCTTTCTGGTTTGAAAGTTCGATAATTTATTGTTTCAGGTTTTTTTACTTCTCCGAAAGACCAAGATCTAACTTGTTGAGGAGAAGCCAAACCAGCTTTTATTGAATTGAAATTACTTTCTGTATCTTGATTAAAAAGTTTAAGTAAGTCTCTCATAGATTATTCAACCTCTTCAAAGTCTATGTCTATTCCTAAAGATCTTATCTCTTTAGTTAAGACGTTATAAGATTCTGGAATACCAGCTTCCATTTCATAGTTGCCGTCAACAATATTTTTGTAAACCTTAGTCCTTCCTGGTACATCATCGGATTTGACAGTTAACATTTCCTGTAAGGTATTTGCAGCGCCATATGCCTCTAGAGCCCAAACTTCCATTTCTCCTAACCTTTGTCCTCCAAATTGAGCTTTGCCCCCTAAAGGTTGTTGAGTTACGAGACTGTATGATCCTGTGGATCTAGCATGCATTTTATCTTCGATTAAATGATTAAGTTTTAATATGTACATGTATCCTATTGTTACAGGCCTTTCAAAAGCATCTCCGGTTCTTCCATCATAAAGAGTAGTTTGGCCTGACAATGGAAGGTCTGCTAATTCAAGCATGCTTTTAATTTCTTTCTCAGATGCTCCATCAAATACAGGTGTTGCCATTGGGACTCCTGATTGTAGGTTTTCGCAAAGTTCTCTAAATTCTTTATCTGTAAGTTTAGATAAATCCTCAGGCCTTCCAGTGGCAGAATAGACTTTGTCTACAAATTTCTTAGTTTCAACTAAATTTGAAGCATTGTTAACTAATTGACCAATTTTTTTTCCTAATTCTTTCGATGCCCAACCTAAATGAGTTTCCATTAATTGACCAACGTTCATTCTTGATGGAACGCCAAGAGGATTTAAAACAATATCAACTGGCTCGCCGTTTTCATCAAAAGGCATATCTTCAACTGGCATAATCACTGAGATAACACCTTTATTTCCGTGCCTACCGGCAAGTTTATCTCCTGGCTGAATCCTTCTCTTAATAGCAAGATAAACTTTAATTACTTGTTGAACTCCTGGAGGCAAATCGTCGCCTGAAACAATTTTTTTCTTTTTATCCTCAAATCTTGTTTTTAGAACGCTTTCATAAGCTTTTAGTTTATCTTTAGCTTCTTTAATTGAATCGTTCAAAGGCTCATCTTTCATCCTTAATTTAAACCATTCCGAAGGAGCCAAATTTGATAAAAATTCTTCATCTAGAATATCGCCTTTTGAGAGACCTCTTCCGCTAATGACTTTTTTACCTAATAACTCTGATTTTAAAGAATTCAAAGTTGCTGAAGAAACAATCTCGAATTCTTGATCAATGTCTTTTTGTATTTCAGATAAGGAAACCGATTCTATGACACTTGCTCGAGAGTTTTTTTCTAGCCCTTCTCTAGTAAATATTTGAACATCAATAACAGTTCCATCTGCTCCAGAAGGAACTCTCAAGGAGGTGTCTTTAACATCAGATGCTTTTTCTCCAAAAATCGCTCTCAAAAGTTTTTCTTCTGGAGAGAGTTGGGTTTCTCCCTTGGGGGTTACTTTCCCAACAAGAATATCTCCAGCATTTACTTCGGCACCAATATGAACAATTCCGCATTCGTCTAATTTAGATAAGGCTGAATCACCAACATTTGGAATGTCTCCAGTTATTTCGTCGGGGCCTAATTTTGTGTCTCTAGAGGTACATGTCAATTCTTGAATGTGAACACTTGTAAGCTTATCTTCTTGAACTAGTCGATCGGAAATAAGAATCGAATCTTCATAGTTGTAGCCGTGCCAAGGCATGAAAGCAATTTTAATATTTTGACCCAAAGCTAACTCTCCAAGATCAATCGAAGAACCATCAGCAAGTATGTCACCCTTAGATACTTTATCGCCTTCTGTAACAATTGGCGTTTGATTTATGCAAGTGTTTTGATTCGATCTTGTATATTTAACAAGATTATAAATATCTACAGCCGAACCGGAACCGCTTATATCTTTAAGATTTTTTCTAACTACAATTTTTCCGGAATCTACCTTTTCGATAGTTCCGGAATTTTGAGCAATTACGCAATCACCAGAAAATCTAGCAACTGTTCTCTCCATACCCGTTCCAACAAGTGGAGTTTCAGTTGACAAAGTGGGGACAGCTTGTCTCATCATATTAGAACCCATCAGCGCTCTATTTGCATCATCGTGCTCTAAAAAAGGAATCAAAGCTGCAGCTATTGAGACAACTTGTTGAGGTGAAACATCCATCAAGTCAACTCTAGAAGGATTCATGAGCTCAAATTCATTTCTATATCTAACTGGAACAAGTTCTTCAGTAAATTTGTTACTTTTATCTACCTTCGCACTCGCCTGAGCAATAACAAATTCTCCTTCTTCAATAGCAGAAACAAACTTAATATCATTCGTAACTTTTCCATTTTTAACTTCTCTGTATGGAGTTTCGATGAAACCATACTCATTTACTCTAGAATAAACAGATAAGGAATTTATTAATCCAATGTTTGGTCCTTCTGGGGTTTCTATAGGACAAACTCTTCCGTAATGAGTGGGATGCACATCTCTCACTTCGAAACCTGCTCTTTCTCTAGTCAAACCGCCAGGCCCTAAAGCAGATACTCTTCTTTTGTGTGTCACTTCTGACAAAGGATTGTTCTGATCCATGAATTGTGATAATTGGCTAGATCCAAAAAACTCATTTATAGCTGCGGTAACTGGCTTAGCATTTATCAAATCTGAAGGGCCAAAACCTTCAGTTTCAGCTACATTCAATCTTTCTCTTACAGCTCTCTCAACTCTTAAAAGGCCAACTCTGACTTGATTTGCGACCATTTCTCCGACTGATCTAATTCTCCTGTTACCCAGATGATCAATATCATCACAGTTTTGTTTTCCGTTTCTTATATCCACCAAGGTTTTCATAACTTCTAGAATGTCTTCTTTGCATAAAATTCCTTCTCCTATTAGTTCATCTCTGGCTAACCTTTTATTGAACTTCATTCTTCCTACAGCAGATAAATCATATTTTTCTGGATTAAAAAATAAATTCTCAAAAAGTAAAGTTGCAGCTTCTTTTGTCGGCGGCTCTCCTGGACGCATCATTCTGTAAATTTCCGCTAAGGCTTCTAAATTTGTAGCTGTAGTATCGGCTCTTAAGGTATCGGAAATATATGGACCTGACTCAAGTTCGTTTATGTAAAGTACGCTTACAACCTTTATTTTTGCCTCTTCCATTGCAGTCAGAAGCTCTTCATCAATCAATGAATTGCAACTGAATAAAATTTCTCCTGAATTTTCGTCAATATAGTCTTTTGAAAGAGCTAATCCATAGAGGGCTTCTCTTGGAAGACTCAAGTTTTTAATTTTATTAGAATCAATTTGTCTAATATGTCTCGCTGTTATCCTTTTTCCTTGTTCAATAATGAGACTTTTATCTTTAGGAGAGACTATGTCTACTGGAGCAAGTCTTCCTGCTAGCTTCTGAGTATTAACCGGTAACGTGTAACTGCCGTCTTTGTTAAATGTATAAGATTCATTCTCGTAAAAATTGTCTAAAATTTCTTGAGGAGTTAAACCCAAAGATTTTAATAAAATAGATGCGTATAGCTTTCTTCTCCTGTCTATCCTAATGTAAACAAGATCCTTATGATCAAATTCAAAATCTAACCAAGAACCTCTGTAAGGAATTACTCTTGATGAATAAAGTAACTTTCCAGAAGAATGAGTTTTACCCTTATCATGATCAAATATTAATCCAGGAGACCTGTGAAGTTGGGAAACGACCACTCTTTCAGTGCCATTAATTACAAACGTTCCATGTTCTGTCATTAAAGGCATCGTACCCATATAAACTCTTTCGTCTTTAGCGCTTTTTAGATTTTCCTCTCCGGTAGATTTGTCGATAAAAGTTATTCGACACCATATATTTAAAGGAGCTTCATAGGTTCTTCCTCTCGGGAGGCATTCGAATACATCAAACTCAGGTTCCCCGAGCTCATAGCCAAGGTAATCTATTTTCGCGTTACCTGAAACACTTACAATTGGAAAAATAGATTTGAAAACATGTTCCAAGCCTTGATCTAATCTTTTATCTTTGTCTATGGCACTTTGCAGAAAATGTTTGTATGAGTTTGTTTGGACTTCAAGTATGTCAGGAAGGGACATAACACTTGAAATTTTCTCAAAACTTTTTCTAATTCTTTTTTTCTCTGCAAAGGAATAATTTTCAGCCATAAATACTCTATAAATTTATTTTAATTACTTAAGTTCTACTGTCGCGCCAGCTTCTTCTAATTGAGATTTAGCAGTATCTGCCTCCTCTTTATTAGCTCCTTCTTTGACAGATGCCGGGGCACCGTCAACTATTGCTTTCGCCTCTTTCAAGCCAAGTCCTGTGATAGTTCTAACTGCTTTTATAACGTCAATCTTTTTATCACCAACATCGGCTAAGAAAATTTCAAACTCACTTTGTTCTTCTGCAGCTTCGGCTTCGCCTCCAGCTACAGGAGCGGCGGCAGCGGCAACAGGTGCAGCAGCAGTAACTCCAAACTTTTCTTCCATAAGTTTCACTAAGTCAACGACATCCATAACACTCATTTCTGAAATAGCATCTAAAATTTCTTCTTTTGATAAAGCCATTTTTAACTCCTATTCAATTCAAACTTAAGACTTAGTCTCACCAAATGCAGCTAACGCTCTTACAAAACCAGAAGGTACTTCATTTATTGTACTCACTAATTTTTGAACCGGCGCATTTAACAGTCCAAGCAACATAGAAATAGCTTCTTCTTTAGAAGGTAAAGAAGCCAAACTATTTAATTCTTGTGCAGATAGAAACCCTTCACCAATCGATAAGCCTTTTACTTGAAAAGATTCCTCGTTTGCAGAAAAATCTTTAATTAATTTTGCTGCACTTTGATAATCTTCCAATGAAAAAGCTAATAATGTTGGTCCGGTAAGGACTTCACTTAAAGAATCAAATTTTGTATCTTCTAAAGCTTTTTTCGCTAAAGTATTTTTGATGACTTTTATGTGCACAGATTGCCCTTTTGCATCTCTTCTAAAATTCGTTAATTTAGGAACATCAGTTCCTCTATAATCAACGGCTATTGCAGAAAATGCCTGTTCAGCAATTTGCTTCAATTCATCAACTTGTACTTTCTTTTCGTCTAAGTTTGACATTTATTAATCTCTCTATTATTTGAGAAACAAAAACCTTAGCCAAACCGAAGTTTGCGCTAAGAACCATCTGCGTAGGAAATTAAGTTTAATTATTAAACACCTACGGTCTTCGACAATTGCAATAGAATCGCAATAGCCCAAAAATCTATTTAAACTTTTCAAAATCAGCCTCAAAAACTTAAGGCGGACAAATCAAGTTCCAAACCCTTGCCCATTGTGGATGAAATAGAAACCTTAGAAATATAAACTCCTTTAGCAGAAGGAGGTTTTGCTTTTTTAACGTCCGCTAAAAAAGTAACTAAATTTTCTTCTAATTGTTTCTCTGTATATCCAACCTGACCAATACGGGAGTGTATTATACCTTGCTTATCTGATTTATACCTAATTTGTCCTGCTTTAGAATTCTTTACTGCGTTAGAAACATCCTTTGTAACTGTTTCTGATTTTGGATTAGGCATCAAACCTTTGGGACCTAGAATTTGTCCTAAAGGACTAACAATTCTCATTGTTTCTGGAGTTGCGATGATTACATCATAATCAATATTTCCTTTTTTCATATCTTCTGCAAGGTCTTCCATTCCAACCCTATCAGCTCCTGAATCTTTTGCTTCTTGAGCTTCATCGCCTTCGGCAAAAACTGCGACTTTATAGGTTTTTCCATTTCCATGGGGAAGATTTGTTGCTCCCCTTACCGCTTGATCGGTTTTCACAGGATCAATGCCAAGATTTACTGCAACATCAATTGCTTCTACAAATTTTTTTGAGGCTTCATCAGAAATAATTTTTACAGCTTCGTCGATCGAAAATTTCTTATCTATTGAATCCATTTTAACCTACCTCGATTCCCATGCTTCTTGCACTTCCTTCAATGATCTTTACAGCTGCATCCATATCAGTGGCATTTAAATCTTTCATCTTGGCAGTTGCTATCTCTTCTAATTGAGCTCTAGTAACTTTTCCAACCTTTTCAGAATTTGGTGTACCGCTTCCCTTGCTCAAACCTGCTGCTTTTTTTAATAAAACGCTTGCGGGAGTCGTCTTTACTATGAAATCAAAACTTCTGTCTTCGTAAACTGTTATTACGACTGGAACGGGAAGATTTTTTTCTAAATCATTAGTTTGAGCATTAAATGCATTACAAAAATCCATTAGATTCACACCATGCTGACCAAGAGCAGGTCCAACCGGAGGGCTAGGAGAAGCTGCACCCGCAGGAACTTGTAATTTAATATATGTAATTATTTCTTTATTTTTAGCCATTAACTTCTCTCAATCTGAGTAAAATCCAATTCTACTGGAGTTGATCTTCCAAAAATCATCACTGCAACTTTCACTTTACTTTTTTCTTGATCTATTTCTTCGACAACACCACTGAAATCATTAAACGGACCATCTATAACTCTTATCATTTCTCCTGGCTCAAAAGTTGTAATTTGTGAGCTAGGCTGGATTCCCTCTTCTTGTTGCTGAAGTATTTTATTAGCCTCAGCTTCAGAAATAGGTTTAGGATTATTTTTAGTTCCTCCAATAAAGCCCAAAACTCTTGGCGTTTCTTTAACCAAGTGCCAAGTTTCATCGTTCATTTCCATTTGAACAAGCACATAGCCGGGGAAAAACTTTTTTTCTGTTACTTTTTCTTTTCCGGCTTTCATTTCTGTAATAGTTTGAGTTGGAACTTCAATACCGCCAAAAAACTCGTGGAGATTTTCTCTTTCGATTCTCTCTAAAAGCTGTTCTTTGGCTTTGTTTTCATAACCAGAATAAGAATTAACTACATACCAAGATTTAGACATTTATTATCCTATGATTGCTTTCATTAAAAATGAAAATAAAGAATCTAAGCCCCATAATATTAAAGAAGCAGCAATTACTGCAGCCGCTACAATAAATGTTGTTTGAGTAGTTTCTGTTCTGTTTGGCCATATGACTTTTCTAACCTCCACAAATGATTGAGTGATCAAAGCATAAGCTTGGTTTCCAAATTCCGTAAATCTTAAAATTATGAGTGAAGCAGACAGGATTAGTATGACGCCAATCACTCTGTATAGCAAACCCACATAACTATAAAAAGAGTTTCCCCAAACAGCCAGAAATATCAAACCCAACGCTAAAGCCCAAAGAATTTTACTTTGTACATTAAATGATTTTGAACTTTGTTGCGCCATAGATAAATCCTTCAAACTTTGGCAGGCCAGGAGGGAATCGAACCCCCAACCTGCGGTTTTGGAGACCGCCGCTCTACCAATTGAGCTACTGGCCTACTCTATAATTTTTGAAACTACTCCAGCTCCAACTGTTCTTCCACCCTCTCTAATAGCAAACTTCATGCCGTCTTCCATTGCTACGGGTGAAATTAATTCTACAGTCACTGCAATATCATCACCAGGCATTACCATTTCAACGCCATCTGGAAGCGTTACTTCTCCTGTAACATCTGTGGTTCTAACGTAAAACTGAGGTCTATAACCTTTGAAGAAAGGAGTATGTCTTCCTCCTTCCTCTTTGCTTAATACATAAACCTGAGCTTCAAATTTAGTGTGAGGTTTTATAGAGCCAGGAGCAGAAAGAACTTGACCTCTTTCTACGTCTTCTCTTTTAGTTCCTCTTAAAAGGACTCCAACATTTTCTCCTGCTCTGCCTTGATCTAAGAGTTTTCTAAACATCTCAACTCCTGTACAAACGGTTTTTTCGGTATCTTTTATTCCAACAATTTCCATCTCGTCATTGACGTTTACCATTCCCCTTTCGATTCTTCCAGTTACAACTGTTCCCCTACCTTGAATAGAAAAAATATCTTCTATTGGCATCAAGAAAGGCTTATCAGTTTCTCTTGTAGGTTCCGGTATATATGAATCTATGGATTCGACCAATTTTTTTACTGATTCTACCCCATGATCAGAAGTATCTCCTTCCAAAGCTTTTAGAGCTGAACCCACAATTACTGGAGTATCAGCCCCCGGAAAGTCATATTCTGTCAATAATTCTCTAATTTCTTCTTCAACAAGCATAATTAATTCTTCATCATCAACTTGATCAGCTTTATTGAGGTAAACGACTATATAAGGAACACCAACTTGTCTTGCTAACAAAATATGTTCTCTAGTTTGCGGCATAGGTCCGTCCGCACAGTTAACAACTAGGATAGCTCCATCCATTTGAGCTGCTCCCGTAATCATATTTTTTATATAATCTGCGTGTCCCGGACAATCAACATGAGCATAATGTCTAGCAGGTGAATCATATTCAACGTGAGATGTTGCAATAGTGATACCTCTTTCTTTCTCTTCCGGAGCGTTATCAATGCCGTCGAAAGCAACAGCTTCTCCAGATCCGTAAGCTTCAGCACAAACTTTAGTCAAAGCTGCAGTCAGCGTAGTTTTTCCGTGATCTACATGACCAATGGTACCCACATTCAAATGTGGTTTCGTTCTTTCAAATTTTTCCTTAGACATTTAATCTTCCTCTTTAATTTGTACTGTTTTTTTCTATGGAGCTCATAACCGGATTTGAACCGGTGACCTCTTCCTTACCAAGGAAGTGCTCTACCAACTGAGCTATATGAGCATTCCTAAGTTTGGAAAATTGGAAAACAAAGTTAAATTGATTGTTTAAAAAAATCGATTAACCTAGACCCAAAACTCCGTTCGCGTTTATACTCAATTCTGGTAATAAATGCAACAAAATTATAGTTATATTATTTCGAAATTAAAATACTTTATGGTGGAGGGGGCAGGATTCGAACCTGCGAAGCCGAAGCGGCTGATTTACAGTCAGCTGGGTTTGACCGCTCCCCAACCCCTCCTATCAGGAGGAGTATTCTCTTGCTACCAATGAAAGATGTCAATCAAAACAAACTCAATAGTGAAAATATTCACTCTTTTTTAAATATTGATAAGAACCTGAAAGTTAATTTGGAAATTTTCGATCAAATCGACTCAACCAATTCATACTTATTAAATAAAAAGCAAGCTGTAAATGAGTTAAATGTTTGTATTGCTGAGATGCAAACTAAAGGCAAAGGCAGATCTGGAAAAATTTGGGAAAGCCCTAAAGAGAAAAATATTTATTTATCAATTGGAAGTGTTTTAGATAAAGAAATATCTGAATTAGATGGGTTTAGTATTTTTATCGCCCTAATGATATGTGATGCTCTAAAAGATCTTTATAAAATTAAGGCCAAAATAAAATGGCCAAATGATCTCTATCTCGAAAATAAAAAATTTGGGGGAATTTTAATTGAAACAAAGATGGTTAATAAAAAGCTATCGATTGTAATTGGTATTGGACTTAATATTTTTATGAAAACCAATGAATTCATTAATCAAGAATGGACCTCTCTTTATATTGAAAAGCCTTTTCTAGAGATAGATAGAAATATATTAATATCAAAAATAATTTCAGAAATTTCAAATAATTTAAATTATTTTCTAGAAAAAGGTTTTAAGGCATTTAAAAAAGATTTTGATAAACGCAATATATTGAAAAATAAAAAAGTTCTGGTATCGAATTTCTCATCATCTGACTGTACTGCTCTTGATGTCAATGAAGATGGTTCATTGAATTTACTTGTCGATAATCTTAAGCAAAAAGTAACTTCTGGAGAAGTGTCTTTAAAGATACAAAAATAAATATATAATCTTATTTTTTGCTGGCGTAGCTCAGTTGGTAGAGCTCCTGATTTGTAATCAGGCGGTCGTTGGTTCAAATCCAATCGCCAGCTCCATTTTAGAAATAATGAACCCAATTAAAGAATGGCACGAAATAGTTGAATCAGGAAATACTGAAAAGCTATCTGCACTTATTGATCAGGATTGTATTTTTTATTCTCCTGTAGTTTTTACGCCTCAGGAAGGAAAAGAGATTACGTTGAAATATCTTTCAGCTGCTGCTTTAGTTTTTGGGGATGAATCTTTTACTTATACCAAGGAAATTATAAATGAAAGTAATGCGTGTCTTGAATTTGAGTTGGAATTGAATGATATAAAAATAAATGGTGTTGATTTAATTTCTTGGAATAAAGAAAATAAAATTATTGAATTCAGGGTTCTTATTAGGCCTTTAAAAGGTGTTCAATTGATTCACGAATTAATGGGTGGAACATTGGAGAAAATCTAGTCTAGTTACTTTTTCCATTCTTCTATAATCTCAGCATCTTCAGCATCAAAAGATTTTTCTTCTTCTCTTTTTCTCGCTTTGTTTTTACTAAATAAGGTCCAAGCAATTCCTCCAAAAAAATAAGGCCAAAAAAATAATAATAGGGCAAATAAGATGTTCCAATCCCAAACAAAAACAGCTCCAATTATGCCTAATATAGGACCTACAAAAGGCGTGAAAGTTATGAAAAGCGAGACGATAAAAATAATTCCCTCTAAGAAAGTGTTATCAATCATTAAAATAAGTTTTATAGCATCGGCAACCGCTGATATTTGAAAAATAGAAATTGTAATGTAGAAAAAAGCAGAAAGAATTAAGAGCGAGCTAATTTTATTCAATCCAACTCCAGTTCTTTTTCCGAAATTATTACGCCATTTTTATCAGCATAAACCCAGTTACCATCAGAAATCCGAATGTCTCCTATCCTTATGTCTTCACCAAGTGAACCTCTTTCTAATTTTTCACTTTTTCTTGGGACAGCCCCAATAGCTAAAATACCTAAATCAATGTTTTTCAAAACCTCTACGTCTCTTACGCAGCCATTTATAATTACTCCTGACCAATTGTTCTTAACTGCCGCATCAGCAATTAAATCTCCAAGCAGCGCTACTTTAAAACTAGCTTGTCCATCAACAATTAATACCTTTTTATTTCCAGGTTCATTTAATATTTTCTTTATTTTTGAATTGTCTTCCGGACAAATTGCAGTAACAATCTGTCCATAAAAAAAGTTAATTGCACCAAAACTTTTAAATTGAATATTTAAAAATTTTAAATCTGGAAACTTATCACTAATATCGGGTGTACTATTCATTATAAATCTATAATTTATTACCTTAAGTTAACTATTATGATTAATACTTTACTTAACAAAAATTATACTCTTTATAAATGTCAAAAAAAGAATTCTTAATAGGTCGAGTAAAACTCAACAAATCTGGAAAAGGTATCTTAGTTGTATCTGAAGATGAAAAATATTTTCTGCCAAAAAGAGAGATGTTTAAGGTTTTTCCAAATGACAAAGTAAAGTGTTTTAAAACATTAAAGGATAGAGCAAAAATAGTTGAAGTGCTTGAAAGGAATACTAAAACCATAAAAGGAATCCTTAACTACAGTAGGAAAAGACATTACCTTTCCTCTCTTGATTCTTCTTATCACCTTGATGTTTTAGTAGATTCAAAAATATCCACCTCAAAAAAAATTGGTGACATTTGCGAAGCAAAGATTATTAAACAACCTAGTTTAAAATATAAACCCTCCGCTAAAATTATTTCATCTAAAAAAATATCAGATCCCTTTGAAGAGGCTTTTGAAATTGCCTTAGAAGGCTCGGAAATTGAAGTAAATTGGCCTAAATCTGTAATTTCTGAAACAAACAGGCTTCATACGTCTTTTATAGATAACAACAGTGACATACGCGAAGATCTTAGGAATTTACCTTTCGTAACTATTGATGGAAAATCTGCGAAAGATTTTGATGATGCTCTTTTTGCAAAAAAAACTGATTCTGGTTTCGTTTTGTTTGTATCAATAGCAGATGTTGCGGAATATGTTGAATTTGAATCTGCTTTAGATTTGGAGGCACTTAATAGAGGAACATCAATTTATTTTAAAAGAAAGGTTGTCCCAATGTTGCCTGAAAAAATTTCTAACGATCTTTGTTCTTTAAAACCTGGTGAAGATAAATTAACACTTACTTGTGAAATCAATATAGATCATAAAGGGCAACTAAGAAACTTTAGATTTTATAATTCAATTATTAATTCTAAAGCTAGGCTAACATATGAAAAATTGGGTGCCCAATTTGAAAAAGAGAAAACTTCTTTATCGAAGGAAATCTCTATAAGCTTGGGAGCTTTGGAAAAGGTTTATAGGCTCCTTTCAGCAAATAGATCAAAAAGAAATGCAATAGATTTTGACTTGCCAGAATATTATCCTTTTTACGACAAACAAAAAATTAAAAATTTTAAACCAATAGAAAGAAATTATTCTCACCAACTCGTCGAAGAATGCATGATACTAGCTAATGTTTGTGCAGCTGAGTTAATTAGTAAATCAAAAATTCCAACAATATACAGATCGCATGAAAAACCAGACCCACTTAAAATTATGAATCTAAAAAATTTTCTGACAAGTAGGCAAATTAAAAATAACATGGACTCTTATAAAATTAGAGAAAATTTAATTTCATGGATGAAGGCAGCAAAAAAAACAAAAAATTACGAAGTTATAATGATTCAGATTTTAAGAAGTATGTCTCTTGCAAAGTATGATCCAAAACTGTCTTCTCACTTCGCATTGTCTATTGAAAAATACACACATTTTACATCTCCAATAAGAAGATATGCAGATCTAGTCGTGCATAGGTGCATTAAGGAGCTTATATCTCAAAAGATAAGTTCTCTTTCTTCGAAAAAGGAATTTACTAAAAGCAATTCTTTCCCCTACTCAACGAATGCTATGTCTGATATCGCTGAGGATATATCTACTAAGGATAGAAATGCAGAAAAAATAAGCAGAAAGGAATTTAAATATTTACAGTGTAAATGTGCTGAAAATTATATTGGCAAAAACTTCAAAGGCTCAATAACTTCAGCATTTGAATTCGGAATTTTTATAAAAATATTAGAACTGAATATTGAAGGTTTTATTCATGTAAGCAATTTAAGCAAGAAAGACTATTTAGTGTTTGATGAGGCCTCAATGTCAATGAAATCAAGGAAAAATAAAAAAAGTTATTATATTGGAGATACTCTCAAGGTAAAGATCGAATCAGTCGAGTCCTTCAAAGGCAGAGTTAATCTATCTTTATATTAAATATGAGTAGATTATTAAGCACAAAAGATATTAACTTTATCAAAACTCTTTTGGAGAATGATTCAAAAAAAATTGAAAAAATCATAATAAAAAAAGGATCAAAAGATTTAAGAATTCAAAATATTGTTTCTCTTGCAAAAAAAAATTCTACCGAAATAATTACCGATAAAACTGAAAGGTTTGAAGCTTATTTTTATCCTAAAGAAATGAAGGATATAAACTTTCTAGAAACAATTATTATTAAAAAAAAAGATCCTCTCTTAGTTGTCTTAGATCATATACAGGATCCGCAGAATCTAGGTTCTATATTAAGAAGCTCTCTTGGAGCAAGCGTGGATGCAATTATTGTTCCCAAAGATAGAGCTTGTCATCTCACTCCCACTGTTAGAAAAGTATCTAAAGCTGCTTCAGAAATAATTCCTATGATTGTTGTCAACAATTTACGAAACACGATCAAAATACTTAAAAAGTATTCCTTTGAAATTTATGCTTGTTCTGGCGAAGCCAATAAAAATTATTTTGAAGTGGGTTTCACAGGCCCGAAAGTCTTAATTTTTGGTTCAGAGGAAAAAGGAATCCAAAAATTTCTTGCTTCTGAGGCTGATGAGAAAATTAAAATTCCTATTGATTCGAGATTAGAAAGCCTTAACGTCTCTAATGCAACTTCTGTTATTCTATTTGAAGCGAAAAGACAAAGAATTTAAAATAAGCAAAAAATGTTAGTCCAAAGAACACTCACTAATCCAATCAGTGCAACTGGAGTAGGATTGCACTCTGGAAGACAAATAAAATTAAATTTATTTCCGGCAGAAGAAGATACTGGAATTATTTTTAGAAGAATAGATTTAAATCCGCAAGTTGAAATCAAAGCTATTGTTGATAACGTAGGAGCTACTACCTTGGCAACTACTTTAGTAGAAGGCGATACTCAAATAGCTACTATAGAACACTTAATGTCTGCTTTTGCTGGTTTAGGAATTGACAATGTAATTGTTGAGGTAGACGACATGGAAGTGCCAATTATGGATGGTAGTGCAAGTCCATTTGTTTTTTTGATTCAATCTGCAGGAATAAAACAACAATCTAAACCAAAAAAATTTATAAAAATTAAAAAAGAAATTAAGGTTGAAGCAGATGATGGAGCATATGCAAAATTGGCACCTTACAATGGATTTAAAGTAACTTATTCCCTGGTCTATGATGACGATAAACAGAAAAAATATAATAGCACTTCAACTGTTGATTTTAATTCCACGACTTTTTTAAAAGAGATTTCTAGAGCAAGAACATACGGTTTTATAAGCGATATAGATTATATGAAAAAAAATAAACTAGCTTTAGGTGGCAGTGAAAAAAACGCTGTTGTAATTGGAGAAGACAAAATATTGAACGAAGAAGGACTTAGATCAAGCAAAGAATTAGTCAAACATAAAATATTAGACGTAATAGGAGATTTGTACTTACTACAATACAACATCGTAGCTGAATTCGAAGGTTATAAATCAGGTCATTCCCTTAACAATATGCTACTGAATAGATTATTGGAATTGCCAGATACTTGGGAAGTAATATCTTCCGATGGTGATGCTCCTGAAATAAGATATATTGAGCCGATAATTGATCCTAGCTCGGGATAATTTTTAATTAAAACAATATGTCATTTTTAAGCTTTGTATTTGGCAATAAAGATAAAAAGGCTTTAAAGAGCGCAGAGAAAATTGTTGCAATAATTAATAACCTTGAAAGAGAATTCGAAGTCTTATCTGATGAAGAATTAAAATCTAAAACTAATATATTTAAAACATCTTTATCTGAAGGAAATTCTCTAAAAAATATTTTACCCGAAGCATTCGCTGCTGTTAGAGAAGCAAGCAAAAGATCTATAGGGTTAAGACATTATGATTGTCAATTATTAGGTGGAATTATTCTTAATGAAGGGAAAATCGCTGAAATGGCAACTGGCGAAGGTAAAACTCTAGTAGCTACTCTTCCCTGCTACTTGAACGCTTTAACTGAAAAAAGTACTTTAGTAATTACTGCAAATGAATATCTTGCTAAGAGAGATGCTTTGTGGATGAGTCCAATCTATAAAAAATTAGATATGACTGTAGGTTACGTCACATCTGATTTAGATCAAATTTCCAGGAAAGATGCTTACTCAAATGATGTTGTATACGTGACAAATAACGAAATTGGTTTTGATTATCTAAGAGATAACATGATTTTAAAAAAAGAACATCAAGTTATGAGAGATCCTTACTTTGCAGTGGTTGACGAAGTTGATTCTATTTTAATTGATGAAGCTAGGACCCCTTTGATCATTAGTGGTGTTGCTGAAGATAACTCTTCTTTATACAGAAAGCTAGGAAAAATCGTTCCTTCTCTAGAAGAAGAAATCCTAGACCAAGAAACTGGAGAAATTCAAAAGAAAGGTGATTATCAGATTGACCTTACTTCGAATTCAATAGAATTTTCCAACCAGGGTCATGAAAAAATTGAAAAAAATCTTAAAAAAAATGGAATCATTGCTGATACAGATACTCTTTATGCCACTGAAAATTTAAAACATTTGGATATGCTCACTTCAATCTTAAGAGCAAACCTTCTTTTTCAAAAGAATATAGACTATTTAGTAGAAAATAAAAAAATTGTTCTTATTGACACTAATACTGGTAGAGCAATGCCAGGAAGGAGATTATCTGGAGGAGTTCACCAGGCATTAGAAATGAAAGAAGGTCTTCAAATTCAAGTTGAAAGCCAAACTCTTGCCTCAACAACTTTTCAGAATTTTTTTAGATCGTTCGAGGTACTTTCTGGAATGACTGGAACTGCAAAGACTGAAGCAGCTGAATTTGAAGAAATTTATGGTCTAGAAACCCTTGGAGTTCCTACTAATCTTCCTATGATTAGAGTTGATGGAGAAGACAAAATCTTTCTTACTCTTGAAGAAAAATACAATGCAATTGTTGAAAATATAATTGAAGTTAATAAACAAGGTAATCCTATCTTGGTCGGAACAATTTCAGTAGAAACCTCTGAATTAATTTCGAAAAGATTAGAAGAAAAAAAAATAGAACATAGAGTACTGAATGCGCGTCAAAATGAAAAAGAAGCAGAAATAATTGCTCAAGCAGGCAGGCCAGGATCTGTAACTATTGCAACAAACATGGCAGGTAGAGGAACGGACATCGTATTAGGTGGACTTCCAGAGGATTTGGGGAATAAAAATCAAGTCTTAGCTAAAGGAGGCTTGCATGTTATTGGAACTGAAAGACACGAATCAAGAAGAATTGACAATCAATTAAGAGGAAGATGTGCGCGTCAAGGAGATCCTGGTTCAACTCAATTTTTCCTATCTCTAGAAGATCCTTTGATGCAAATTTTCGCTCCCGATAGAATGAAAAATTTAATGAAATCCATTGGTGGAATGCAACCAGGTGAGGCTATAGAGCATCGAATGCTTACAAATGCCATAGAAAGAGCCCAAAGAAGAGTTGAAGGAAGAAATTTTGATATCAGGAAAAGGATTCTTGAATTTGATGATGTATTAAACGAACAAAGAAAAGTAATTTATGAGCAGAGAAGAGAAATATTGCATGAGGATGACATATTTGAACTTGTTAGAACTATGAGAGCAGATGTTCTGTCTAATCAGTTTCAAAAATTTATACCGGGGTATGAAATTGAATCCAATTGGAAGATAAAAGATTTCGAAGAGGTTTTAGAAAACGAATATGATCTAAAAATTGATGTTAAGAAGATTTTAGATATAAAAGAGTTAGATTTAGAAAAATCAAATGAAGAAATCATAATGGCTTTGCAGAAGAACTACGATGAAAAATCAGACTTGCACAAAGATATTTTTAGTGAAGTAGAAAAGCAAATAGTATTACAAGTCATAGATCAATCTTGGAAAAATCATATCAATGCTTTGGAGCAGTTAAGACAAAATATTGGGTTTAGAAGTTATGCGGGTAAAGATCCTAGATTGGAGTACAAGCGAGAGTCTTTCGAAATGTTTCAAGAGTTATTAGAAAATATTAAATTTGAATCAATAAGATACTTATCAAAAATAACGATATCTTCTGAAAAAAATAGCTTGTCTCAACCAGAATCAAAAAAAATAATTACTCAACGCCCTGACGCCCCATCATTGTTCGATAAAAAGGAATTAGAAAGCCGAAAAGTCATTGAAAAGCCAAAAATTTCAGAAGGAAATAGAAAATTAAGAAGAATGCAAGCGAAGGCAAATCGAAAAAAAAGAAAATGATAGATCAAATAAAAATAGGTTGCGCTTCAACAAAAACAATTTACGGGGAGCGTTTAGATACTGCATTAATTGAATTGAATCCTGATGCAAAGATTTCTGGTCTATTCACTTCAAATAAATTTAAATCTGCACCTGTTCAAATTTGCCTAAAACAGCTTAAAAAGAAAATGAAAGGCAAAAAGATGCTAGCAATAAATGCAGGAAATGCGAACGCAGCAACTGGAAAAAAAGGAGTTTCAGATGCAAAAAAACTTATTCGAGAAATTTCTAGTTTAACTGATATTTCAACTACTCAAATATTACCTTTTTCAACAGGTGTTGTGGGACAACTTTTAAATGTGAAATCCCTCTCTGCAGCTTTTAGCAAATGCTTAAAAAACTTAAATAAAAATTCATGGGAAGATTTTGCAAAAGCTATTATGACTACAGATACGAAGAGTAAGATAGTTAAACTTTCCTTGCAGGTGGGTTCTAAAAAATATCATATAGTCGGTATCGCAAAAGGTGTTGGAATGATAGAACCAAACATGGCTACTACACTTAGTTATATTTTTACAGATTTAAGAATTCCAGAGCTTACTTTAAGAAAATTACATAAAAAGATTTGTGATAAAACTTTCAACGCTATTTCCATTGATGGCGATCAATCGCCCAGTGATTCTAGTATTCTTGTAGCAACTGGCTCGAGCGAAATTGACTTTAAAAAACATTATAAAAAAATAGAAAAGGATATTTTTACAGTTTTTAGCAAATTGTCTGAAAAACTGGTTTTAGATGGAGAAGGATCAACAAAATTGCTAAACATAAAAGTTACAGGGTTATCTACCGAGGCTAATTGTAAAAAAATTGCAATGAAAATAGCTAACTCACCTTTGGTAAAAACTGCGGCTTATGGCGAGGATCCTAATTGGGGAAGAATTATTGCAGCTGCTGGGAATGCAGACGTTGATGAATTTAAAATTGAAAATTTATCGTTAAAAATTGGAAAACATTTTGTCCTAAAAAATGGAAATTTATCCAAAAAATATAAGGAAAGTTTTGGACAAAAAGAATTTAAAAAAAGAAAAATTAATTTGGAATTATCGATAGGAAAGTCAAAAAATTCATTTACTGTTATCAGCTCTGATCTTTCCAAAGAATATATATCAATAAATAGTGATTACAGAAGTTAAGCACATTGCTATAACGCCTATGTATCCAGAAGAGGATTTTCTGAGAAAAGTTGAAATTTTTTTTGAAGGCGTAAAAAAAGCTCTAATTATTAGGTTAGATGAAGCCTTTTATACTCAAGATTTAGTTGAAGAAATAGAGAATCTTTCTAAGAAGAGTAATTCAATTGTTATCTATAATTCTAGAAACGATATTAGTAGCAAAAAAAACATACATTTAACTTCGACAGATCTAATGAATTATAAAGATAGGCGTGAATATAATTTTTTATTAGGCGCCTCATGTCACAATCAAAATGAAATAGAAAAAGCTAACCAATTAAAATGTGATTACATATTGATCTCACCAATCCTTAAGGACAAGAGTGGAAATAAAAAAATTGGCTGGGAAAAATTTGAAGAACTTGCTAAACATTTTAATGGAATTAGTTTTGCGTTGGGCGGAGTCAAAAAAAAAGACTTGAATGCGTCTATCAGTCATGGAGGAGCAGGGATTTCTGGAATAAGTTGTTTTTTTTAGAGTTTATCCTGTTCTTGAACTTCCGAACTAGAAATCTTATTAACTTCAGATAACCAATTTGATAAATCTAAGGATTTGCATCTAGAAGAGCAAAACGGTAAATATTTTTTATCCTTAACTTGAAATTTCTTTTTACAATGCTGACATTTCACTTTTTATCGCTCAATTTTAAATAATTATTATGTAAAGAAATTATCTCTTTTCTTAAATCTTCCAAGGTACCATTATTAGTTACTATATCGTTTGCAAGAGTTATTTTTCCCGACCTTGGCATTTGGGCTTCGATAATGCTCTTGATTTGCTCCTCTGAAACATTATCTCTTTTACAAGCTCTAGCAATTTGTAATTTTTCCTCAACATCAACTAAAAGGGTTCTAGAACATAATTTATATTGTCCGGTTTCAAATAGTAAGGGAGAAACAAGAATTGTATATGACGTTCTTGATTCAGCTAGTTCGCTATTTATAATTTTTAAAATTTGAGGATGTAATAACTTCTCTAACCAATCTTTTTCTTCCTCTTTATCAAATATGACTTCTCGAAGTTTTTGCCTATCTAAGTTACCGTCGTTTAAAATTATTTCAGATCCAAAATGATCTTCTATTTCTTTTAAGCTAGAAGATCCCTTTTCTACTGCTTTCCTCGAAGCGATATCGGCATCTATAACGTCTATATTTAATTCAGAAAAAATATCTGTAACAGCAGTTTTGCCTGAGCCTATGCCACCCGTTATACCCAAAACAAACATTCTAGTTAAGTATTAACTAGAAGAGGAAACAATGGTTGATTTAACTGATTTCTTGTTAAATTTCCAATACATTTGAGCTAATTTAATTAGAACCAGCCTAACTGTTCTATCAAATAAAGACACTCTAGATATTTCAGATTTGACTTCGCACGTTTGCTTTCCTCTAATTAAATTTCCTGGAAGAGATCCGGTTGCTTTACCATTTTTACTCACTATTTGACCTCTCTTTATTGTGGCAATATATCCTGTAGCATCCTGCACCAAACGCTTTCCTCCGAGAGGCAAATCATGAATCATTTTTGGGTGGCTGACATTTAATTTTTTAAAATCAATGACATTAATGTCTGCCAACATTCCTGACTTAATTTCTCCGCGATCAAATAATCCAAAAGTTTCAGCGGTATCTTTAGTTTGTTTTCTCACCAACTTTTCAAGAGGGACTTTTTTCCCAGCTTCGCGATCTCTAGCCCAATGAGATAAATTAGTCGTTGGCATACTTGCGTCACATATCAATCCACAATGGGCGCCCCCATCACTTCCACCAGCAACAGAAGATTTTAATCCATAAGCTCGTTCTACAAAATTAAGCTTGTAATCATCATAAGGAGTAAAAGCAGCATAAATTAAATTTGTTCCATTATTCTTCATCATTTCATCAAACATAACTTCAAGCTCAGAAATACCTTTGTTTGAAGAAATAGCGGCAATACTATCTTCTTCTTTTGGTTCGTAATTTGGAGGCGTTCCTAAAATGAATTGCGTTTTATAATTTGTAGTTAGACTTGATAAAAGTTCAGCATCTTTTTCAATCTCCTCTCTAGTTTTAGTATTATCAGGTTCAGCAAGTCTTTTATCTATTTCTGATTTAAGATCGGGCTTTTGATTTAATAATTTAATTTTGAAATCAGGATCTTTCATGATTTCATATTTTTGGTCATGGGGTAAATGAGCTATTTCTCTATAAGCTGGATATTGCATAAAAGGGTTAAGGGAACTTTCAAAACCAAACATTAAACCCACGTTTCTTCCTGGAAATTGAGGTCGAATATTTTTGCCTCTCAAATAATGCTCTTCTGAAAATAAAATGGTTTTTACTGCATCACCATTTGTTTGTAAGAAGGTCAATCCACAATTACTTTTTTTTACATACTCTTTCATCCAAGACATTTCAATTTCTTCATCTAGCCAATCAGATGTAATTTCTAAAGTTCCTTCGCCAGCCTTATCCACACCAAATGCAAGTGCTCTCATCTCCTCAGAGCTAGCCTCAGTTCCAGGAACATATTTTCCATAAATATCTCTATGTAAGATAGTTCTTGAGGTACTAAATCCTAGAGCGCCAGCATTAATGGCCTCAGTAACAAGTTCGGACATTTTATTTATTTCTGAATCAGAAGCATCGACTTGATTCTGACATCTATCATGTCCCATAACATAACTTCTTAAAGGGCCATGTCCAATCATAAAGCCGAGATCCATGACGAATTCTTTTTTATCAATAGCGTCTAAGAATTCTGGAAAAGATTCCCATCCCCACTCTATTCCTTCATGCAAGGCAGAACCTGGAATATCTTCAACTCCTTCCATTAATTGAATTAAAAAGTTTTCTTCCCCTGGTCTAACTGGGGCAAAGCCTACTCCACAGTTTCCCATGACAGCAGTAGTAACTCCATGCCAGCTCGATGGTGTTAAATAAGGATCCCAACAAACTTGTCCGTCGTAGTGAGTGTGAATATCAACCCATCCGGGCGTTACTAACTTACCTTCAGCATCAATCTCCTCTTTACCTTTATCTGGTATAGAGTTGGAGACCAATGATATGTTTTCGTTATCAATGGCAATGTCGCCAATAAATGGTTTTTTTCCTGAGCCATCAACAATAAGGCCATTTCTAATAACAAGATCATGCATCTTTAAAATCTCCCTTCAATTGATCTATTTAATAGATAATTTTAAGAAATATCAAATCTGTCAAGATTCATGACTTTATTCCAAGCACTTATGAAGTCTTTGGTAAACTTATCTTTGTTGTCATCTTGTGCATACACCTCAACTAAAGCCCTCAACTGAGAATTAGAACCAAAAACTAAATCAGCTCTTGAGGCGGTTCTTTTTTTATCGCCAGTTACTCTGTCAAAAGCCTCATAAGAATTCCCAGTTCCGTTAGGTTTCCACTGCACTCTCATATCTAGCAGTGTTTTGAAGTAATCATTGGTGAGTTCATCTGGACTGTCAGAAAGTAATCCATAATCGCTTGAAGTTATACCAAGAGAACGCATACCTCCTAACAATACAGTCATTTCTGGAGCGGTAAGTCCTAGAAGCTGAGATTTATCAAGCATAATTTCTTCAGCGCTAACGGATAATCCAGATCTATGATAATTTCTAAAAGCATCTGACATTGGCTCAAGGTACTCGAAAGATTCTGGATCTGTTTGTTCTTGAGTGGCATCTCCCCTTCCAGGAGTAAAAGGAACTTCAGAACCACAAGCTTTCTCAATTCCCAAATTACCTCCCAAAACAATAAGGTCCGCAATTGATGCATTTGTATCTTTCGAAATAGATTCGTAAATATCAAGCACTTTAGAAAGTTGTTCGGGTTTATTGACTTCCCAATCTTTTTGCGGAGCTAAACGAATTCTTGCGCCATTTGCACCACCTCTCATATCAGAACCTCTATATGTAAAAGCACTAGCCCAGGCAGTTTCTACCAATTCTTGAATGGTTAACTTGCTTGATAGAATCTTTTCCTTAGCGGAATCGATATCAAAATCTGCATTTCCTGCAGGGACAGGATCCATCCAAATCAATTCTTCTTTAGGAACCTCAGGGCCCATGTATCTTGTTTTTGGACCCATATCTCTATGCAGAAGCTTGAACCATGCCTTTGCAAATGCATCGGCAAATTCTTCTGGGTTTTCGTGAAACCTTTTAGATATTTTTTTATATTCAGGATCTTCTCTCAAGGCTATATCAGTTGTAGCCATTATTGTAGGAACCTTTTTTGAGGGGTCGTGAGCATCTGGTGCCATATCTTCCTCTTTTTGATCTACTGCATACCACTGATGAGCTCCGGCAGGGCTTTTGCCTAATTTCCATTCATACTTGAATAAAAGGTCAAAGTAACCGTTATCCCACTTGATCGGATTTGTAGTCCATGCTCCTTCCAAGCCGCTAGTGATGGTGTCTGAGCCTTGTCCCAAACCAAATTTGTTGGCCCAACCGAAACCCATCTGTTCTATTGGAGCTCCTTCTGGCTCAACTTGAACAAGATCTGCATCTCCTGCGCCATGACATTTCCCAAAAGTATGTCCTCCAGCTACTAATGCTACAGTTTCATAATCATTCATAGCCATTCGACCGAAGGTTTCTCTTATATCATGAGCACTTGCCAAAGGATCTGGATTAGCGTCGGGTCCTTGAGGATTTACGTAAATCAGCCCCATTTGAACTGCGGCTAGTGGATTATCCAACTCTCTTTCTCCTTGATAACGTCTATTTTCAAGCCATTCGTCCTCTACACCCCATAAAATGTCTTCTTCAGGTGCCCAAATATCAGGTCTACCACCACTAAAACCAAAAGTCTTGCCGCCCATAGACTCTATTGCTACGTTACCCGCTAAAATTAAGAGGTCAGCCCAACTAATTTTATTTCCATATTTTTCTTTAATGGGCCAAAGCAATCTTCTTGCTTTATCAAGATTACCGTTATCGGGCCAGCTATTTAAAGGAGCAAATCTTTGTGCACCTGTTCCTCCACCGCCTCTTCCATCAGTGCTTCTGTAAGTACCAGCTGCATGCCAGGTAAGTCTGATAAAAAAAGGTCCGTAATGTCCATAATCCGCGGGCCACCAATCCTGAGAATCAGTCATGAGATCATTTAAGTCTTTCTTTAAAGCTGAGTAATCTATCTTTTCAAATTCAGCTCTGTAATCAAAATCCTCTCCCATTGGATTTGATTTTTTATCGTGTTGATGAAGTATGTTTAAATTTAATTGATCGGGCCACCAGTCCTGATTAGCAGTACCAGAAGTACTATTTCTTGTCATTGCACCATGCATGACGGGACATTTTCTTTCAGTTTTATCTTCCATTTGTATCTCCGAATTTTTTATTAAGTTAACATAATTTTTATGTTTACTAAATATACTTAAAATGAATTTTATATTCGATTATAATGAACATAATATGATTACTCTCAAACAAATAAATTATGCCTTAAGCGTTCAAAAGAATCTTCATTTTAAAAAGGCTGCTGATGAGTGTTTTGTTTCACCATCTACTTTAAGTAATGCAATCAACGAAATGGAAGCACAACTGGGAACTCAAATTTTCGAGAGAGATAACAAAAAAGTAATAGTTACAAAATCCGGTGAAAAAATTTTAAGAAAAGCAAAAGAAGTTAAAATTCAAATGCAAGATATTTACAATCTCGGAGAAAGCAATTCAATTGCAAACTCATCTATTTCTCTGGGGATAATTCCTACTGTTGGTCCTTATTTTCTTCCCTTAATACTACCCGAGTTAAATAAGAAATTTCCTAATTTAAAGTTGAA
The DNA here is from genome assembly GCA_902635045.1 of uncultured SAR86 cluster bacterium. Taxonomy (GTDB): domain Bacteria; phylum Pseudomonadota; class Gammaproteobacteria; order Magnimaribacterales; family AG-339-G14; genus CASICS01. Next base: position 68,272 of record CACPMT010000003.1, on the reverse strand, counting down.
AATTATAGAAGGTCAGTCAAATCAATTGGTAAATAAAGTTAAGGAAGGTGAAATAGATATGGCTATTTTAGCATTGCCTTTTGATATAAAAGGTTTGCTAGCTTTAGAGTTTTGGGAAGAAAATCTGTATTTGATTTCTCATAAAGACGAACTTCCTTATAATAAAAAAAAGATTAAAGCTAAAGATATTGATGCTTCAGACTTGCTTCTTCTTGAAGACGGACATTGTTTAAAAAAGCATATTCTTTCTGCTTGTAAAATATCTCCAAAAAAAAGATTTGCTATGGAATCTTCCTCGATGAGTACATTGATTCAATTGGTTGCAGGAAAAATGGGAAAAACATTGGTGCCTAAATTAGCAATTAACCAAGTTGTAGATACAATTCCTGATTTGGTAAAAACTGAGCTGGACGAACCAGGTCCTCATAGGGAATTAGCAGTTATCATAAGGCCAACCTATACTGGATTAAAAAAAGTAGAAGAATTAATTACAATTTTTAAAAAAAGACTATCTAAGATCTAAATTTTGTTTTTATAAATTTAAATAATAATTTAATAATTAATAAATACGCACCTTTTTTGATCTTGTATCTTTTTTGCAAAATGTTTAAATATTTGTATGAAAAGTTTTTTCATAAAGCTTAGTAAAGTAAATACTTTAATCCATTCTTTAAGCAGTTTCGGTTTGTCAATTGTTTATACAATTGGGCACATAATCATTGCCTGGGCTTGTGCAACAGTTATATTTCAAACAAATTTTTTCTTAGCTTCTGCAGACGCAATAATTGAACCAATAATTAATGGTTTTTGGTTTTTCCTGCTTCACATGTATGCACACGATAAGCTTAAACCTGCCCTTCTAGCAGTTATTTACACTATTGGACATTTTTCAATTGCTACTTCTTGGAGCTTTTTTATAATTGGAGTTGATCTGAGTTTGGCTGCTATCGATGCAATTATAGAGCCTTTGATAAATGGTTTTTGGTTTTACGCTCTAATTTATAGTTGGAACTCTCAGCCAAGAGTTACTGCTTAATAACCCGACTTATAAATCTAAATTTTAGTTTCAATTAGTGCTAATAAATTTTTTAATTCGGGCTTATTTTCTTTTATCTCTTCTAAGGTAAGCCCTTCGAGTTCGTGAGGAAAAATAAGCCATAGATCTGTTTCATGAATAAAAAAGTCTGGCTGTCTATCCGTTTGGTTTTTAATAGGTTTGAAATAAGGCGTAGCAACCTTAATTTCTGGAGTATTTTTTTTACAAGCCTCTCTAAGGTCCAAGATAATTTGGTTAATCGAATTGCCAGTATCATGTACATCGTCAACAACAAGAAGTTTATCCTCTGCCTTTACTTTATTTATAATGTAATTCAAACCGTAAACTTGAACTTTATTTTTACGCTCATCGATTCCAGAGTAGTAAGAGGTTCTAATTGCTATATGATCTGATTTAACGCCTAATACATTTAAGAATTCTTGAACAGCAATTCCAACCGGAGCCCCTCCTCTCCAAACACCAATAATATAGTTTGGCCTGTATCCACTTTCATAAATTTTCCAAGCGAGTTTGAAGGAATCTTCCAGTAATTCATTGGCTTTAATAAATAGCTTTTTCATAATTTATTGAAACATTTATGAAAAAGACTATTTATTTAAAGAACTGATATCTGAATATTTAATTAGAAATCGTAACTTATTTTTGTCATCAACTGTCTTGGTGGGATGTATTCGATACCCGTAGCACCGACGCCAAATACATCGGTCATAGCTGAATTCATTCCGTCCTCATCGCCAATGTTTCTAACTATAATGTCAAATCCCCAACCACTAGCATAGTCAACTCCAGATGAAAAATTAATAATTTCATAACCATCAACTGGGTCTTGGACAGGATTATTTACGATTCTTTGAAAAAACTTATCTCTTTTGACAAATTGAAGCGAAGAATTTAAAACATCTCCCGAAGCAAGTTGAGTGGAGTAGATTAAACTGATGTCGGCAGTTATTTCTGGAGTTTTAGCAAGCTCGTTGCCTTTGACATTCTCTCTAAGAGCATACCTAAGTGCTTCGCTTCCAAAAGAATATCGTTGAGCTTTAGCATTGTCCAAGTATTCAAAAGAAGAAGTTATTTCAGAATCTAAATATGCAAAATTAGCATCTATCGTCCAAGAATCAGAAAGAGAGGCTGTAAATTCAAGTTCTAAACCTTGTACCTCTGATTCAGGGATATTGACCACGCCGCCTTTGAAAACGTCAGGGTCTGTACCTTGAACTTGAAGGTTTTTATAGGTGTAATCAAAGATTGCAACATTAGCTAAAGCCCTTCCATCTAAGAATTCCGTTTTAAAACCTATTTCTGTTGAATCTAGTGTTTCAGATTTAAAAGTAGGTAAAACCATCGCTGGAGTGCCATCGCCTGAAGCACCGAAAGTTAAGTTTGTGCCTCCAGGTTTAAATCCTCTAGTCTGAGACAAATAGACCATGGAATCTGCGTCAAGATCATATTCTAAAGTCAATCTCCCAGATGTCTCTTCATCAGTATCATCTTCTTGATAAAGTTCGATTCCAAAAAAGTTTGATACGTCAGTTAAAAAGTTATCTCTGGTATATCTAAACCCAGAGATTAATCTAAGGTCATTATCAAAACTGTAAGTAGTTTGTCCAAAAATTGATAGAGATCGTCTTTCTGGAAAAGCATCGGTCACGAATCCTAATTCAGCTGCATTGCCATAAGCTCCGAAACCAAGATTTGCTGAGTCAACACAATAATTAGGATCTGCAAATGGCTCTCCACAAACATACTTTAAAATTCCATCTTGACCTGCAGCATTAGCAGTAGAATCATATTCGTCTAAATATTCTCTGATGTGATTTTCAATTTCATGATCCATATAAAAAGCTCCGACAGTCCAATCTAGCTTGCCGTCTATTAAAGGTTCGTTTGAAATTAAATTTAGTTCAAAAGTTTTGGTTTTAACGTCCGATGTTTCATATCTGTATTCGGATCGTTGATAAGTAGAAACTCCAGTCAAAGAAGGAGCAGCATCTTGATAAAAATGTCGATCGTTATCTCTTCTAACTGAAATAGAATCACTTTGGCTACTAGTTAGAACTTTTAAGTTTGCAAATCCTAAATCTTTTTCGTAAATAGCAGCTAAGACCGAAGAAGTTAGCTTCAATTCTGAAAGAGAATCCTGTTTAAGGTTTCTTGCTCCTACGGTTGTATCATCAAGCCCTTTCATTGCAGAACCATTGCTATCTATATTGGCGTACTGCCCAAAAATTCTTAATGATGAGCTATCATCGAGATCTATAAAATAATCGTTTCTTACACTGTAACTATCGTCATCATCTAAATCTTGACCATTAAAAACATTAGTAGAAAAACCATCTCTTTTTGTTTTTGTAAAAGAGAAAGTCGCTGCAACATTTTCGAATATAGGTCCGCTAGCAGATCCGCTAAATTTTGTCATGTTGTAGTCTCCGATTGTTAAAGATCCTGAAGAATACGATTCATCTAAAGAAGGAGCTTTAGTAACGACATTGATTGCACCACCCGTAGAGTTTTGTCCAAATAAAGTTCCTTGTGGGCCTCTCAATACTTCAATTCGATCTATACCTATAAAGTCTGTTTGAAGAGAAAAAGGTGAGGCTATAAATATTCCATCAATGTGATATGCAACTGATGGAGCCGCAATAGCATTTTGATTCGTTTCATTCCCAACCCCTCTCACAGAGATTATAGTTTTGTAACCTTCATTCTTTGCTACTGTTACTCCTGGAACAATTGAAGTTAAGTCGACAATCGAGTCCAATCCCTTTACTTCTATTTCCGCAGTAGTTAAAGCAGTTACAGCTTGAGAAACGTCCTGAAGACTTTCGTTTCTCTTTTCAGCGGTTACGATTACATCTTCAAAAAATCCATCGCTTTGCGAGAAAATTGAAGGAGTGAAGATTGATAAAATAGCCAATAAAGCTAAGTTTTTAATTAGTTTAATTTGTTTCATAGTTTAATTTCCGAAAGAATTTCTCCTGGATTAATTATGTCATGTTTAATTATCCAATTTGCAAAAGAAAATTTACTTATTTTTTTATAAATGCACTGTTTTTAAGCAAAAAAACATATTTTTTTGTTAGATGAAAGTGCAAAATATTTTATTTATAAATCTTATAATCGGATTCCTTAATGATTTGATACAAAGGGTATACTTAATAAAGCAAATGACTAGCTTAATAGAAAAAATTTTCAAGCTGAAAGAAAATAATACTAATTTAAAAAGTGAATTTTTAGGTGGATTTACCTCTTTCATAACTATGGCGTACATTATTTTTGTTAACCCTCAAATAATGTCGCTTAGCGGAATGGATCAAGGTGCAATTTTTGTTGGAACCTGCCTAGCCGCTGCCCTAGCCTGCATTCTAATGGGAGTATTTGCAAATTGGCCAGTTGGCTTGGCTCCTGGAATGGGTTTAAACGCATTTTTTACTTTTACTGTGGTTGGTGAAATGGGCTACTCTTGGGAAGTAGCACTTGGCGCTGTTTTTTTAGCTGGGATTTTATTTTTCTTAATGAGCATAACAAGATTAAGAAGCTGGATGATTGAAAGCATTCCTTTAAATTTAAGAATTGCTATGGGTTCTGGTGTTGGACTTTTCATCGGATTCATAGGTCTCAAAAATGGTGGCATCATTATCAGCAACGATGCGACTTTTTTAAAATTAGGAGATTTTTCAAATATTGAAACATTCTTAGCTGCTTTAGGTTTCCTTTTAATTTCTGTTTTAGCAATTAGAAAAATTCCAGGTGCAATTTTGTTAGGCGTTCTTGCTATTACAGTATCTGCTCTATTATTAAATTTAGTTCAATACAACGGCTTAGTATCTATGCCGCCATCAATTGAACCAGTTTTATTAAAACTTGATATTCTAGGCGCACTTGATTTAACGATGATTACTATCGTCATGTCTTTTTTATTTGTTAATCTTTTTGACACAACAGGAACTCTTTTGGGAGTGGCTGATAGGGCAAATCTTATCAATAATTCAGGTGAAGCAAATAATTTTGATAAAGCTTTAAAAGCTGACAGCAGCTCAAGTTTTTTAGGTGCGCTTTTGGGATGCTCTCCTGTAACAAGTTACGTAGAAAGTTCTGCAGGTGTAGAAGCAGGCGGAAGAACAGGTCTTACCGCTGTCTTTATAGGATTGTTTTTTTTATTGGCAATATTTCTTTCTCCCCTAGCGCTGATTGTTCCAGCTTACGCGACTGCCGGAGCTCTAATTTATGTGGCTATTTTAATGCTAAGTGGAATGGAAAAATTAAATTGGTCCAATATGGTCGATTTATTACCTGCGCTAGTCATTATTGTGATGATTCCTCTCACCTTTTCTATAGCAGATGGAATTGCTTTGGGATTTCTCTCTTATGTCGTTTTAAAAATTGGCTTTGGAGAAATAACTAAAATTTCTTCTGGAGCCTGGTTTCTAACCTTAATATTTATTTCTAAGTTTATTTTTTTATAAGAAGTTGGTGGAGCTACGCGGGATCGAACCGCGGACCTCCTGAATGCAAATCAGGCGCTCTCCCAGCTGAGCTATAGCCCCAAGGCGAAGAATTATATATTAAAAACATAAATCTCTTCTATTTTTATTACCCGTCCAACCAGAAAAATAACCTAAAATAATGTTTATGCGAATTGCTGTTATTGGCTCAGGGATTAGTGGATTATCTGCTGCTTACTTTTTAGGCAAAAATCATGAAGTAACTATTTTTGAAAAGTCGGATAGATTAGGCGGTCATACTCATACCCATCAGCTAGAGCTTGAAACCAAAATAAAGGTAGATTCAGGTTTTATTGTGCTTAATGATAAGAATTATAAAAACTTAATGAAATTTTTTAAAGAAATTGGCATTGATTTATATCAAACAGAGATGTCTTTTTCAGTAAATTCAAAATCCCTAATTTGGAATTCTAAAGAGTTTTTTAATTTTTCTTTTCTAACAAGTTTAAAAAAAATAAAACTACTAATCGATATTGTGAGATTTAATTATTTAGCTAAAAACCTTAAAAGCAAAGAAAATATTGGTGAGTGGCTAAAAACCTTTAAATTCTCTAATCTTTTTGTTGAAAGTTATTTGCTTCCTATGACTTCAGCAATTTGGTCCTCCACTTCTAAAGAGATAAAAAATTACCCTGCTGAATCAATGAATAATTTCTTGAATAATCACGGCTTATTAAATCTGTATGATCGCCCGCAGTGGTATTCAGTCTTAGGAGGAAGCAGCACTTACGTGGAGAAATTATTGGATTTAAAAGTCTTTAATGTAAAGCTCAATTCAGAAGTCAAAATTAATAGATCCGAAAATAAAATATTCATTTCAAATAAAGATGAATCATATGAATTCGATCTGCTAATAATGGCAAATCACCCAAATCAGATATTGGAATGCATTGATGATTTAAATGAGAAAGAAAAAAATGCTATTGATTCAATCAAATATCAAAAAAATATAACCACTTTACATGGAGATGAAAGTTTAATGCCGAAGGATAAAAAAAAATGGTGTTCTTGGAATGTCTATAAAGATGAAAATTACGAATATGTTACTTACTGGATGAATAATCTTCAAAAAATTAATACAAACAAAAATATTTTTGTCACCTTGGGAGATTTTCCAAAGCCTAATTTTATCTTTAATGAGATGGAATACGAACATCCAATATTTGATTTTAAAGCTCTAATGGGTCAAAAAAACTTTAAAGAAATCCAATCTGAAAAAAATACTTATTTTACGGGTGCTTATTTAGGTTACGGTTTTCATGAAGATGGCATAAAATCTTCTCAAGCAATCTACAAACTTATTAATAGCAGAGATAAATGAAAAAATATTTTTTTAAAGGAGTCGTTTCTCATAGAAGAGTCAAATCAAAAAAACATAGCTTTGATTATCCCTATCGAAGTATCTTTTTAGAAAATATATATGATTTTCAAGAAAATAAGATTAATCATATAAAATCTACTTTTTTTAATTTTTCTTTTTTAAAAAATGACTATTCAAAAGAAATTTTAAATAATATTCTTAAATACATTAAAAAAAATAATATCTCGAATGAAAGTCTAAAAATAAATCTTTTAAAGACTCCTGATTTTTATTTTCTCAAAACTTTCAATCCTGTATGTTTTTGGTTTTTAAAAAAAAATGGAAACGATTTAATGATGGTAGCTGAAGTAACAAACACCTTTTATGAAAGGCAAATTTATTACGTTCATGACTCCCTAAATATTCTTGATGAAAAAAAATGGATACCAATTCAAAAAAAAATGTATGTATCGCCCTTTGCCGATAAGCAAGGACTTTATCAATTTAAAATTTCTAGTGATCCATTAAATATAAAAATCAACGAGTATGATCCTAATGGAAAGCTTGAGATTCTATCGAATTTATCCGGACAAAAAATAAACTTCTCGTGGCAAAATAAATTATTAATTTTCTTTTCAATATTTATTAATTCTTCTCTTGTTTTGGCTAGAATCCACCTTCAAGCTTTATTTCTTTGGTTGAAAAAAGTTAAGGTTTTTGCTCATAACGGTAAGGGTTATGTTGACTAATTTTTTTAAAAAATGGCTCGAGAAAAAGATTGTTAATTTAGAATCTGGTTCTTTAGTAATCACTTTTCCTAATAAAACTGTCCTCGAACTTGGAGAAGGCTCCGAAAAAGCAGATTTGGTTATTACTTCGTGGAGAGGAATTTGGCTTTTATTTACCAGAGGCAGTCTAGGCTTCACCGAAGGATATATAAAGAATTATTGGACGACTTCCAATCTCGTATTTTTAATGGAATTTCTTACTAAAAACTATTCTTCGATAAGTACAATTGTTGACGGAAAAGTTTTAGGAAGGATCTTCACAAAAATTCGACACAGATTAAATAAAAATTCTATTTCTGGTAGCAAAAAAAATATTCAAGCGCACTATGACTTAGGAAACGATTTTTATTCTATGTGGCTTGATAAAACCATGACCTACTCTTCAGGTTTTTATAGAGAAAAAAATGAAACTATTGAGGAAGCTCAAAAAGCCAAGTACCAATTAATTCTAGATACTTTAGATCTTCCTGTTGGATCTAGTATTTTAGAAATAGGTTGTGGCTGGGGAGGTTTTTTAGAACATGCTTCCAATCAAGGTTATTTAGTTAAAGGAATAACCATTTCGCCAAGTCAATTTAAATTTGCTAGAGAAAGAATAGAAAACTTAGAGATAGTTCCTGATATTGAATTAATCGATTACAGATTACTCGAAGGTAAGTTTGATGCTGTCGTATCTATCGAAATGTTTGAAGCAGTTGGTTCCGAGTACTGGAATTCTTATTTTCAAAAAATTCAAAATGTACTGAAACCCAATGCAAAGGCTGTCATACAAACTATAACAATGACCGAAGATTACTTTGAGGGTTATGATAAATGGCCTGATTTTATTCAGACTTATATTTTTCCTGGCGGAGAATTAGCATCGGATCAATTGTTTATTGATGAAGCAAATAAATTTGATTTAGAAAATATAAAAACTACTAATTTTGCAAAATCTTATGCCAAAACATTGGAAACTTGGTATGAAAATTTTCAAATTGCTTGGGGTGATATTGAAAAAATGGGTTTTGATGCAAAATTTAAAAGAACTTGGGATATGTATTTAGCCTACTGCAGAGGTGGTTTCTTAAACGGTCAATTAGAAGTTTCGCAATACTTGTTAAAAGTTAAATGATAAAAATAGGATTATGGCTGGCGGAAAAAGGTTTTATTCCAGACTTTTTGTTAAGAATTGCAATAAGAAAACTTAGTTTAAGTAGATTAGAAGATGATTCCTTGTTATCGGAAAAATCAAACATTGCAGCTTCTTTTAAAGAAGGAGCAATAGCTGAACAGACTCTTGAGGCTAATGAACAGCATTACGAGGTTCCGCCATCATTCTTTACCAACGTATTAGGCAAGAATTTAAAATATTCCTGTTGTTTATATGAAACTCAAAAAGAAACCTTAGATGAAGCAGAAGAAAAGATGCTTCAGCTTTACCTTAGTAGAGCGGAAATTTGTGATGGACAAAATGTTTTAGACTTGGGCTGTGGCTGGGGAAGTTTTAGTTTATTTGCTGCTGAAAGATTTCCTAAAAATTCTTTTACCTCGATTAGCAACTCTCAAGACCAAATAGATTTTATTACAACTGAGGCAAAATCGAGAGGTTTAGATAATATCAATGCTTTAAAAGTAGACATAAACGCTCTAGATATTGAAGAAAAATTTGATCGAATTGTTTCAATTGAAATGTTCGAGCATATGAGAAATTATGAAAAACTTCTTTCAAAAGTAGCTAATATGCTCACAGAAAAAGGCAAACTATTTGTTCATATTTTTTGTCATAAAGATTTTTTGTATCCTTACGAAATCTCCGGTGATGCTGATTGGATGACTAAATTCTTCTTTTTAGGAGGGATAATGCCGTCACAAGACATCTTTAATTATTTTTCCGATGATATGACTGTCGTAAAAGATTGGAAAGTAAACGGCACACATTATTCTCTTACATCGAGAGACTGGCTATCAAATCATTATAAAAATAAAAAAGAAACTTTAGCTATGTTTGCAAAACATTACGATGATGCAAATTTATGGTTTCAAAGATGGCGAATTTTTTTTCTAACCGTCGAAGAATTTTTCAAAATTAACAATGGTAACGAATGGTTTGTTAGCCATTATCTTTTAAAAAGAAAATAATTTAAGCAGTTTGTCCTGGAGGTCTCGCCCCTTCAATTCCTTCTTTAATTTTAGCAACGACATCGGCTTGATACACATTTTTGGTATTCATATAGTAAGGATGCCCTAAAGTTGCTAAATCTTCAGCTTTTTCCAAAGCTTTTTCCATCAAGTTTGCTGGAGGCACAATTTCGTCAATATACCCAGCAGAAATGGCTTCGTGCATTGGATAAACTTCTGCATGATATATCGCTTTATAAAAGTGCTTTTTATCAAGCCTATCTTTAACAATCTCCATAATCTGAACGGGAATGTCCATGTTATTTCTAACTTCATTGGCTTGGCAGATGAATTTTCCTTCAATTCCAATCCTATAATCACAACAACAGGCAACGAAAATTCCAAGTGCAACGGCATGGCCGGATATCGCGGCCACGATAGGTCTAGGAAAAGAATACAAGTCTAAAAGCGTGTTAAAACCAAGTTTAACCATCTTTTGTGCAGCTTCTACATCTCCGGATGCAAGAGTTTTTAGATCGAATCCAGCAGAAAAAAGACCTTCTCTACCAGTAATTATCAAAGATCCTGAGTCCCTTGGCACCTCAGCCAAACAAGCATTGAGGCTTTCCAACATATCGAGAGAAAAAGCATTGGCTTTTCCATCATCCAGTTTTATTATTGAAACATCTCCTTGCTTCGTTAGTGTGGCTAAATCTGTCATATCTACTCCTTAAATTTATACAAGATCACATGCCTCGGGTGGCATCCAATGAGAATCCTTACCTTCCCATTTTACACTGCACCCAATTGGGTTTGTTATGGGAATAGATATTAATGTATTTGAAGTAAGCTCATCAAGAACTAATTCAAGATTGTTGATTTTAATTTTATTTGCATCCAATGGCGAATCCACTCCCCTGCCAGTATAAACAAGTTCCCTTTGTTCATTAAAAACATAAAAGTGTGGAGTTTTTAGAGCTCCATATTTCAGCGCAATTTCCTGATCGGCATCATGTAAATAAACCCAAGGAAACTCATATTCTTCCATTCTCAAAATCATATTTTCAAAGCTATCTTCTTGATATGTATTTGCACTGTTTGAGTTGATAGCGATAAAGCTCACATCTTTGTCTTTGAATTTATTTACAGTTTTTCTAGTTACCTCATCCGATCCTGTAACGTAAGGACAGTGATTGCACGTAAAAAAAATTACTAAAAATTTAGAATCGAAACTTGAAAGGCAGACATTTTCGTAGCTTGTAGAAATTAGGTTAAATTCCGGAGCTTTTTGGCCCAATTGCAAAGTGAATGACATGTTCTAAGGTTAGTTAACTTTTTGCTAAAAGCAATAATTTTTTGTGTTTTACAGCATTTGAACTAAAATCCTTGAATGGAAAAAGTTGGCTCATTTGATTCTTCGATAATTATCACTCTAGCTGTACCCGCTTTCTTTGTACTAATTTTCATTGAGTTGATATACGGTTTAGTCGCAGGCAAAAATAATTACCGCCTGAACGATTCTTTCACAAGTATAAGTCTAGGTCTTATAAGTAGATATATTCCTTTGCTTGGATTGGGTCTGCAAGGAGCAGCTTTTGCCTACGTTGCTCAATACTATAATTTAAAATTATTTTCTTCTTCCTCTTTGTGGGTTTGGATATTTGCATTCTTTTTATATGATTTTTGTTATTACTGGATGCATCGGTTACATCACGAAGTCAAAGTATTGTGGGCAACTCACGTGGTTCATCACCATGGAGAAGAATTTAATCTTTCAACAGCGCTTAGGCAAACAAGCACAGGTTTTCTTTGGAAATGGATATTTTATTTGCCTATTTTTATTGTTGGGATTCCTCCCGAAGTTTTTGTTACAGTAGCGGGAATAAATCTTGTTTACCAATTTTGGGTTCATACAGAACATATTCCTAAACTTGGTTGGTATGAGTATGTTTTTGTTTCCCCTTCAAATCATAGAATTCACCATGCTCAAAACAAGCATTATGTAGATGCTAACTACGGAGGTGTTTTTATATTTTGGGATAGGCTCTTTGGTACTTACAAAGAAGAACTTGACGAATTAAAACCTATATATGGAACTGCAAAGCCTCTAAGAAGTTGGAATCCTTTCAAGGCCAACTTAGACATATTTGCGGAAATGATCAAGGACTCGACAAGAACAAAATCTATAAAAAACAAAATAAAGGTCTGGTTTTCAAGGCCAAACTGGCGACCAGATGATGTAAAGGTAAGTCATCCTATTTATAAAAATGACTTAGATAATTTTGAACCTTACAATCCTTCAACTTCTTTTGAAGTAAAAATTTATAGTTGGATTCAATTGTTTTTCATTATGGGATTATCGGCAGCTGTAACTGCTTCAGTCACAAGCCAATCCTTCCAAGACACTAGTATTTTTGCAATTACTCTATTGATCACTTCGACAATAGCTTTGATGAGTATGGAAAAATACGAATTAAGCTTCCTGCCAGAAATTTTAAGATCGTCAGCTGTAATTATTTTTTTCTTATTTGGAAATGTAGTTAATAGTGAACTGTTAGTAACGCAACTGTTTATCTTTCAATCATTATTTAATATTGTCTTAGTTACTTTATTGAAGTACTTGCCAAAATTAAGTTTCTCAAGTTAATTTTTATACTGTATTTAATTTTGTAAGAGGATTGTTCTTTATTCTCTCTGGTATTCTATCTGCTCCGGGTATACCTCTAGCAATCATAAAGGGTCTTAAAGCTTCAATTGCTTTTGGTTCGTCGTGGTGACAAATTTTTGGATACATGTGATGCATAGCATGAATCTGCATTGAGTGATTGAAGAATCTGATAATTCCGTTCGACCAGAATCTAGTATCAGAATGTCTGCCGACAGGAAGCCCCTTATGAGGCATATGAGAAAAAATTACACCCAAATATGAGACAGCCAATTTTCGTGGAAGCCACCATAAAAGCAAAGTTTCTAGAGGAAAATTAATTGCAGCAACAATCTGTAATATATAAAAACCAACCTGAACCATTCCTCCTCTTTCGCCTGCAGCTTTAAATTCAGGATCTGTCTCCATCCACTTTTCGATCATGTTATTAAATCTTTTATCTCTAGTGCCATATTGATGCGCAGCTAAAGCCGATTTAAACCAACCGCTTGTGTGAGTGTGATTATAGTCAGGATCATTATTCGGATCATTGGTATGAGCATGATGTTTAAGATGAGTTATTTTTAAAATCTCATGCGATTGAGCTAGAGGAATCAATGAAATCTGACCTACCCAAAAATTTAACCAATCTAGATGTTTTTTGTTTCCAGATAAATGGCCATGCTGTCCGGCATGTGAGGGCAAATAGGCAAAAGTTGAAGAAACTATCAAAGCGAGACATCCGACCCAGAGAGGCATAAATCCATTCAAGACCATCGCCCAAACACCAAACCAAAATAGGCATTGGGTTAATCCAATAACTATCATTTCCCATTCTATTCGGCCCATAAAAGACCTAGCTATTTTTTTCTCAGCTTCCAAAGAAAGATCTAAATTTTCTTCCTGATGATTTTGAAATAAATCTTTTTGCTCTGCTAGTTGATCCATGACCAATCCTTATAATTAGCTATCAATCCGAAAATCGCGCCTAAAAAATAACCCGCAAGAAGTAAGGTTCCTGAATCGTATGTAGAGAAAATTAAAGTCAATATTGCACCAAAAATACTCCCGAAAAACAAAAAACCAAACCAAAAAATTCCCCAATTGGTTAAATGGTTGAATATTCCTTCAATTAAATTAGACAACATATTTCTATTTTCTTAAATTTTTGAACTTAATACAAATTAATTTGACCAATAAATATATTCATCTCCTTCTTGGTATTCTTGTCCGTCATACTTATCTATCATGGTTGAAACTTCATATGCAGAAGGAAATAAAGGATCTTTTTGTTCTGAGTTAAATTTAGTTAAGAGTTCTTCAAGTAATTTAGCTTTCTCAGGATAACTATCTATAACATTATTTTTTTCTTCCTGATCTACGGAAGTGTCAAATAACCAGCGGAAATTTTCTTTTTTGCTTACTATATATTTCCAGTCTTCGTGGAGGACCGATTGATGATTCCCGGATCTCCAAAATAGGGTTTTATGAGGTTGAGTATCAACTTCTTTCTTTATATAAGGTAATAAATTTACTCCATCTAAATTTGTCTCAATAGGTGATTTGATTCCTGCAGCTGAAGTAATGGTAGGTAAGATATCAAAGTGATGGACAGTACTCTCTGATTTTTGCCCTGGGTCGATTTGCTCGGGCCAACTAACAATATAAGGAACTCTGATTCCACCCTCAAAAAAACTTATTTTCCAACCTCTGTAGGGCTTATTTATATCTTCCAATTCAATGTAGTTAGCTCCACCATTATCACTAGTAAAAATAATTAAGGTTTTTCCATATATATCCAAATCTTTTAATTTCTGTACTACCTTTCCTACACTTCTATCGAGAGCAGCTATCATTCCTGAATAAACCTGAAGATTATGACTGTGCATATGACTCATTTGCTCAACATCGCTTCTTAAAGCCTGAAGTGGATTATGAATTGCCCAGTGGCTTAAATATAAAAAAAAGGGTCTATTTTTATTATTCTCAATTACCTTTAATGCTTCGTCAGTATAGTAATCTGTTAGATATTTGTCGGGTTTGAATCGATCGCCCCCATTAAAATTAGCTGAATATTGCCCAAGGCCCCAAATCATCCTGTCAATTCTTGTATTAAACTTAGCATTAACGACATCTGGGTGATCTTCAGGTAAATATAGTGGTCCCAGCATTTGCAAAGAGTCTTGAAAGCCTTGACTGAGAGGATCCATACCATAGGCATTACCAAGATGCCATTTTCCTATATGGGCCGTGTAATATCCTGCATCTCGTAAAATCTCTGCAACAGTAATTTGTTCGGTGGGCATCCCCTGCTCCATGTAAGGAGGTATGTTTGTTGCTACTTCTCGATCAATCCTTGCCCTTAATTCTTCATCATCCTCGTCCGCTAGCCATTGCATTATTAATCTGCCCATAGCAGGAACAGGAGTAAATTCGTACCCAAATCTTGTCGGATATTTTCCAGTCATTATTGAAGCTCTAGAGGGAGCGCAAGTTGCATTTGCTGCATAACCTCTTGAAAATAAAATTCCACTATTTGCTAGCGAATCAATATGCGGAGTCTTTAGAGAACCATCTGCAGCCCCGCCATTATGCGCAGATATATCGTTGTAACCCATATCATCAGCCAATATTAAGATTATGTTTGGTCTTTCGTCTGTTCTTTTTTGAATTTCGCTTGGCCCACTTGACCAATTCGTAGGAATATTTTCTTTTATAGGCATCGTAAAATAGGCTATTTTTGGAATGGACCAAATAAGAATATTTACCTTATATTCCCAGAAGATAGAGACAATTAATAAAAGCGTACCTGAAATATAGAAGATTTTTTTAAGCATTTTTAGATCGTAAAGACAGAGCTAACATTATTAAAAGCAAAATACCTGCAAATGGTGCTCCAACTGCCCCAGGTGTAACACCATCAGTATATTCAGGAATAATTGATGGCATACCCATTAAACTGTAAAAAGTTCTTATCCACCATTCAAGAGCAAAAATCAAAATCATTAAGGGAATCAGTCCTTGATATTTCAATAGAACTATTAAGCTAATAAGGCATGTTAAGATTTGTTGAAGACCCCACAAGGAAAAAAATAAATAGATAGGAATCATTGGATCAGGCTTTCCTTCTAGAACAATTACATTTGCAATGTCATGCAGTCCAGTCTCCCAAAAGAACATATGTATGATTGCCCGCCAAGTCATCAAAGCCAGAAAGAAGATAAAACCATAAAAAGCTATTTTACTGCCGTTATATAAGGAAGCATCGTTTGGAAATAAATTATTGATTAATTTCATTGGATAAATAATTTTTCACAACCTGTGTCTTTGAGCACATCGTCAATTCTGCTTCTATCCATTTCACTAAGTTTCAAATATTCTTCATTTATCCATTTTAAACATTTCGATTGATAGGGAAATGTTTGTTGAACCCAAGGACAGCCATCTATTTCAGCTTCCCATGTTTTCTTACCTTTTTCATGTGCTGCTTTGTTTCTTAAGAGAGCCGGCACATAGCCTCGGCCCACCTCATTGAGAAGGTCAAAAATACTTTCTGGCAAGTCTTCTAATTTAGTCCATCCCTCCTCAGTAATTTCAAGTCCAGATAAATCTTCAATAACATTGATCCAAGCTACTGTTCTAGGAGACAAATCATGAGCAATTTTTCTAGACGTAGGATCAAAGCCAATAAGCTGACTCAATTGCCCGTATAGACCAAAATCTGCTGAGCTTGCTCTTTGCCCTAATAAAAAAGGAGAATTTTTAAAGTGTTTTTCTAAAATACTCAAAAATCTTTTGTAACTAGCTTCAATAATTGGGGCCGTTGTGTCATTGGAACCAACTACTCTAAGTCGCTCAATTTGTCTTTCAGAAATATATTTTTTTGCTGATTGATGAATTTCGTCAGGCAGATTAGTTGTCTGAGCTAGAGGCAACAGAGTACCAGCATTATCAGCGTCTTCTTCGAAATGCCAACGATAATGAAACATAAACTTAGTAACCCATTCATCAGCGAAATCTTCCAAAAGGAAATTTAAAAAATTTAAGGCGGGATCCGCTGGAAGGCATTTTCTATCTTCGTACTCGACTTCAAATCTTCTAATTAGTGGAGTTGAATCTGTCTCAGCTTTTAAAATTCCCTTTTCATCCGGAAGAATAAAAGTTGGAAGAAGAACAGGTTTGGGTGGATCAATGCCAAGGTTTTTAAACTCGCCAGAAAGCAAACTTTGTGGGTCTCCCCAAATAATATTATAGGGAATGTGACGATACCTCATTAAGGCAATCATTTTTCTAGTATAAGGTGACGGTGGAGCACCTATTAAAGTTAAAGGCTCCAAATTAACTATTACCTGTTTTGGTTTCTATATTTAATTGTCCCTTTAATCCTGCAGCTCTATGTTTAGCACTTTCCATGTAATCAGGATCTGTGATCATTTTCAACATTGCCTTTCTGGATGGATATCTGGCGATAGCTACCATATCCCACAATTCTTCAACTTCCCCAAGCATCAGACGTTCGACTTTGCCAAAAAAAACCGATTCAGCACCAACTTTTTTTAAATGTTCAAGTACTTCTAGCCCGTAAATTGCGTATGCTTCTTCTCCAGAAAGATCTGTTTCCCTTCCATCTTCGTACTCGGCTTTTTCCTTGAATTTAAGAAGATTCACCATTTCTATTGGGGAATCAACATCTCCTTCTAAAAATCCTGCCATTTGTTCTTCGTTAGGATTTACTTTATTTTCTACTTTCATAACTTCACCTTTTAAGTAGTTGAAATAGCTTTTTGAAAAGCTGGTCTTGCTTTTATTCTTTCAACATATGCTTTTAAGTTTGGCATTTCGTCTGTTACACATCCCAAATCTGATAATTTAGTACAGCAATGGCCAGTCATAAATTCAACACCAGAAAAATCTCCCACCAAATACTCTTTGCCATCCAAAGCTGTCTCAATCGCGGTTAAGGATTTAGAGGCTAAACGCTGTGCTTGACCCAGAACAGTTTCGTCTCTTCTCTCAGGTGGCAAAAGAATGGTATGAACAACAATAGTATTCATCGGTTGAGCGATCATGCCCTCACAGAAATGAAACCATTGTAAATAATATGGATATTCAGGAGAATCAACTGATGGCTTTAAGCCACCGTTTTTGTGTTTTTCTAACACATAATCAATTATTGCACCGGATTCATAGATACTCACATCGCCATCTTCTAAAACCGGTATTCTTCCGAGCGGATGTCTTTTACGGTGTTCGTCTGACTTAAGTGCTTCTGGATGAAAAGGCATCGAGTTTAACTCGTAGGGTAATTCCAATTCTTCTAATAACCATAGAACTCTTTCGGCTCTGGAGTTTGGCGCATAATGAAGTTTCAACATAATTATTCTCCTTAAGTGTTGATAAAATTAATTAATAAATTTGATAATTCTTTGGGTCTTGTCCATTGATAGAAATGACCGCCGCCTATGTGAGGCGCGCTTTTTGCATTGGGACACATTGCTAAAACATCTCTTTCTATTCCGTTGGTAACAGGATCGTCCCCAGCAAATACACTCAAAAAAGGTTTATCCCAATTTTTAAATACTTCTCTTGCTTTTCTTTGTGCTTCAAGTGATTGATCCGGTATTGTTGGAACATGACTTGGCATAGCTCTTGGCCCCATTTTATAACTTGGGTCGGGAAATGGAGCCTCATATGCCCTGGCAACATCTGATTTAAAAGGAAAATATTTTCCTAAACCTAGTGAAACAAATAAATAATATGCCGCTGAATTTAATCTGGAATTTTTTTCCATCATGTTTGTCATCAAAAAGCCTGTTGGTAAATCAACTGTATCCCAACAAAATTTTTGCCAGTACATAAATTTCAATGCTGGATGAAATTCTGTATCTTCTTGGGACAAATTTTTCCCATCCATTTCGCTTATTTCTTTAGCCATTGACATGGGAGTTAGCTTGAGACTACTTTCTCTAAACTCTTTTATTTTTTCTAAAACTTCTTTGGGTGCCTCAGGGTTGTAAGGTAACCCAGTATTACCCATCGAAACCTTGTCGAATCGACCTGGCTCGTTTGCGACCATTCTTAGTCCGATTAAGCCGCCCCAATCTTGTCCAAAAAAAGTGAGATTTTTAAAGTCATTGGCAATAAGCCAATCTGTCATCCAATCTACTTGTTTTTGATAGCTGTAGTCTTCTCTTTCTGCAGGCTTATCGGATTTTCCATATCCAGGCAAATCGGGGGCGATGACTCGAATACCGGCATTCGTTAGAAAAGGAATCATCTTTGAGTAAAGATAACTCCATACAGGTTGTCCATGCATTGCTAAAAGGATTGGCCCATCTTTTGGGCCTTCATCAATATGATGAATTCTCAGATCACTTCCATCCTCTGTTTTTATCGTGGTGTAGTTTGGTTCAAAAGGATAATCCTTTAACTTTTCAAAGCATTTATCTGGTGTTCTCAAAATTTTCATTTAAGTAAATATATAATTTATTCATAAATAAGTTAATGGCTAAGAGAGTGTCTTAAATTCAAGGTTTTCTTATATTTTCTACCATTTCATTTATTTCTTTTGGAGGGTTATTAGTAACACTCGAAACAATAAAGGCGATCGCAAAATTTATCAGCATCCCGACAAAGCCTATTCCCTCAGGGGAAATTCCTAATAACCAATTTTCCGGGAGGTTTAAGGAAGTATTTATAAACTTGAAATAAATTATATAAGAAGAAGTAAAAATAAGACCGAAGATCATTCCTGTAATAGCCCCTTCTTTATTGAGTCTTTTTGAAAAAATTCCCATCAAAAGAGCTGGAAAAATTGTTGAGGCTGCTAATCCAAAAGCAAAGGCCACAACTTGCGCCACAAAAGCCGGAGGATAAATCCCAAATAAGCCTGCGATAACAATCGCTATGGCTGAGGCAATTCGAGCAAAAAGAAGCTCTTGTTTTTCATTAATTCTTGGCATAAATGTTTTTTTCAACAAGTCATGAGAAATTGATGAAGAAATAACAAGAAGAAGTCCTGCTGCTGTTGAAAGTGCTGCAGCCAAGCCTCCTGCAGCAACTAATGCTACAACCCATCCAGGCAATTTTGCAATTTCTGGATTGGCAAGCACCATAATATCGCGGTCAATATAAATTTCATTGACATTGTTATCGTTTGGCCTGTTATTTAGAATCCGCTCTCCATTTTTACCTCTGCGATCTGAGTAATCAGGTCTTACTCCCTCCAGAGCATTTCCTGATGAATATTGAATAGACTGATCGTCGTTTTTATCTTGCCATGCAATTAATCCAATATTTTCCCAATTTTTAAACCAATCCGGTGCGGCTGAGTATTCAACATCTTGAATAGAATCAACAAAATTAATTCTTGCAAAAGCTGCGACAGCCGGAGCAGTTGTATATAGCAGTGCTATAAAAATCAAAGCATAGCCAGCTGATTTTCTAGCATCACTAACTTTAGGCACAGTGAAAAACCTGACAATCACATGAGGCAAACCAGCAGTACCAAACATCAAAGCAGCTGTTATACAAAAGATATCTATATTGGTTTTCGTATTTTCCGTATAGGCGCCAAAGCCAAGATCAATTGTAACTTGATCTAATTTATCCAATAAATAAGTCGAAGTACCGGTTAAGGTATCTCCAAAACCTAATTGTGGAACTGGGTTTCCTGTGATTAGAATAGAAATAAAAATTGCTGGTACTAAGTAAGCAAAAATCATTACACAATATTGAGCAACCTGAGTATAAGTAATCCCTTTCATGCCTCCCATAACTGCATAAAAAAATACGATAATCATCCCAATGATCACCCCTAAGTCGATATCAACTTCTAAAAATCTCGAGAAAACTATGCCTACTCCCCTCATTTGACCAGCGATATAAGTAAAAGAAACAAAAATAAGACATATCACCGCAACCAGTCTTGCAGTATTTGAGTAATAACGAGTTCCTATAAAATCTGGCACCGTAAATTGACCAAATTTTCTTAAATAAGGGGCTAATAACAAAGCCAATAAAACATATCCTCCCGTCCATCCCATTAAATATACCGAACCGTCTTTACCAAGGAAGGCAATCAATCCAGCCATAGAAATAAAAGAAGCAGCAGACATCCAATCGGCCGCAGTTGCCATGCCGTTTGCTATCGGATTGACTCCTTTTCCAGCCACGTAGAAATCATTAGTTGATTTAGCGCGAGACCAAAAAGCTATGCCTATGTATAGCGCAAAAGAAGCCCCGACAAATAAATAGGTAAGCGTTTGTGTTTCCATTCAATCGTCCTCTGAAGATTTAGAAAAATGTTTCTTATCCAGTCTATTGAGTAATAACACATAAATGAAAATTATGATTACAAAAACAAAAATGCTACCCTGTTGGGCAAACCAAAATCCTAATTTAAAGCCACCGATTTGAATATTATCTAAAGCATCAGACCAAATTATTCCGAATCCAAAAGATACCAAAAACCAAACTATCAGCAACGAAATAACAATTTTTAAGTTTGATTTCCAGTAAGTTGTATTTTTTCTGTGCATAGCAATTTAATGATAACGAAATAAATTTTAGTTTAATGATGGAAATTTCCCCGCTGATCTTTAGAATTGATCTTACTAAAAAAATAATTATCAAAAAAGTGTATTCTTTTTAGATTTAAAAGTTTAAAAAATATGAATAATAATATGCATCCATTAGATTCTCTTTCTGTAGACGAGATAAAAAAATCTGTAAATATCTTTAAATCAGATAATAATTCTGATGAAAACTCAGTGTTTAGCTATATCAGTCTAGAAGAGCCTGATAAAAATTTTGTAAAAAATTACAAAGTCGGTGATACCTTTTCAAGGAAGACAAAGATTATTGGCGTCGATTCATCCTCAAAAGGGTTTGAAGCATCAATCGATTTAAATAAAGAGAAAGTTACTTCGCTGAATGTAATTCCTGATGCTGCTGGTCCAACTTATACGATGTCAGAAATTATGATCGCTATCCAATTAACTTTAGAAAATGATGAATATCAAGCCGCTCTAGAAAAAAGAGGAATTACAGATCTAAGTCTTATTCAAATTGATCCTTGGCCAGGCGGAGGAATAACTCATGAAAAAATTAAAGAAGGTCACAGAGCTCTTAAAACAATCTCTTTTTTAAAGGAGAGCCCAGAAGATAATGCCTACGCCAAACCAATATCTGGACTAATTTCTCATGTCGATCTAACAGATAAATGTATTGTTGAAATTGAAGATCAAGGAATAAGCAACTTACCCGAGCAATCAGCAAAGTATGATGCTGCCTCTCAAGAAGTTCTTAGAAATAGACCCAAAGATATTTCTATTACTCAACCCGATGGACCAGGTTTCGATGTCTCTAATAATGAGATTAGTTGGGAAGGATGGAACCTAAGAGTTTCAATTGATCCCATCGAAGGATTAGTAATTCAAAATTTAAATTTAAATAAAAGAGAGATTTTCTACCGTGCAAGCATGTCCGATATGGTTGTTCCTTATGGCTCTGCTGATCCAATGCATTCATGGAAAGCTGTACATGATGGTACAGAGTATGGCTTTGGATCATTGTCTAATTCTTTGACTTTAGGATGTGATTGTCTCGGAGAGATTTATTACTTTGATACTAATAAATTAAATTTCGATGGCTCTGTTGAAACAATTAAAAACGCAATTTGTTTGCATGAGGAGGATTATGGAATTCAGTGGAAACATTCTCATTTGATTGGTGAAGGCCACAGCGAGGTAAGACGATCCAGAAGATTAGTGATTAGTTCTTTTTCTACAGTAGGTAATTACGATTACGGAATTTTTTGGTACTTGTATTTAGATGGAACAATTGAATTAGAAATGAAATTGACAGGAATTGTAGGAATAAGCGCCCACAATGAAGAAATTCATAATCCAGAGCAAGATATGAAAATTACGGAAGAACTGGTTTCTCCTATTCATCAACACCTCTTCAACGTGAGGATAGATTGGTTTTTAGACGGCGGTAAAAATAAATTGATCGAGACCAATGCAGAAAGAGTTCCAATTGGAAATAAAAATCCTCATGGAACACAATTCCAAGCGATCTCAAGTCATCTAAAAAAAGAGTCAGAAGCAAAAAGAAACATTGCACCAGAAAAAAGTAGAGTATGGAAAATAACTAACCCAAATAAAAAGAATTCTATCGGCGGTGAATCAGCCTATAAATTTTTACCAGGTTATTCTCCTGTGCTATTGTCTGATTTCGATTCTCCCACAGGGAAGAGAGCTTCATTTGCAAAATATAATTTATGGGCAACTCCTTTTGAAAAAGGTGAAATTTCTGGTGGTGGCAGATTTACAGTAATGCATCAAGGTCAAGGGGGTTTAGATGAAATGACTGCAAGCGATAGAGACATTAGCAAGTGTGATCTAGTGACCTGGCATACTTTCGGAGTAACACATGTGCCGAGACCAGAAGATTGGCCTGTTATGCCAGTCGAATATTGTGGATTCCAATTAATTCCATCTGGTTTTTTTGATAGCAATCCTACTATAAATTTACCTCCATCATGCCAAGAAAAATCAAGTAAAAATTAAAATGACAACAATTAAAGATTTTTCAATAAACATACCTGAAGAAAAACTTGTTGATTTAAAAAAGAGACTCGAACTCACAAGATGGCCTGACAAAGAGACTCCGTCAGATTGGACACAAGGTATACCATTGTCCTACATGAAAGAAATTCATTCTTATTGGTTAAATAAGTACGATTGGAATAAAGAAGTAGCAAAAATAAATGATTTTCCTCAATTCATGGCAAAAATTAATGACTTAGATGTTCATTTCATTCACTTAAAATCTCCTCATCCTGAAGCTAAGCCTTTGATCATTACACATGGTTGGCCGGGCTCAATTGTCGAGTTTCTTCAAGTCATCAAGCCTTTAACCGATCCGACACTAAACGGAGGAGATTCCAAAGATGCTTTTCATATAGTGACGCCATCGCTTCCAGGTTTTGGATTTTCAGGCAAACCAACAACTCCAGGTTTTGGGGTTGAAAAAATTGCAGATACATTTGCAAAACTAATGAAAGAATTAGGCTACACAAAATATTTTGCTCAAGGTGGAGACTGGGGTTCAGCTGTAACAACTGCCTTAGGTATGCAAGACAAAAACTGTGAAGCTATCCATTTAAATATGGCGATCGTCGCACCTGACATGGAAACCATGAATGATTTAACCGAACTTGAACAATCCGCTTTAGCAGGCTTTCAATTTTATCAAGATTGGGATTCGGGTTACTCGAAACAACAGTCAACTAGACCTCAAACTCTTGGTTATGGATTAACTGATTCTCCAATAGGACAAGCAGCTTGGATTATAGAAAAATTTTACCAATGGACGGATTGCAATGGCGATCCTGAAAATGCAATCTCAAGAGATGATTTGCTAACCAATGTGATGTTTTACTGGTTAACTGAAAGCGCCACCTCTTCGGCTAGACTTTATTGGGAGAGTTTTGGTGACTTTGATGGCGAAGAAGTTACAACGCCGACTGGTGTAAGCGTTTATCCAAAAGAAATCTTTCGAGCCTCCGAACGCTGGCTTAAAAAAAGATATACAAAGCTTTCTTATTACAACGTTTTAGATTCCGGTGGACATTTTGCTGCATTTGAAAAACCAGAAATTTTCATTGATGAAATAAGAAAGTATTTTTCTTTATTTAGATAAAAGAATTTTTAATATTTAGTCGAGCCAAATAATGATTTTTGAAAATGCATTTGAGCTGGTAGAAAAATTAAAGAAAAAAGAGATTTCCTCCTTAGAATTATTAGAAGCACAGCTAGAACAAATTGAAAAAGAAAATCCAAAAATTAACGCTGTTGTAACACTTGATGCCGATAGGGCAATAGAAAAGGCAAAAAAAGCAGACAATACCAAAAATAAAAAAGGCGCTTTATTCGGATTGCCAATTACTATCAAAGACGCATTTGAAGTTGAAGGAATTAGATCTACAGGCGGCAATCCAAGCTGGGAGAATAATATTCCAAAAAAAAATGCAGAAGCAGTTCAAAATCTTGTCAATGAAGGCGCTATTATATTCGGCAAAACAAACGTTCCATATCTTTCGGCAGACACACAAAGTTTCAATGATATTTTTGGTACTACAAATAATCCTTGGGACCTTGAAAGAACACCTGGAGGATCGTCGGGAGGTTCTGCTGCTGCATTAGCAAGTGGGATGACGTCATTAGAGCTAGGCTCAGATATTGGCGGATCCATTAGAATTCCTGCTCATTTTTGTGGTTTGTATGGTCATAAACCTAGTTACAACGTCGTTTCAGAAGTCGGTCATCTACCTCCAGGGCCTGGTTCAATTTTGACTGGCAATGGGTTATCAGTTGCCGGTCCATTAGCCAGATCTCCGGAAGATCTTGAAGTCTCCATCAAAATTTTAGCCTCGCCTCAAGTACAAGACGCCTTGGCTTGGAAAATAACTTTACCTAAACCAAGATTTGATGACGTTAAAAATTTAAGAATTGCTTTGTGGCCAAATGAACCTTATGCAGAAGTAGACGAAGAAATATCATCATTGATCAGAGAAACTGCTAATGAACTCAAGAAACTTGGTGCAAGAGTAGAAGAAGTTGAGCTGCCTTTTACATTTGAAGAGATTGATAACATATATTCTCTTTTGCTTAATCCTTTGATGTTAGTGACCGCCCCTAAAGAAACCATGGAAATGCTGTCAGAAATCAATGACTCTGTAAAAAAAGACGACATGTCTGAACTTGCAAAAGTAGCTAGAGGTTCAGTTTTAAAATATACCGACTGGGTTATAGTAAATGCGATGAGACAAAAGATTCGTCAAAAATGGCGTTCTTTTTTTAATGATTTTGACGCCATTCTTGCTCCAACAACTAACGTCCTAGCTTTCAAACACAACCATGCCAATTTGCATGAAAGAAAGCTAGTAGTTAATGGTAAAGACAAAGAATATCTCACCATTAACCTATGGGCTGGTCCGGCTGTTTCAGCGGGACTTCCAAGTACTAATGTACCGATAGGTTTTTCAAAAGATAATTTACCGATTGGAATGCAAATTACCGGACCTTACCTCGAAGATTTGACATGCATTGAGATAGCAAAAATTATCAGAGATATGAGAGGCGGATTTATTAAACCGCCAAGTTTGTAAGAAATCTATTTTGGTGGGTCTGGCAGAACTCGAATCTGCGACCTCACCCTTATCAGTAGTTGTGTCGAAAGAAAAAACCCTGTAATAGAAGGGTTTGAGAGTTATCAACTAAATTATATTAACGAAACTATCAAAATTTCTCTTTTGATCTCTATTTTATTTTTCTCAGGTTTATTCAATTCAAATCTAATGATCTTTCAAGTATTTGTACTTCACCAGTCAATCAGTCTTTTAAGTTTGCTGGTTTTGTATGCTATGCAGAGTTTTAAGCTTTTTTCATACGAAATCGATTCAGATCCAACAGTCTAGATTTTCATTAAATTTATTTTTAAGGATTAGTTTCAATTAATAAATTTGGTTGTTCTTTACGTTTTTTAAGAAGAAATTCATCATATAGCTTTCCCGTTGCCTTATATGCGCGGAACCTTAGATTATCTTTGTTAATATCTATAATTTGATAGAGCTGAGTATTTTCTCCTAGCTTTTTTGCATATAAACCTTTAGTAATTTCATACATTTTTGGTCCGCTTACTGAAACAACATGGACAGTGCCGATTTCTGGATCATAAGCCTGCTGATAACCTGTTGGAATATTTTCAACTTTTTTTGCATCAATTAGACCAGTACGAGAGTAGGTATGATCGTGCCCGCTTAAAACAAGATCAACTTTAAATTCATCAAGTAATGGTTTCCATAGTTGACGCATTTCTAAATTATCTCGATCTGATGCAGGAGAATATAGTGGATGGTGAAATGTAATTATTGTCCAACGATTATCATTCTCTTCTAGAACTTTTCTAAGCCAATCTACTTGAATCTCCATTTCAATATTTGAATCAAGCGATATAAAACGAACACCTTGGTAATCCAGATAGTACAAAGTCTCTCTTAATCGTTCATCGGGAACATTCTGGATTGGAAAAGAGAATTGTGGTCTCCAATGATTGCTAACCTTTTGAATTCCATCCGGATTTTGAAGACGATCATATAGTGGAGCTTTGCCACCCAAAATTGGTTTATTTATGAGTTCTTCTTTTTTATACCCTGTAATTAATTCAATGCCCTCATCGGCATCTATTATTTCTCCAGAATCTTTAATCTTTATTGTTCCTGTTCTATTTTGAAAGTCTTCGATATCAACAATTAAGATCTCTGGATTATCATTGTTTAAAGATTCAATTTCGATATTTATAGGTTGACCATCTTTGTTTGTCCATATTCTTTTAGTTTCAGAATCTTTTTGATATTCATGATTGCCAGGGGTTGCTATAACAGGAATTGTTCCATTAACCCAATCAGGACCCTGATGCCATTCACCCCATTGTGAGTCCATATTGTGTTCATCAATTAAATCACCAGCATGTAATGTAAATGCAGCTCTTGGTGCATCACGAAAAGCTTCCCTAAAAACTCTGGACCAATGAGTTCTCACTTCATTTTGTGCGTCACCGAAATAAATAAAACTGAAGGGATCTTCTGAAGAGCTTGCAGTTTTAAAGTGATAATACTCTGTCCAATTTACTCCATCTCCAACTCTATAAGCATATAGAGTATTGGGTTGAAGATTCTTAAAAGTAACACTATGGTAATGAGCCTCATTTATATCACTCTCGAAGTAACTTGTTTCTGCTTTAAACTCATCTGGCTTAAGCGCCCTCCCATTTGCATTTGCTATAGCAAGCTGTGCAAGCCCCACTTCGATAGATGTATCAGTTCTCCATGTTACTGCTTGGGTTGTTGCAGGATCATCATTCCAAGTTAAGACTACTCTATCTGGCAGAGGTGTTGGTGCGTGTGCCATTTCGTCAGGATACTTCTCAATAGAAGAATTTGGATGAGATAGAAGAACTATCGAAAAGAAGAATGTTAAAAAATAAAAAAATCTATGCAAAACAGTGAAAATTTTACTTGAAAAAATTAATGTAAACGTGTCTAAGAAGAAACTTTTTGTATCAAAATTGAAAAAAATGGTGGGTCTGGCAGAACTCGAATCTGCGACCTCACCCTTATCAGGGGTGCGCTCTAACCAGCTGAGCTACAGACCCATTACAAATGGGACGACAATAGTACAAGAAATAGATTTAGATAGTAAGCGAAAATTTAATTTTGCTGCTTCAGTGTCGCAATCATATCAGCCATAAGTTCTGGACCAATGCCACAACAACCGCCAAAAATGGATGCGCCCTTTTCCTGCCAAACTTGACAAAAGCTTGAAAAACTTTCCTTAGTCAAATCACTTTTAAGTGTCTCGACATCATTATCCAAAGTCCAACCATCAGGAACAGAAAAAACATTGGGGTAACCCCCAATTGGTTTATCAGTAAGATTTCGCAATACATCTATACCAGATGAAATAGCATTGGGATCTGTGCAGTTGAATAAATAAGCCTCAGGATTATATTGCTCTGCAAAAACAAAAGCCTCTTCGATTGATTCCCCACTTCGCAAAACATTTTTTTTATCTTCTTTGAGGGTCCATGAAAGCCAAGTAGGAATATTTTTATTGTGCAGATCTAAAGCCTTTAAAACATTTTTGGTTTCTTGAATTGATGAAATGGTCTCACATAAAAAAATATCTACATAGGGCAAGAGCCCCTCTATTAAAGTTTTATAAATTGGTAAAGCTTTGGTTTCATCTAAAACTAAATCGGGCCTGTAACTCTCTTCTAAAGGAGGAAGCGATCCCGCGACTCTTACGTTTTCGTGTTTATCGGCAACTTCTCTTGCGAGCCTGCCAGCAATATCAATAAGTTCTGACATTTGAGTAGAAATATTTTCTTTATCCAAATAACTTGGAATAGTTGAGTAGGTATTGGTCGTTATCAAGTCTGAGCCAATGCTCACGTATTCTTCATAAAGCTTTGTAATGGCAGCGGGATCATTAAGCAAAAATTGTGCCGACCATAAGCCTGTAGATGATTTATTTGCTCGGTGAAGAAGAATGCTGCCCAAGGCTCCATCCAAAAAAGTCATCTTTTTAAAAAATACTTATTAATTTTTTGACTTATCAACCAATTTATTTGCTTCGATCCAAGGCATCATGCCTCTGAGCTCTGCACCAACTTTTTCGATAGGATGCTCTCTAGATTCTTTCCTATGAGACTCCATGACTGGTCCGCCAGCTCCGCTGTTACTTTGTCGAGCGTCTGCAACAAATTCTTCAGCAAACTCACCCGACTGAATTCGATCCAAAACTTCTTTCATAGCTTTTTTTGCGTCTTCAGTTACTACTTTAGGTCCCGAAGTATAGTCACCATATTCCGCAGTGTTGGAAATGCTATATCTCATATTAGCTAAACCACCTTCATAAATTAGGTCAACGATTAATTTAACTTCGTGGACGCATTCGAAATAAGCCATCTCTGGTGGATAACCTGCTTCGGTAAGAGTCTCGTATCCTGCTCTTATTAAAGATGTTAAACCACCACAAAGCACCGCTTGTTCACCAAACAAATCGGTTTCAGTTTCGTCCTTAAAAGTGGTCTTAATAATACCTGCGCGACCTCCACCAATAGCGCTTGCATAAGCAATCGAATTTGCCAATGCATCACCTGATGCATCTTGTTGAATTGCTACTAAACATGGTACTCCTGCACCAATATTATATTGTCCTCTAACGGTATGGCCTGGTCCTTTTGGTGCAATCATGACAACATCCAAATCTGATCTTGGTTTGATTTGACCATAATGAATATTAAAACCGTGTGCAAAAGCAATCGTAGCCCCTTCTTTCAAATTGGGTTCAATATCTTCTGCATATGTTTTGCCCTGAAATTCATCGGGAATTAAAAACATTACCATATCTGCTTTTGCAGCTGCTTCCGCATTACTCAATACTTCAAATCCTGCCTCGGAAGCTTTTTCTGCTGACCCAGAACCATCTCTAAGCCCAAGAATTACATTCACACCAGAATCTTTTAAATTATTTGCATGGGCATGACCTTGTGAACCGTAGCCAATAACTGCGATAGTTTTTTCTTTAAGCAAATCAAGATTTGCATCTTTGTCATAATATACTTCCATAACTCTCCTTAATCGTATGATATTTCTGTTTGATCGTTTGTATTAAGAGCAACATTTCCTTTTGTCATTCCAAGCAACCCAGATCTTGTTACCTCTAAAAATTCTTCGTCTTTTAATGATGCCAATAAAGTATCTATATCCGCGGAGTCGCCCCAGATTTCAAACATTGTATGGCCATCTTGTTCATTGAGTATCTTACCCTCTAAATTATTCGCACTAGATATGATTTCCTCAACTTTATTTTGTGATGCTATCAATTTGATTATAGCTAACTCAATTGAATAGGCTTCTGCTTCGGTTAAATTTTGAACCATCACTACGTCAACTAGCTTAAATAGTTGTCTTAAAATTTGGTTAATTATTTCTGAATTCTCAGAAGTCGTCATTGTTAATCTAGATAAAGTCGGATCTTGCGTTGGCGCTACAGACAAAGAATCGATGTTATAGCCTCTTTGCGAGAAAAGACCCACTACTCTAGAAAGAGCTCCTGGTTGGTTTTCCATTAATATCGCGATATGGCTTAACATTAGAAGGTTTTGTCTTTTTTGCTGATTCTCATTTCTGACATTGAGCCCCCGGCTTCTAACATCGGATAAACATGCTCGTCTGGATCAATTAGAACGTCTAAAAAAACCAATTTATCTTTAAGTGAGAAAGCTTCCTCCATGGCAGCATTCAATTCAGAAAACTTTTCTACCTTCAAACCTACATGTCCAAAAGATTCGGCTAATTTAACAAAATCAGGAAGAGAATCTTCGTAAGAAATACTTGAATATCTACCTCCGTATTGCATATCTTGCCATTGCTTGACCATGCCCAATGCCCTATTGTTAAGATTTATAATTTTTACAGGAAGTCCATATTGACTGCAGGTAGAAAGCTCTTGAATACACATCTGAATACTTCCCTCTCCAGTAACGCAAGCTACATCTGCGTCTGGAAAAGCGAATTTAACGCCCATCGCAGAGGGCAGCCCAAATCCCATAGTTCCAAGACCTCCAGAGTTTATCCATTTTCTTGGTTCATCAAATTTGTAATATTGAGCAGCAAACATTTGGTGTTGCCCAACGTCAGAAGTTATAAATGCTTCGCCCTTTGTAACTTTATAGAGCGACTGAATTACTTGTTGCGGAAGAATAATATCTTTCTGGTTTTCTAAATTTAACATATCGTGATTCAGACCATGTTTTTCTTTCCACTCATTAATTTGATCCCACCAAGGTTTAAGATTTGTATTTGCTAATTCGGAGTTCTCAAATTCTTTACAAAGTTGCGATAACACAAGTTTCGCATCGCCTTGTAAAGCAACATCGACATTAATAATTTTATCTATAGAAGATGGATCAGAGTCTATGTGAATTTTTTTTGCTTCTAGACCAAACTTTTTTGGGTTGTTGGTGATTCTGTCATCAAATCTTGCGCCAACATTAAAAATTAGATCTGCTTCGCTCATAACCATGTTAGCTTCATAAGTGCCATGCATCCCTAACATACCAACAAATTGATTATCCGTTGCAGGGAATGCCCCTAAACCCATCAAAGTGTTTGTAACTGGGGCCCCAATCATTTTGGATAAATTCACTAACTCTTGTGAAGCGTCTGATTGAATGACGCCACCACCAGAATAAATAACTGGTTTTTTAGCTGTCTTGAGCATTTTGACTGCCTCAGATACTTCTGTTTGATCTGCTTCACCTAAAATTGGATAGGATCTTAAATAAAGATCCTTTGGAAATTTATATTCAAACTCAACTTTAGGGTCGGTCATATCCTTTGGAACGTCAATAACTACTGGTCCCGGCCTACCTGAGGAAGCAATGTGAAAAGCCTTTTTTACTATTGCTGGAATTTCTTCGGCGCTTTGTACTAAAAAACTATGCTTAACAATTGGTCTTGAAATACCAATCATGTCCGTTTCCTGAAAAGCATCAGTTCCAATTAAATGACTGGCTACTTGTCCTGAAATAACAACTAAAGGAATTGAATCCATATAAGCCGTTGCGATACCTGTAATGGCATTTGTAGCTCCTGGACCTGACGTCACTAAGGCAACACCAGTTTTACCGGTAGCTCTCGCAAATCCATCTGCTGCATGAACTGCTGCTTGCTCATGTCTAACTAAAATATGCTGGACCTTATCTTGTTGGTAAATTGCATCATAAATATGCAAAGCAGCGCCACCCGGATAACCGAAAATAATATCTATTTTTTCATCTGACAGCGCCCTAATTAGGGCTTCTCCACCAGAAGTCATATTTTTATCCATTTACAATCACAAAATAGTTGAAAACGTTACAAGGAACCGAATTTTGACACCCCTTTATCCCAAGTCAAGAGAAATTCAAGTTAAGTTTTTTAAGTTCTTTTCTAAAGTTAATATATCTTTAGACAATGGACTTTTAAAATTCAAAACCTTTTTATTGCTTGCATCTTCAAAAGATAGATTAGAAGCATGTAAAGCTTGGCGTGGAAATTTTTCAATTACTTCTCTCAGGTCAGAATTAGTTGATTTAGCAAATCTCTTTTTCCTGCCGTAAAGAACGTCGCCAATAAGAGGAAACCCGATATGACTCATGTGAACACGAATTTGATGCGTTCTTCCAGTTTCTAAATTAACTTCTAAATGTGTGTAATTTCCATATTTTTTTACAATGGAGTATTTGGTCAATGCATATTTTCCTTTATTTGTAACAGCTTGCTTTTGTCGATTGCGCGGATGTCTACCTATGGGTTCTTCAACTATTCCTGATCTGGAAACATTTCCGACTACAAAGGCCTGATAAGTTCTCTTGACCAACCTTTGTGAAATTTGCTCAGACAAGTTTTTGTAAGCATTTTGGTTTCGAGCAACAATCATTAAACCCGAGGTATCTTTATCTAATCGGTGGACAATTCCAGCTCTTGGAAGATTTTCTAACTCTGGAAATTTAAACAAAAGAGCGTTTAATAAAGTATTTTTATAGTTTCCTGCTCCCGGATGGACCACCATGCCGGCACTTTTGTTCACAACTATGAAATCTTTCGATTCATGAATAACTTCGAATGGAATATCTTGAGGTTCTGCAGAAATTATTCTTTCTTCCTTAATGAAGATTTTTATTTCCTCACCACCGGTAACTTTTTTGCTAGGCTTCATTAGAGGGTCATCGTTTACAAAGACTGAACCTGAATCTAGCCAATTTTTTAATTTAGATCTCGAAAAATCTGGAAATAACTTAGCAATTACTGAGTCTAGTCTTTGACCTGAATGATCCGAAGGAACTATTTTTATTACATAATTTTCCATTATCAAATATATAATCTCCTACATAGGATAATCTAAATTTATGAAACATTTTAAAAAACTAAATATTTTAGTTCTTGCTCTTGCTCTACTAACTTCAGTTTTTTTTACAAGCTGCGCTTCCGATCAAGAAGTTATAACCGAGGACATTGCTGAGAAAAGACTATATGATCAAGCCCAGAGAAGATTAAAAACTAAAAATTTTGTTTCAGCAATTTTGACTCTGGAAACTCTCGAAAAAAGATTTCCTTTTGGTAAGTATGCAGAACAAGCACAAATTGAGCTTGTTTACGCTTATTACAAAAGCGTAAATTATGAGCAAGCTATATTGGCAGCCGAGAGATTTATAAGCTTGCACCCAAGACACCCTAACGTTGATTATGCTTACTATATAAAAGGACTTGCTAAGTTCAACAATGATAAAGATTTATTTGCAAGCGCCCCTTTCTTAGGCGAAATGACGCATAAAAGAGAGCTCGCAGAAGCCAAAGAATCGTTTGAAGATTTAAGTGACTTCATTACTAGATTTCCAGAAAGTGAATATGCAGGAAATGCTAAACAAAGGATGATCTATTTGAGAAATTTGATTGCTAAACAAGAGATTTACGTTGCAGAGTTCTATCTGGAGAGAAAAGCTTTTGTTGCAGCTCTTACGAGAGCAGACTACGTTTTAAAGCATATGCCAAAAACTCCTCAGGTAGAAAGAGCTCTTGAAATAATGATTATTGCCTATGAAGAATTAGGACAAGACGTTTTAAAAAAAGACGTTGAGGAGGCTCTGATTACATTTAAAAAAAATCTAAATCCAAGTTAAGCAGATCATAAAAGTGTTAAACCTTATCCTAATTTCATTATTTGTTTTGCTTATTCTTTCAATATCGTATTTTTTAAGAAATGAGGAACTTGATATCAATGAATCAAGCAGTTCTTTAGTGAAGTGTTCAATTTGTTCAACTTATATTGAGATTTCGAAGGCAGAAAAAATAGAAGAAAAATGGGTTTGCGTTAAAAAAGAATGCAATCAAACATAATTACCATTCTGATAAATCAATGGTTCTATTTTTCCTGAATGATTTAGCTTAAAAACCTCTCCAACAACTATTGAATGAGTTGAAAAGGGAATAATTTCTACGACTTTGCAAAAAATATTGGATTGTGCTTCTTTCAGAAAAACTGGATTATTTGAGATCCAAGGATCATTTTTAAATCGCTCTTCGCCCTCTTCTACTCCACTGCAAGTATCCGCAATTTTTCTTTGAGAGTTTTTTAAAAGATTTAAACAAAAATTTGAGCCCTTTTGCAAAACGTTATTTATTGACGCTTCTTTATTTACTCCAACCATTACAGATGGAGGATCTAAACTTAAAGATGCTACAGAAGAGACTGTCATTGCGTGCCTTTCTTTTTCATTATCGGCAGATAAAACAAAAACCGTTTGAGATAATGTTCTCAATATTTCTAAAAATTCTTTTTCCATGGAATCATTTAAATTAGATCAGTTATTATGTCACGAAAAAATAACTTAAATTAATTAAATGAAAACAGGAAAAGTAAGAATTATTGGAGGAAAATGGAAAGGAAAAAAAATACCTTTTAATTTAGATTCTAATTTAAGACCTACTCCAGACAGAGCAAAAGAAATGATTTTCAATTGGCTTGGTCAAGATCTTTTTGACTGTACATGTTTAGATTTATTTTCAGGAACTGGAGCGATGGGCCTAGAATCTTTATCCAGAGGTTCTAAAAAAGTTTTTTTTGTTGAAAAAGATATTAAAACTTTTTTAAATTTAAATGAAAATTTATCTTCATTTGATATAGATCAAAAAATAGAACTACATAATGCCGATTGTTTGGATTGGTTAAAAAAACCCTACTCCGGGGAAAAAATAGATATTATTTTTGTAGATCCTCCATTTAAAAACGGTCTCGCAAAAAAGATCTTTAAACTTTTAAAAAAAAATAACTATTTGGATAAAAAGACAATCGTCTATTTAGAAACTGAAAAAAATTTAAAAATGGATTTTCTTTTGAAAGGTCAAGAGATTATTAGAGAAAAGAGTTTTGGTGGAAAATCATACAGATTAATAAGGAACTTATTTTGATTTTTTCATAGAATCAAAAAACTCGTTATTAGTTTTATGCTTTCTTAATTTATCTATTAACCACTCGGTGGCATTTATATCTTCCATGTCATGTAAAAGTTTTCTCAAAATATTTATCCTGGCTAAATCAACCTCTTCTGTAATTAATTCTTCTCGCCTGGTTCCAGATCTTCTTATATTGATAGAAGGGAAAATTCTTTTTTCAGCAATGGCTCTGTCTAAGTGGATTTCTTGATTTCCGGTTCCTTTAAATTCTTCATAGATAACTTCATCCATTCTAGAACCGGTATCTATAAGTGCTGTAGCTATAATCGTTAAACTGCCGCCACCTTCGATATTTCTGGCCGCACCAAAAAATCTTTTTGGCTTTTCAAGAGCGTTTGCGTCCACCCCACCAGTTAATATTTTTCCAGATGAAGCCTGCGTAGAATTATAAGCTCTTCCTAAACGAGTAATCGAG
Organism: uncultured SAR86 cluster bacterium; assembly: GCA_902635045.1. GTDB lineage: Bacteria > Pseudomonadota > Gammaproteobacteria > Magnimaribacterales > AG-339-G14 > CASICS01. Next base: position 32,836 of record CACPMT010000003.1, on the reverse strand, counting down.
TCTAGTAATATTATTACGTCATTTCCTGTCTCGACTAATCTTTTAGCTTTAGCAATTGCCATTTCTGCTACTTGAACATGTCTCGAAGGAGGCTCATCAAAAGTACTAGCTATAACTTCTCCTTTGACTGTTCTAATCATGTCTGTAACTTCTTCAGGCCTTTCATCGATTAGTAAAACCATTAAAGTGCTTTCAGGGCTATTTTTTTCAATTGAATGAGCAATGCTTTGAAGCAATAAAGTTTTTCCAGCCTTAGGCGGAGAGACAATTAGCCCCCTCTGTCCCTTTCCAGTTGGTGATATTAAGTCAATAATTCTTGCTGATAAATCTTCTGTAGTTCCGTTGCCGGATTCCATAACAATTCTCTCTTCTGGAAATAATGGAGTTAAATTTTCGAAAGCAATTTTTGTTTTTGTCTTGTCTGTTGCTTCAAAATTAATAAGATCTATTTTTAACAGAGCAAAGTATCTTTCTCCGTCTTTCGGAGGCCTAATCTTTCCAGATATTGAATCTCCAGTTTTCAAGCCAAAACGTCTAATTTGACTAGGAGAAACATAAATATCATCTGGTCCAGCAACATAGGATCCAGTCGGAGACCTTAAAAATCCGAACCCATCGTTCAAAATCTCTAATACCCCTTCTCCTTCTATATCCTCACCAGACTTAGAATGTTTTTTTAAGATGCTAAAAATTACGTCTTGTTTTTTAGACCTAGCAATATTTTCAATGCCCATCTCTCCAGCAATAGAGAGAAGTTCGTCTATGGGTTTTGCTTTAAGTTCGCCTAAATGCATACTTTTTTTATAAATTAAAATGAAGTCTGGAAGTTGTTAGCGGTAAGCTAAGAAACGTATTTAAACATCTATTGAAAAACTAGTCTAGCTTAACTAGTTAAATATGTTGGCTTAAAAAATCCTCTAATTGTGTTTTTGTTAATGCGCCTATTCTTTGATCAACAGGCTCCCCGTTTTTAAATAAAACTAATGTAGGAATACTCATTACTTTTTGTTTTAAAGCAGAATCTTTATTTTGATCTACATCAACTTTACCTATAAGTAATTTCCCTTCTAAATCCTGCGCCACTTCTTCCAATATTGGAGCTACCATTTTACAAGGTCCACACCATTCAGCCCAATAATCTACTAAAATAGGAATGTCCGTATTAGAAATTTCCTGTTCAAAATTATCGTCTGTAAGCTCAATTGTTTTAGTCATAAAAATATTATGAGGCAGGAAATTTTTTTTACAAGTTAAATTGATTAATCCGTTACTGCTCCTTCAGAAGCAGATTTAACGCTTCTTGCGTACTTTGAAAGAACTCCTTTGCTTGGAATTGGTTTTGGATTAGTCCAACTTTTCTTCCTTAAAGAAATTTCATCTTCAGTTAAATTTGCATCAATAGTTCCTTTTTCTGCATCAATTGTTATCTCATCTCCATTTTCTAGCAAACCTATTAGCCCTCCAGTTGCAGCTTCAGGCGTTATGTGTCCAACAACAAATCCATGGGAACCTCCCGAAAATCTACCATCAGTCAAAAAAGCAACCTTGTCGCCTAATCCCTGTCCCATAATAGCTGACGTAGGCTTTAACATTTCTCGCATACCTGGTCCTCCTACTGGACCTTCATATCTAACAACTATTACATCTCCCGATTTAATTTCTGAACCATAAATTGCCTCTAAAGTTTCTTCTTCTGAATTGAAAACTTTTGCTTTTCCAACAAATCTCAATCCTTCTTTACCCGTTATTTTGGCCACTGCGCCCTCTTCGGCTAAATTGCCTTTTAAAATTTTCAAATGACTATCTTTTTTGATGGGTTTATCTAAAGGCAAGATAATTTTTTGATTTTCAGGATATGGTTTAACATCTTTAAGATTCTCGTAAAGAGTTTTGCCAGTGACTGTAAGACAATCTCCATGTAATAAATCAGCATCCAACAGAGTCTTCATTAAAGGCTGAATTCCTCCTATCTCATTTAATTCAGACATTAAATAATGTCCCGAAGGTCTTAGATCTGCTAGTAACGGACTTTTTTTTCCTATTTTTTCAAAATCATCAATATTTAGCTCAACATTGATACTTTTAGCCATCGCAATTAAATGCAAAACTGCATTAGTTGATCCTCCAAGTGCAATAATAACTCTAATAGCATTTTCGAATGCTTTTCTCGTCATTATGTCAGAGGGTTTTATATCTTTTTCTAAAAGATTGTCGATAGCTCTACCAATACTCTTACAGTCCAGTTTTTTCTCTTTTGAAATGGCATCTTGAGAGCTACTTCCTGGCAGGCTCATTCCAAGAGCCTCTATTGCAGATGCCATAGTGTTAGCAGTGTACATGCCGCCGCAAGAACCGGGGCCAGGTAAGGCAGTTTTTTCAATTGCAATTAATTCTTTTTCTGAAATCTTATTACTACTGTAACTTCCAATGCCTTCCATGACTGTTACTAAGTCTGTATGATTTTCGCCAGGTTTGATTGATCCGCCGTAAACAAAGATTGAAGGTCTATTAAGTCTTGCAAGTCCTATCAAACAACCTGGCATATTTTTATCACATCCGCCAATAGCAACTACTCCATCAAATGACTGACATTCAACAACCGTTTCAATCGAATCAGCTATTACTTCTCTTGAAACTAAAGAATATCTCATTCCTAATGTTCCCATTGATATTCCATCAGAGATCGTGATCGTATTAAAAAGTACAGACTTTAAATTTTCATCGTTGATAGAACTACATATTAAGGAGGCCAGATCGTTAATGTGCATGTTACAAGGAGTAACCATTGACCAAGTTGAAGCTACGCCAACTTGTGGTTTAGAAAAATCATCATCATTGAATCCTGTTGCCCTCAGCATTGACCTAGAAGTAGCTTGAAGCGGTCCATCAACTAAAGGAGAAGAATATTTCCGTTTTTTTGACATTTTTAAAAGAATAAATTGTTATTTTGGGACTTTATCATCAGAATATTTAGTTGAGTAGATTATAAGACAATCAAATTTAAGAAAAGTTATATTCCAATGAAAAATATATTCATAGCTTTAATACTCTTAACCTTGAGCACTATTATTTCGGCTGAAAATTTTTTTCCTCGTGAAATATTATCCTCTGAAGATTCATTTAACCTCTCAGCGAGTGTATTCAAAGACGATCTAATTATCTCCATATTAATAAATGAGAAATCTTATATATACTCAGAACAATTAAGTTTAACAGATGGTATTAATGATATTTCTTATGAGACTATAGGAGAGTTATTAAAAATTAAAGATGAATTCCTAGGAGAAAGCTTAATATATAGAGATAGTTTGAATTTATTAGTAAGAAACTTGGATAGATACATCAACAAATCTTTAATGCTCACTTACCAAGGATGCTTAGAAAAAGTTATTTGTTATCCCAAAATTTCAAAAAATATTAAAATCAAAAAAGATAACAAATCAAATATTTTCTTTGAATTTCTTTAAAAAATCATTAAAATTCTCAAAAATCTCTTAAATTCGATGAAAAGTATTCTTCTGTTAAATGGACCTAATTTAAATCTCTTAGGTGATAGAGAAAAGGAAATCTATGGTTCGCTTACTTTAGAGGAAATTGAGTCAAATCTTCAAGAAATAGCTAAAGATAATTCAATTAATCTTTCTTGTTTTCAAAGCAATGCTGAACACGAATTAGTAGATGCAATTCAAAATGCAAAAAAGAATAATGTTTCTTGCATATTATTTAATCCTGGAGCCTTCACGCATACAAGTGTTGCATTAAGAGACGCAATTTTAGGTGTTGACATTCCAATGATTGAAATTCATATAAGCAATATATACGGTAGAGAAAGTTTCAGAGAAAAATCATACTTTTCAGATATTGCGTTAGGAATTATTTCTGGATTTGGCGATAAAGGATATGAAGCGGCTTTAAAATTAGCAATGGAAAAAACCTAGGAGTTATTATGGATATTAGAAAAGTAAAAAAATTAATTGAGATGCTCGAAAATTCTTCTTTGAATGAAATTGTTATTAAAGAAGGCGAAGAATCAGTCAAATTAGTAAAATCTGCAGGATCTTTTCAGACCCCTCAAACGATTGCTCCCTCACCTCAGCTAGTGGCATCTCCTGCTTTAGAAAAAGAAACTAAAGAAGATATTACTGAAACAGCCGAAACCAAAGTGATAGACGGAAAAAGTATAAATTCTCCTATGGTTGGAACTTTTTACAGCTCTCCGAATCCTGGGGCTGACCCATTTGTAAAAGTCGGAGATAAAGTTTCTGAGGGTGATGTGTTGTGCATTATCGAAGCTATGAAAATGATGAATGAGGTTAAATCTGATTACAACGGAGTAATCAAAGAAATCTTAATTTCTGATGCTGAGCCAGTTGAATATGGGGAAGCTCTTTTTGTTATTGAAGAATAAATGTTCTCAAAAATTTTAATCGCTAATAGAGGCGAGATTGCCCTTAGAGTTCTTAAAGCATGTAAAGAAATGGGTATTGGTACGGTTGCAATATATTCTGAGGCCGATAAAGACTTAAAACATGTAAAAATGGCAGATGAAGCTGTATGCATTGGACCTCCAGAATCATCAAAAAGTTATCTGAACATTCCCGCAATTATAAGCGCATGCGAATTAACTAACGCAGAGGCCATTCATCCAGGAGTAGGCTTTTTAGCTGAAAACGATCATTTTGCTGAACAAGTAGTAGCAAGCGGGTATACATTCATTGGTCCAGATCCCGAATCTATAAGAATTATGGGTAATAAAATTTCAGCAAAAGAAATGGCTCTTGATGCTGGTTTGCAGTGTGTACCAGGAAGTGGAAGGGTATCTGCTACAAATAGGGAAACTTTGTTAAAAGCTAAAGAAATTGGTTATCCAGTAATGATAAAAGCAGCAGCTGGAGGAGGAGGACGAGGAATTTCAATAGTTCATGAAGAAAATGATTTAATTCCAAAAATGAGATTAACTCAACAAGAAGCCTTAAACAGTTTTGGTAGCGATGAAATATATTTGGAGAAATTTCTTGATAGTCCCCGACATATCGAGGTCCAAGTTTTGGCAGATAATTTTGGAAATGCCCTTCATTTTTACGAAAGGGATTGTTCTATTCAAAGGAAAAATCAAAAAATTGTTGAAGAAGCTCCGGCTTTAAACATTCCCGAAGAAAAAAAACAAGAGTTATTCAAGTTATGCACTGAATGCTGTAAAAAAATGAAATACAAAGGTGCTGGGACTTTTGAGTTTTTATACAAAGACGAAGAATTTTATTTCATAGAAATGAATACTAGATTACAGGTTGAACATACTGTTTCAGAAATGATTACCAATTATGATCTAGTTAAGCTTCAAATTGGAATAGCAGCAGGCGAAGAACTTAAAATTAAGCAAAAAGAAATAAGTGTTCGTGGTCATGCAATTCAATGTAGAATCAATGCAGAGCATCCAAAAACATTTATTCCGTCACCTGGAAAGATAACAGAATGGGGTAAGCCTGGAGGTATTGGTGTAAGAGTTGATTCTCATGTTTATGACGGTTGTGTTATTTCTCCTTATTATGATGCTTTGATAGCAAAAATTTGTACGCAGGGTAAAGACAGAGAAGAAGCTTTATGTCGAATGTCTTTTGCTTTGGAAGAATTTTTCGTTGAAGGAATAGATACTAATAAAGAACTACAAGAATTAATTCTAAATGAAGAGAACTTTAGAAAAGCAAATATATCTATAAACTACCTAGAAAGAGTTTTAGATATAAATTAATGAAAGAAGATTCCTACAATCCTGCCGATATAGAAAAAAAAGCACAAGCTTACTGGGAAAGAAATAAATCTTTTGAGGTTGAACCTGACAGTAAAAAAGAAAAATACTACTGCTTGAGTATGTTTCCTTATCCCTCAGGAGAATTACATATGGGACATGTAAGGAATTATACAATTGGAGATGTAATTTCTAGATATCAGAGAATGAAAGGCAAGAATGTTTTGCAACCTATGGGCTGGGACGCATTTGGTCTGCCTGCAGAAAACGCCGCCATTCAAAATAATATTTCACCAAAGAAATGGACTGAAAAAAATATCCAATTTATGAAAAAACAGCTTACTTCTCTGGGGTTTGCATATGATTGGCGAAGAGAAATCAAAACGTGTGACGAGGAATACTATAAATGGGAGCAGTGGCTTTTCTGTGAAATGTATAAAAAAGGACTAGTTATTAGAGAAAAAGCAGAAGTAAATTGGGATCCAGTAGATCAAACTGTTTTGGCAAATGAACAAGTAATTGACGGTAAAGGTTGGAGATCAGGAGCTGATGTCGAAAAAAAGATCATTGATCAGTGGGCTTTTAAAATAAGTGACTATGCAGAAGAGCTTCTTTCTGAACTCGATTCCTTAAAAGATTGGCCTGAGCAAGTAAAAACGATGCAAAAAAATTGGATAGGTAAATCAATCGGTATGGAATTTACTTTTAATCTTTCAAATAAAGAACAAATAGAAGTTTTTACGACTCGACCAGATACCATCATGGGAGTTTCTTTTCTGGCACTTTCTCTTGCACATCCAATTGTTACTAATTTAGCCAAGAAAGATAAAACTCTTGAAGAATGGTTAAAAAATAATTCTAAGGGAACTACATCTGAAGCAGGAAGAATATCTGAGGAGAAAAAAGGATATAAATTAGATATTAAAGCTATGCATCCCATTTCAAAAGAAGAAATAGAAGTTTGGGTTGCTAATTTTGTCTTGATGGATTACGGATCTGGTGCATTAATGGCTGTTCCTGGTCACGATCAAAGAGATTTTGAATTTGCTAAAAAATATAATATCAAAATAAAACAAGTTATTGACACTGGTGATGGAAAACTTGAACTTGATAAAGCTCAAGTAGAAAAAGGCGTACTCATTAATTCGGGAAATGAACTTGATGGCCTTAATTTTGAAGAAGCCTTTGAAAAAATTTCTAAACTGGCCAAAGATAATAATTTTGGGTCTGAAAAAGTAAATTACCGACTTAAAAATTGGGGCATTTCAAGACAAAGAAAATGGGGTGCGCCTATTCCAATGATGATAAATAAGAAAAACTCTGCCGATGTAATTCCGTTCTCAGATCTAAGTCAAGAAGAAATTGATTCTAAGGTTTTAGCAAAAAACGGAAACGAATATATTAAAGAATCTGATACATTCGACACTTTCCTTGAATCTTCATGGTATTTTGCAAAATTTGCTTCTCACAAATCATCGGAATCAATTTTTGATGAAGAGGTTGATTATTGGTTGCCAGTAGATCAATACATTGGAGGAATAGAACATGCTATTTTGCATTTGTTATATTCAAGGTTTTTTTCCAAAGCATTGAATGACTTAGGTTTGGTAAAATTTAGAGAGCCCTTTAATAAGCTATTATGTCAAGGCATGGTGCTTAAGGATGGAAATAAAATGTCAAAATCTAAAGGCAATACTGTGAATCCGCAAGAGCTTATTGATAGTTACGGAGCCGATACAGTAAGACTTTTTTCAATGTTTGCGTCTCCGCCAGAACAATCTTTAGAGTGGTCTAATGATGGAGTAAAAGGATCTTTTAAATTTTTAAATAAGCTATGGAAACTTACATCTATTTTAAAAAAACAAAAAAATCTTTCTACAAATTCCACATTTGATCTTAAGCCGCTAGAGATAAAATTAAATCAAACTATTAAAAAAGTAACTGATGATTTCGAACGAAGGAATTCATTCAATACAGCTATTGCAGCAATAATGGAACTATTGAATGCAATACCAAAAGAGTTTGAAAAAGGTGAAATTTCTGAGGAAGAAAGAAAACTATTTAAAAAAATAATTGATTCATCTCTTCTAATGCTTAGCCCCATAACTCCGCATATAACTCATGAACTTTGGAATGTTTTACAAAATGGAAAAGAAATTTATAGTGAGGCATGGCCTGTTTTTGATTCTAATTTATTAGAAGAAAAGAGTTATAAATTAATAGTTCAAGTAAATGGAAAATTGAGGGGGTCACTAGAATTAGATGAAGAGAAGTCTGAAAAAGAGGTTATTATGCTTTCCAAAGAATTAGAAAATGTTAAACGGTTTATCATTGATAAAGAAATAAAAAAAACCATTTTCATAGAAAAAAAACTTATCAATTTTGTCGTTCAATAAGTGAAATTTTTAATTGTTTTGATCTCCTTCATCCTGTTTTCTTGCGGATTTTCTCCTATAGATTCTTCTAAAAGAAAGCCTTTTGAAGTTTTTATTTCTTATGACGATACTTTATTAAATAACCAGTTTGTAAATGAAATGAGAAAGAAAGGCAGCTTTTTAAACTTTCAATTTTCAAATTCAAAAGATGCTGATCTAAATATTAGAATACTTGGACACACAATAACAAAATATACTGGGGCTAAAGATAGAAATTTCTTTGCCGCTACAGGGACTATAGATTATGAAATTTCTATGCAGATTAGTAAATTAGGCAAAAGTGAAGAATTTAACTTCCGTTCTTCGGAAATTTTTCCATATGATACAAATAAAATATTATCTAACGAAAAAAAAATGGAAGATCTTCAAGTAATGTTCTTTTTTGAAGCTCAAAATCAACTCAAAAATTTTCTCTACTTGTATTTCTATGATTAAAAAAAATATATTTCTTATTCATGGTCCGGAAGATTTTCTTATAGAGCTTGAAAGAAATAGGTTAATCTTTGAATTAAAGAAAAATGGATATGAAGAAAGAAAAATTTTTTTTTCTAAAACTTCTTTTTCTTATGAAGAATTAATGACAGAACAAATGAGTGACTTGTTTTCTTCGAAAAAAATAATCGATCTCAGGTTAGAAAATTCTCCATCTAAAAGCGAAGGAGAATTATTAGAAGAATTTTGTAAAAACCTATCAGAAACAATCAGCTTAGTTATTTCTATACTTGGAATAGAGAGAATTAAAACCAGAGCATGGTTTAAAAAACTTTTAAATTATAGTGAGGAAATAGAGGTTCAAAAAGTATGGCCTAACCAAAAAAAATCTTGGTTAAAGAATCTCTCAAAAAGATTTAACATCTCTATTTCTGAAGAGCAAATTGATCTAATTATTGAAAAAACTCAAGGAAATTTAGTTTCTTCTTATCAAGAATTAAAAATGATTAAAATCTTAAACAATAATTCTGAAAGTGATTTTATTTCGGAAAACTCAAATTTTGATATTTTTAATTTATCTAATTCCATCTTGAAAGGAGATCTTGAAGAATCTTTAAAAATACTTGAACATCTTAAACTTCAAAGAGGTTCTGAAGCTTTAATTATTTGGGGTCTTTTTAGAGAAATTGAGAGGATTTCCTTTTTGAAAGAAGATTCAACCTCTAAGTTTAGTGGACCATATGATTACCTAGATAATCTAAAAACAAAGACAAATAAATTAAACGTAAATCAAATTATTTATTTCAAAAAAAAGATTGCTTCCTTGGATATGAATTTTAAAAAGGGGAATGATAATTTTTGGAAAAGTGCTGAAAGAATAATCATTGAATTTATTAAGCCAGAGTTTCTTGGATAAATTTTTCTTGAACTTCCTTGAAGATCATATCTTCTCGAAAGACTTTGATTTGATCAATTTCAGAAACTAAAAGAATTCCTTTAGTAGTATTCGTAATCCAAACTTCATCTGCATTCTTCAAATCTTCAACGCTAATTCTAGATTCAGCTAAAGGAATATTTAATTTTTTAACAATATCAATAATTACTGATCTTGTAACTCCTGGAAGAATATTATTTTGTAAAGAAGGGGTTAATACTTTCTTGTTCTTTACGCAAAATACGTTACTTACAGCACCCTCAGTTATATAGCCATTATCATGAAGAATGATTTCATCAAGATTTTCTTCATTCCCCTGAATTTTATAAAGCACGTTTGCCAAAAGAGAAGTAGACTTTATATTACTTTTCCCCCAACGGAAGTCCTCTCTTAAACTTATTTTTACTTTATCTGAATTATGGTTTGGTAAATTTTTCAAAGGAAATGAACAAATAAATATGGTCGATTCAGATTTAATATCTGGTACATGGTTTCTAATTTCTTCGTATCCTCTCGAGATTTGCAAATAAATAATTTGATTACTCAAATCATTCTTTTGAATTACTAATTCAATAATGTTTTTTAGTTCTTGACGAGAAATATTAACGGTTAACTTTATCTCTTTTAAATTAATATAAAATCTATCGAGATGCTCTTCAATTCTAAAAGCTTTTTTATCATAAGCAGCAAAAACTTCGTAAATTGAATCGCCAAAAAGAAATCCTCGATCTAAGGGAGAAATTTTTGCATCTTTTAAATTTAAAAATTCTCCATTTAAATAGCAGACAGACATTTATTGAACTTCATCTTGCATGAAAAAAGAATATACATAAAAAGCTAATGATTCTAGATACGGCCATATGAATCCTTCTGTATTAATTTTTTCAAGAGCAACTAAATCAAAAGAAGAGTTAACTTCATTATTTATAGAAATATCCAGCCTATCAATAACATCTCCTTTTTCAATTGGGGCGGTTATTCCAAGATTTTTAGAAATAATCATTTCTATATTCTTAAATTGAGGCTTTGTGAGTGTCAAATAAATATCTTCTCTTGGGCCAATAGATAATTTGTCTTTTGATCCTGCCCAAACGTCAACAGTTGAAACTTCCTGAGACTTTGATAAAACTTTTTTGGTTTTAAAAAACCTAAAACCATAATCTAATAACCGTCTGCTATCTTGTAATCTTGTTTTCTCAGACGTGCTGTTTAAAGTTACAGCAATAAGTCTCATCTCATCTCTTTTTGCCGAAGCAACTAAGCAATAACCTGATGCATTTGTATGTCCGGTTTTTATTCCATCAATTGAGTCATCTTGCCATAAAAGACTATTTCTATTTAATTGCCTGATATTATTGAATGTATATTCCTTCTCTTTAAATAAAGCATAGTTGTCAGGAAAATCTTCTATCAATCTTATGCTAAGTTTTGCAATATCATTGGCTGTAGAATAATGGTTGATATCTGGAAGTCCTGTTGGGTTTACGAAATTCGTATTTTCTAAACCTAATTGCTCAGCATAATTATTCATTAGATCTGCAAATGCAGATTGTGAACCAGCTATTTTTTCTGCTAATGCACAACTAGCATCATTTCCAGACTGGATAATAACTCCTTTAAGTAATTCTGAAATAGATACTTCAGTGCCTTCTTTTATAAACATTCGTGATCCTTCCATACGCCAACATTCTTCACTTATGTCTACCATGGTATCTTCCGTTAAAAATCCTTTAGAAATTTGATCAGCTACTACATAAGAGGTCATAATTTTAGTGATACTAGCAAGACCAGTAGATTGATTTGGCTCACTTGATGTTATGACTGTTTTTGTTTTTGCATCAATAAGTAAGAAACTTGTTGCAGAAACTTCCGGAGGATTAGGTATTAAAGTTTGAGAAAAAATATTATGAGCCATTAAAAGAGAAATCAGAGTTATTTTTTTCATATTTAGTTTCCTATTTTTGCAATTTGTTCACTTAAAAGAAAAACAGTCATAGCGTATTTGCTACTAGGATTATATCTTGTTATTGCGTAAAGGTTTTTATCTCCAAGCCAAAACTCGTCTTTTGACTCGTCATTTGGAAATAATGAAATTTGTATATATTTGTCATTAAAATCAAGATTTTCTTTTGCTTTGATGTCTAAATCTTTGTATGACCTTAGCTTGAAAGACGATTTTATGGATTTGTTTCTTTTTTTTGGATCTGCTTCGACAGCAATGAATCCGCTTCTTTCCCAACCATGTTTATTTCCTTTGGTAGAACTCAGGAAATTAGCAACGCTTCCAATTGCATCTGCTGGATTGCTCAGGATATCTTTTTTGCCATCGCCATCAAAGTCTACTGCCAACCTTCGATAATTATCAGGCATAAATTGAGCAAAACCCATAGCTCCAGCATAAGAACCCTTAATGATGAGAGGATCGAAGTTTTCTTCTCTAGTTAATAAAAAAAACTCTTCTAACTGAGTTTTAAAAAAGTTTCTTCTTCTTGGGTAATCAAATGCAGCAGTAGTTAACGCATCAATTACTCTCGTATTTCCCTTGTAACCGCCATAATTAGTTTCCAGCCCAATTATCGCTGCAATTACTTCTCGAGGAACTCCGAACTCCTCTTCTGCTTTTATAAACCATTTTTTATATGCCTTAATGAATCTTATTCCATTTTGAACTCTGGTAATTGAAACCCTTTTTTTATATTCATCCCAAGATGTTACTTTTTCAGAAGGGTTATTCATTAAATCTATAATGTTTTGCTGCTTACTTGCTTGAGATAGAGTTTTAGAAATAAAATCTTTGGAAAAGCCATGTTCAACGTGCATGAAATCTATAAAATCCTGAACATCATTTCTATCGAGGTAATTTGAAAAAGATAAATGACTAAAAAATAAAATCGCATATAAATAAAATAAAATTTTCATCTAAACCTCTTTTCTTAGCGACAAAATAATTCCAATAGTTAATAGATTTACTATCAATGCAGTTCCTCCCTGACTTAAAAATGGTAATGGCATCCCAACAACTGGGAGTAAACCAATTACCATAGAAATATTAATAGAAATATACGCTAAAAGGATTATTGATAAAGTCCCTGAAACTATTTTTGCAAATTTATTTGAGCTGTAAAATGAAACCATCAATAACCGATAAATTAAAATTCCATAAATAAAAAAGAGAATGCTGATGCCTAGTAAACCAAACTCTTCTGCAATAACAGAAAAAATAAAATCTGAATGACTTTCCGGTATGAAATTTAATTGGCTTTGAGAGCCATTTAAAAAACCCTTACCAAATAACCCGCCTGAGCCGACAGCTATTTTTGACTGAACTATATTCCACCCTGCTCCGTAAACATCAGCTTCTGGGTTGAATAAGGTCAAAATTCTTTGTTTTTGATAATCGTATAAACTTATCCAAATTAAAGGTAAAGAAAGTGTTACCAAAAATCCTCCAAAAAAAATATAAATCCAGGGGAACCCTGAAATAATTACTGGCAATAAGCCCGCCAATAAAATTATTATAGAGGTTCCTAAATCAGGTTGAATAGCAACCAAGTAAAAACAAATTAAAGTAACAAAAATTACAAACCACATATCTTTCATTTTTGTCTTTAAATTTTTAGTTAAAAAGGAGGCAGCAGAAATTGGCAGGATAAATCTCATTAGCTCTGAAGGCTGAAATGTAAAAAGGCCTAAATCTATCCATCTGTTAGTTTTAGAGTTTTCTGATGGAAAAAGTAAAACAATTATTAGAAGAAAAAAAGCAGGCCAAAAACTATGCAAATAAAAGACTTCCATTTTTCTAAAATTTGAAAATGCTAACAGTAACATTCCTAAAAGCCCTAAAAAAAAGTAAGTGCCCTGTCTAATGGTCATCTCCAGCGAATTACTTGAACTGTAAATCATTGCTAATCCAAAGGAACAAAGGAAAATTACACTAAATAAAATCCAATAATCAAATTGAGGGGTATTATTACTACTCTTGTCAATTTTTAAATTTACAGAAAAACTTAATGGGTTATTTTTCATTTTTTGAATACAAATTTATTGCTTTTCTAACTAAAGGTGCAGCTACAGTGCTTCCCGATTCGCCGTTTTCAATTATTGCAACAACAACTAATTTTGGATCTTCAACTGGTCCGTATCCAACAAATAACGCATGATCTCTTAATGACTCATCTTCTCTTAAGAATTTATACTCTGTCTCTCCAATACTCTTTACTTGTGCAGTGCCAGTTTTTCCTGCGATTCTTATATTCCTATCATAGATGTTGTTAGCCGTTCCATTTGATGCCTCCACAACTCCTAACAGGGCTTCTTCTATTCTTTTCCAATTTTGATTGTCACTTAAAGATATATTTAAATTTGAGACTTTCTCTGTAGAAACGCCTCCAATCTTTTCAATAATTCTAGGTTTTACTATTTCTCCTCTATTTGCCAAGGTTGCATAGGCTAAGGCTATTTGTATAGGAGTTGCCGTAATATATCCTTGCCCAATTCCCATGTTGATAGTGTCTCCCTTAAACCATGCTTCACCGATATATCCCAACTTCCATTTCCTTGATGGTAAAATTCCTTTAGCTTCATTTTCTGTCAATCCGCTTTGCTTTCCATAACCAAATTTCTCTAAAAATGGAGAAAGATTGTTTATCGTTAAGTCATACGCTAAAGCATAGAAATAAACATCTGATGATTCAATAATCGCTTTTTTCATGTCGACGTTTCCATGTCCGCCCTCTTTCCAACCTTTATAAGGCCTATCATCTCCTTCAACGAAGTACTCCCCAGAATCAACTATTCTTTTTTCCCAAGAAATTGTTTCAGCTTCCAAGGCAGCCATTCCTACAAAGGGTTTTAACGTTGATGCTGGGGGATACTGTCCGGACAAAGCTCTATTAAAAAGAGGGCTATCTTTATCAGCTAATAAACTCTTTACTTCCTCATAATCATTAATTGAATTAAGTAAGTTGGGATCATAAGTTGGAGAGCTTATTAGAGCTCTAATTAATCCTGTTCTAGGCTCAATAGCTACTAGAGCTCCTTTTCTGCCTTTAAAATCTGAAAAAAGTTTTTTTTGAAGATCTAAATCAATCGAAAGTTTTAAATCTTTTCCTTTTAAAGGGGGTTCTATCGAAATATTTCTAATTAACTTGCCATATGAGTCTCTTTCCTGAATTCTATAACCCATATTTCCGCGGAGAATAGAATCAAAATCTTTTTCAACACCGGTCTTTCCAATTTTCAAGCTTTTGAATTTTGTTAATTCCGGATTATTAAAAATATCTTCTCTTGAAATATTTCCTACATACCCAATAACTGGAGCCATTATGTCCTTGTGGATCACATTTCTCGAAAATGAAGAGACAATTTCAGCTCCTTTAATTTTTTTTAGATTTACGCTAAGTTTTGCAATTTGTTGTTCATTCAAATCCTTGATCAAGATATAAGGTTCTTGAGAACTTTTGCCTGTCGCTCTGACATAAAAATCACTTTCAATTTTTTCAAAATTCAGATCAAGCAAATCAGAAATTTGCTTTAAGAAAACTCTTGGGTTTTCTATAAAACTAGGATTAATTTCTAAATCCTGTTGGATATTATTTTCAACCAGCAGAGTATTTTTTGTATCAAAAATAAATCCTCTTTGGGGGGCTATTTTTGATTGGTACAATCTATTTGAATCAGACTGAGTTTTGTAAATGTTGGAGTTAAAATATGAAAGATTTAATATCTGCAAAAAAGCAAAAAAAAGCAAAATCAAAAAAGGACTTAAGAAAACTATGATTCTATAAGTCTCAATTGAATCTTTTTTATTTTCGAAAATAGACATCACAAATTAGGATCCCACAGACTTTCTAGATCGTATAGTTCTCTTGCAGAGGAAGACATAATATTCAAAACAACTTCGCCTAAATCTATCAAAACCCAATCTTTGGAACCCCTACCCTCGTATCCATAAACCTTAATTTGATTCGTTTTTAATACCTCAGTAATTTTTTTAGAAATTGCAGTTATGTGCGGTTTAGAAGTGCCAGTCGTTATAATAAGTTGATCTGTAAAGGCATCGATCTGAGAAAGGTCTAAAATTTTAGTGTCGATAGCTTTTAATTCTTCTAAATTCTTTTTTATAAGATTGTTTAATTTTTTATCCATTTAGTTTTTATAAAGGGAATTTTTTTTAATGTACTCGTAAACATCTCCATCTAAGGTATCTTCATTAAAATCTGAATTGTTGATTGTCTTTCTAATCTCGCTAGAGGAGATATCAAGCATAGAAGTTTCCACAAAATTAATTTTTCCATGGCCACTTAAAAAATCAGAGCTAGAAGAAACAATATTTTTTTTAAATTCGTCTAAATAGCCCTCTAAAAAATCACAATTTGGTCTGCTAATTACAATCAAAGAAGATAGATTTAGTATCTCGCCCCAATTTTTCCAGCTTTTGAAAGAGGCAAAAGCGTCATTTCCTAAAATTAAACTGAAGTGTTGTTTATTTTCATATTCACTATGATATTCCCTCAAAGTTTCTATAGTGAATGAGATTCCCTCTTTCAAAGTTTCCCGATTATCTATATGCACGTCTTTCATATCTTTAAAAGCAATATTTAGCATTTCAATTCTTTTTTCTGAATCAATAAAATGTGAATCTTTGAAGACTGGATTCCCCGATGGTACGAGAAATATTTTCTCAAAATCAAATATATTTTGAATATCTAAAACTAGTTTGGTATGTCCAATGTGAACGGGATCAAAAGCTCCTCCGAATATTCCTATGGTTTTAGACATTTAAATATTATTTTCTTAATTGACCAGAACCTTCAACTATAAATTTTTGACTTGTAAGACCTTCTAAACCAACTGGTCCCCTGGCATGAAGTTTATCTGTCGATATGCCTACTTCTGCCCCTAAGCCGTACTCAAAACCATCGGCAAAACAAGTAGGTAAATTATGCATCACGGAACTAGAATCTATATTGGTCAAAAATATTTTTTTTGCAGCGTCATTTTCGGTAACTATGCAATCCGTGTGCCCAGAACCAAAATAATTTATATGATTTATAGCTTCAGCAATATCTTCTACTATCTTGATAGACAGGATCGGTTCAAGATATTCAGTTTTCCAATCTTCTTCGGTTGCTTTGGTTATATTTATGATTTCATTAGTCTTTTCACACCCTCTTAATTCAACTTCATTTTTTTTAAACTCATCTGAGATTAGTGGCAAAAATTCATTTGCTATGGATTTGGCTACTAAAAGAGTTTCCATTGCTCCGCAAATTCCGTATCTATAAACTTTGGCATTCAGAGAAATATCAATAGCCTTTTTTAAGTCAGCGTCTTCATCAATGAATACGTGACATAATCCTTCATAATGTTTTAAAACAGGAACCATTGAATCCTCAGCTATCACTTTGATCAAACTTTTTCCGCCTCTTGGAATTATCAAATCTACTTGGTTTTCGGATTTTATTAATTGAGTTACTAACTCTCTATCTTGATTTTTTAGCAACTGTATTGCTTTACTCGGCAAATCAACGGCAACAAGTCCATCAATCATACATTTTTCAATTGCCTGATTGGTCTCAGATGCTTCTGATCCACCTCTCAAAATACATGCATTTCCTGATTTTAAACATAGTGCTGATGCATCGGCAGTAACATTTGGTCTAGATTCATAAATTATTCCAATTACTCCTAGAGGAACTCTCATTTTGCTGACTAAAAAGCCTGAAGGAGATTTAGATTTATCTGTCATTTCTCCAACAGGATCATCTAAATCTATAACTTTTTTTAATCCGGAAATCATTGAGTCTATTCTTTTATCATCCAGCTTTAATCTATCAATAAAACTGTCTTGCAAGTTTAAAGTACTCGCTGCCTCCATATCTTTTTCGTTAGCAGCTTTTAGAGTTTCTCTATTAGAATCGATGCTTTCTGCAGCTTTTTTTAAACATTCATCTTTTTGTTCTTTAGAAGCACTTCTAAGTTCTTCTTTTGTGTCCTGAGCACTATCTAAAATTGCATTCAAATCAGAAATATTATTTTTATCTTTCATGTAAGGTATTATTGCAACTATTATAAATCTTAGAAACAAAATTTAATGTTCGAGTTCGGTTCTATATTAGAATTTTTACAAGAAAATCCAAATTGGATCAATTTAATGATGTTTCTTTTGGTATTTGTAGAATCTTTAATCATTCTAGGTCTTTTTACGCCAGCAACTCTTATTATTCCAGGCATAGGTGCACTTGCAGCATCAATCAACATAAATCCTGTTGTAATAGTCTTTTGGGCTTCTTTAGGAATGATAATGGGCGACACAATAAGCTTTTTAATTGGAAAACTTATTGGCAACAAAGTAGAAGATTGGATTCCTGAAAAGTATCATCACTATATTTTTCAAGCAAGGAAATTTATGAAGAAAAGAGGAATGTTGAGTGTAGCTCTGGGTAGATTTGTCGGTCCTTTGAGATGTACCGTTCCTTTTATAGCGGGTTCATTGGGCATGAAATCAAAATATTTTTTCCCAATAGAAGTTTTGGCCTCTCCTGCTTGGGCAAGTCTTTATGTGTTAACGGGTTATTTTTTAGGTGTTGTTTTCGTTGAGTACTTTACCTATGTATTAATAGCAATAATAATAATTGCATCTTTGTACACTTTTTATAAAGACCCTTTAAAATCTAGAAATTAATTTATCCCGACACGCCCCTATCTTTTCCTTCCCAATAAGGAGCTCTCAGCTCTCTTCTTAAGACCTTTCCAGATGGATTTCTTGGAAGCATTTCGATGAATTCAACTGACTTTGGACATTTATAGGATGCTATCTTAGATTTCGTGTAAGAAATAATGTCCTCTGAATTTAAAGTACTTCCTTCAGATAAAACGACAAAGGCTTTTGTAGATTCTCCCCATTTATCATCTGGTACTCCAACTACGGCTGCATCTAGAATTTCTTCATTGCTCATCAAAGCATTTTCAACTTCAGCAGGATAAATATTTTCTCCGCCCGAAACAATCATATCTTTGACCCTATCGTGAATATATAAAAACCCCTCTTCATCCAAAAACCCAGCATCTCCGGAATAAAACCATCCATCTTGGATAGACTTTTCAGTTGCTTCTAGATTGTTCCAATATCCTTTCATATTTAAATCTGATTTTGTAATAATTTCACCCACCTCACCTTGATCAACTTCGTTTCCAGCTTCGTCAATTACCTTAATCTCAACCCCAGGCAAAGCCTTACCACAAGACCTTAATTTGTTTCTTTTTGGATCATGATCCTCGGATATCAAGCAAGTAATAGCTCCAGAAGTTTCTGTTAATCCATAAACTTGATAAAACCCACAATTCATTAAATTGATTGCATTTACCACTGTATCTTCTGCAATAGGCGAAGCTCCATAAACAACTACTTTCAAAGAACTAAAATCAGTTTTTTCTGCGTTTGGATGCTGAAGCAAAAAAAGTATTACAGCTGGTACCCACAAAGTAAGTTCTATTCTCTCTTTTTCAACTAAATCGAGAATCAAACCTGGATCTACTTCTGGAATTATTAAATTGTTGCAACCCTGTAATAGCCCCCATATTCCAAAATTTGTTCCAGCAACATGATACACAGGCATACAAACCATGGCTTTCGAACCTGAAGGGAAAGGGATAACTCCAATGGTATTGTCGGTAGCAGCGTAGAAGTTTTTATTTGTTAATTGCACACCTTTGGGATGACCGGTTGTACCTGAAGTGTAAAGCTGAATTACGTCGTCATCTTCATCTGATGTTAGTTGGGGGTCAATGTCATCGTTGTTATCTTTCCACAGAGAATAAGTCATCCAATTTTTGTTTTCTCCTTCAAGACAAATGATCTGCTTAACAAACGTTAATTTATTTTCAATTTCTTCTATTATTTCGAAGAAATCAGAACTTACGAATAAAATTTCGCTTTTTGAATCTTCTAGTACATAAGCAACTTCTTCTGCAGCGAGTCTCCAATTTACCCCAACTACTACAGCTTTTGATTTAAGAGCACCATAAAAAATCTCAAAAAAATAATCTGTATTTTTTGCTAAGTATGCAACTCTGGAATTTGGTTTTATTTCAAAGCTCAGTAAACCTTGAGCTACACGATTCGCGTTTGAATCAAATTGCGCATACGTTTGCTGTCTGTCTAAAAACTTTATTGCTGTTTCGTTAGCAGATTCTTTGCATCGCCATCTCAAGCTTTCTGCTAAAGAGTCTTGTAATTTAATATCCATTATTCTCTCCCATATCTAATCTTTGCCTGATGAACCAAATCCCTTGGTTCCTCTTTCTGTTTCTTCAAATTTATCTACAATTTTGAAAATCGGTGAAGCCACTTCAACGAACATCATCTGAGCAATTCTATCTCCTCTGTTTATTGTAAAAGAATTATTAGATCTATTCCAAAGTGAGATCATTATTTCTCCCTGATAATCTGAATCAATCAATCCAATTAAATTTCCCAAAACAATACCATTTTTATGACCTAGCCCTGATCTGGGTAAAATGAAAGCCGCATAATCAGGATTACCTATGTAAATAGAGAATCCAGTAGAAAATAAATATGTTTCATTTGGTTCTATAGTTTTTGACTCGCCTATATTTGTTCTCAAATCTAGCGCAGCAGACCCTTGCGTATTAAATTTTGGTAAAGGTATATCATCGCCCAAATTTTTATCAATAATCTTGATCTGAACATTAATTTTATTGATCTTTTCTGAAATTTTTTCTGACTTTAAAAAATTAGAAATAATATTTGGCAAAATAAAGCCGATAATCCTTGTAAATATCCACCTGAGCATCTAAAGATATTTTGCTATAAATTCAATAATACTTCTTGATAATTTCTTTTTTGAAATTTTTTCAATCTTTTTTTCAATTTTTTTAGTAATTAAAAAAACTTCGTTTTCATCCGAGTCAAAACCAATCGAAGAGTCAGAAACATCATTTGCAATAATTAAATCCAATTTTTTTTCATTTAGCTTTTTTTTAGCATTTTTTACGACATCTTGAGTTTCAGCAGCAAAACCTATTACCTTCAAGTCCTCTTTTTTTAAAGAAATAGATTTTAAAATATCTTTATTTTCAATTAGTTCCATGCTCAGATTATTTGATTTCTTCTCTTTTTTTATTTTCTGATTTTCAATTTTTTCAGGTCTAAAATCAGCAACTGCAGCAGTCGAAATAAAAAAATCAAAATTGTTGACGATTTTATTAACTTCATTGAACATTTCATCTGCAGATTCAACATTTATTCTTTTTATTTCATCGGGTGTTTTTAAACTTACTGGACCGCTAATTAAACTAACTAGACCTCCCTCATCTCTTGCAGCTTCAGCGATTGAAAAGCCCATTTTCCCTGAGCTTCTATTAGATATGTATCTAACAGGATCAATTTTTTCACGTGTCGGACCTGCTGTAATTAGTATTTTTTTGCCTGCCAATAAGCCTTCAGAAAAGTTTGTGGCTACTTCACTGACAATTTCTTGAGGTTCTGACATTCTGCCATACCCTTCATCGCCACAAGCTTGTTCACCAGAATTGGGTCCAATAGAAATAAAATTATTTTTCTTCAAAATTTGGTAATTCTTTTGTGTTCTTGAATCAGCCCACATGGCTTGATTCATAGCAGGTGCAAAATATATTTTACATTCTGCCGCTAAACAAACTGCAGTCATTAAATCGTCTCCCTTGCCAGCAGCCAATCGTGAAATTGAATTAGCAGAACATGGCGCAATGAGAATCGCGTCACTCCATTTTGCTAATTCTATATGACCCATTGCAGCCTCAGCTTCTGTGTCTAAAAGATCAACATGAACTTGATTTCCAGATAAAGCTTGCATGGTAAGAGGCGTAATAAACTCTTGCGCAGCTTTTGTCATTAAAACCCTTACATTAGATCCAGATGATTTAAATAATCTTATGATCTCTGCAGCTTTATAAGCAGCAATTCCTCCGGTTACGCATAAAAGTATGTGTTTGTTAGCCAATTGTTTCATTTAGATCCAAATTATACTCTAGATAGGTTTTAAAGAAGTTTAGATTCTGGTATAAAACAACATCTTTTAGGGGTTTTTATGAGCAAACAATGTCAAGTAACAGGTAAAATTCCAATGTCAGGAAACAATGTTTCCAAGGCAGTTAATAAAACTCGTAGAAGATTTATGCCTAATCTTCACAAACATAGATTTTGGGTAGAATCTGAAAATCGCTATGTAACACTGAACATTTCAACAAAAGGCCTTAGGATTATAGATAAAAAAGGTATTGACCAAGTATTGGAAGATATAAGAGCTAGAGGAGAAAAAATATGAGAGAGAAAATTAAATTAGTATCTTCGGCAGGAACTGGTCATTTTTATACTACCGACAAAAACAAAAGTAGTACGCCTGATAAAATTGAAATCAAAAAATTTGATCCCAAAATAAAGAAACACGTCCTCTACAAAGAAGAAAAAATTAAATAAAGTGTCTGGCATTTATCTTGCCTCGAAATCTCCACGACGTAGTGAGATTTTGAAATTGTTAGAAGTTGAATTTGAAGTTCTGAATTATCCTCACGAAGAGTCTGTTCCGTTTGAAACTGAATCAGCTTATGACTTTGCAGAAAGAAATACAAAAGAAAAGTCATTATCTGCATTTGCTTACCTTCAAGAAAATCAAAAAAAAATCCTCCCTGTTTTAACTGCAGATACAATTGTAAGTTTTGGTGGCAAAATTTTAGGGAAGCCAGAAAACAAAGATCATGCTATTTCTATGCTTTTGGAACTTTCTGGACAGTCTCACGAAGTTATTTCCTGTGTTTCTCTAGGAATTTTAGATATATCTAAAATTGATACTGTTAATTTCAATATGAATATTGTGGAAACTAAAGTTTTTATGAAAACAATCACAGCATATGAATGTTCAAAATATTGGGACACAGGAGAACCTAAAGACAAAGCCGGGAGTTATGGCATTCAAGGATTTGGCGCAACCTTTGTAGAAAAAATAATTGGCAGTCATTCAAATGTAGTGGGCTTGCCAATTTTTGAAACCTGCAAAATTCTAGAAGACTCAAAAATAAATTATTGGCTTTCTAAATAATTAAAAAAGATTCTTATTGATTGCTATAAAATCAATTGATGAAATTAATTAGTTACATCAGTTCTTTAATTTTAGGCGCATCATTAGTTTTAGTTTTTGAACCTTTTAATTTCTGGTTTTTAACCTTTTTTATTCCTCTTTCTTTTTATTTTTTAATTAGAGAAAAAGATATTAAGAATTCTTTTAGCCTTAGTTGGTTTTTTGGATTTGGTTTATGGCTGTTTGGGATTTTATGGATAGAAAATAGTATTTATTTTTATGGGGGAGCGAGTAAATTTTTATCTTACTTTTTAGTAATTTGTCTGTCTGCTTTCTTAGCTTTATTAAACAGCCTTTTTTTTGTGATATTTGCTTATTGCAAAACAAAAACTAATTTTGATATTTTATTTTTATTTCCTGCGGTTTGGGTTGGCTCGGAATGGCTAAGAGAATTTATATTTTCTGGGTTTCCCTGGTTTTATCTAGGCTATACAAGCTTGGATAATTTTATTTTTTCTGGTTTTATTCCAATATTTGGAGTTTTTGGAATGAGTTTTATTTTAATATTCTTTCCAGCTCTCACTTTTCTAATGTTTAAAAGTTTTATATTTGCTGATCAAAAAAAGATGGCGCTTGTCTACTTAACTATTTTTTCTCTATTTTTATTTGCCTCTTTTTCATTCTATAAGGTTGAGTGGACTAGCGAAAAAGATAAAGTGAATATTGTGATTATCCAACCAAATATAAGCATTGAAGAAAAATGGAGCATTGAGGGTGAAAAGGAATCGGTGGATCTATTTAAATCTAAAAACAAAGAATATTCATCTAAGTCTAAAGACAAAGATATTTTATCAGTAGTTTTTTGGCCTGAGGTTTTTTTGCCTGGGCTGAAATCAAAATATACAGAAGTAATTAACGAATTAGAGTTTTATATATCTAAGTCTAATTTTGCTTCTATCTTTGGCGTTTTATCAAAAAATAATGGCGCAGATGGTGTGAATAATTCTTTAATGTCTTTAGGAAAATTAAATGGTAAATTTGACAAGCAAAAGTTAGTACCTTTTGGAGAATATGTTCCTTTTTCCATTTTTAATTCTTTTTTTAGCTTTTTTAACTTTAATCGACCAAATATAGTTCCTTCAGATAATAACGTTTTAATTAAATCAAAAAACCTAAATATTTCCTCAGCTATATGTTATGAAATAGCCTATCAAGATATTTTTCTTAAACACGGCGAACAAAGCAATTTATTATTTAATGCAAGTAATGATAATTGGTTTGGAAATACTATCGGGCCTTATCAGCACCTGCAGATTGCTAGATATAGAGCAGCGGAAAATAGAAAACCTTTAGTAAGAAGTACAAGCACTGGTGTGAGCGCATTAATAGACAAATTTGGCAATGTAGTAAAAAGAATTGATTTAGATAACTCAGATCAAAGTGTAAAGAACTCTCAACTAATAGAAGCTAATATATTTTCTCGAAGTGGACATACTCCTTTTATAACTTTTGGTAAGTGGCCTTCAATCATTTTCATTCTAATTGTTATATTCTGTTCATTTTTTAATAGAATATTAAAAAATGAAAAGTATTAAGTTTTATATTATTTCTTGTTTATTAGTAAGTTGCACAATTACACCAAATTTTGAAAGATACTCAATGATTGATCCTAATAATTTTAGTAAGTTAAATAAAAACAAAACTCATATTTTGATAAATCTGGATAGTCAGACTCTTTTTTTGAAAACTCGAAATAAAGAGAAAGAATACCCCATCTCTTCCTCTGCATTTGGGATTGGAAATTTACAAAATAGTTTTAAGACGCCTTTAGGTGCTCATGTAATTTCTGAAAAAATTGGAAAGAAAATGCCAAAAGGCGCTGTTTTTAAGGGAAGGATCTGGACCAATGAAATAGCTCAGATCATAAAAGACCCAATCGACATACCAGAAGATGTAATAACCTCAAGAATTTTATGGCTAGATGGTCTAGAAAAAGGACGAAATAGAGGCGGTATAGTTGACTCTAAATCTAGATACATTTACATCCACGGTACTGCTGAAGAGGGCTTAATTGGACAGCCAGCATCTTTGGGTTGCATAAGAATGCTCAATGATGATGTTATAGAAATTTTTAATAAGGTAAGAGTTGGAACGCAGGTATTGATTTTTTCTAATAAGGAACTATATAAAACATTATGAAATTAATAAAAATCATCACCTTAAATTTAATTCTTTTTTTTACTGGTTTAGTTCTTTCTGTCCCCAATGAGAACAGTAAATATTGTCCCAATTTGCTTGATCATGAACTTAGAGTTTTAGATTCAAATAAAACTGAAAATCTATGTAAATATAAAGATAAGGTAATTTTAGCAGTTAACGTTGCAAGCAGATGTGGCTTCACTTATCAGTATGAAAGTTTACAAGCCTTATATAAAGAATACGCGGAAAGAGATTTTGTAATTTTAGGATTTCCTTCAAGAGATTTTATGTTTCAAGAGTTCAGCGATGAAGGAGATGTGAAAGAATTTTGCAGTACAAATTATGGGGTTACCTTCCCGCTTTTTGCTACCTCAAGCGTTACAGGAAGCAAAGCTAATTCCTTCTACAAGCAAATTATGGAAGAATCAGGTTCTGAACCGGCGTGGAACTTCACTAAATATCTAATTTCGAAAGAAGGAAAAATAGTCAAAACTTTTTCTAGCAAAGTTGAACCAAGTAGCCCAGAAGTAATAAAAAATTTAGAATTGCTTTTATAGAGCCCTCGCTTCAGAAGAGTTAGCGCTAATAACTTTATCTGCTGTTCTTGTAGCAAATATGCCATTATCCACCACTCCAGGAATTCTATTCAATCTAATTTCAGTTTCGTAAGGAACGTCAAAATTCAAGTTAATTACATCTATTATTTGATTTCCATTATCCGTAACAAATCCTACTCGATAAGTTGGTTTTCCTCCCATTGCAACAATTTGTCTAGCTACATAGCTTCTAGCCGACGGAATAACTTCAATCGCTAAAGGAAAAGATCCTAATTTTTTTACAATTTTACTATCGTCAATGATACAAATAAATTCTCTTGAAGCGGCGGCAAGAATTTTTTCTCTTGTATGAGCGCCTCCCCCACCTTTTATCAATTCAAATTTATCATTAACTTCATCTGCACCATCAACATACAAATCTGGTCCACCAACATCATTTAATTCTGAGATTTCAAACCCCTCAGATCTTAAAATATCACTACTTGCTTCAGAACTAGAGACCAAAGCTTTAATTTCTGGCCTTTCTTTTTTTATTATTTCAATAAAACAGTTTGCCGTAGAGCCAGTGCCAATACCCAAAATAAAATCCTTGTGAAACTTATTTTTGATAAGCTCGTAGGTATAAGAAGCTACTAATTCTTTTGAGGTCATTGATGCTTAATTTAATTTACTGGAACTTAATATATCTAAAAGTATAATGCTTTGCTTTCGTTATCACTATGAATAAATATAGCAAAAATTATTTAGACAAAATATCTTCATCTAAAGTTTATGATGTCGCAATAAAATCCCCTATTACAAAGGCGGAAAGTGTTTCCTCACAATTTTCTAATAATATATTTTTAAAACGCGAAGATCTTCAGCCTACTCACTCTTTCAAAATTAGGGGCGCATATAACAAAATTTCTAATTTGGTAGAAAAGGAAAACGCAAAACATGTCGTCACTGCCTCAGCAGGAAACCACGCCCAAGGTGTTGCCTACTCAGCTAAAAGTTTAAAAATTAGGTCGACAATTTTTATGCCAAGAACAACTCCCTCAATAAAAGTTGAATCGGTAAAAAGTTATGGCGCAAAAACTGTTCTAGTAGGAGATAATTTTGATGAAGCCTTAGAGGAATCTTTAAATTTTTGCAAAATCAAAAACTTACCTTTTATCCATCCTTTTGATGATCCATTTGTTATTGCGGGACAAGGAACAATTGGAAAGGAGCTTTTAGATCAATTCGATAAAAAAATTGATATTATTTTTATTGCAGTTGGTGGTGGAGGTTTAATCTCGGGCATTGGTGCATATGTTAAAACTGTTAATCCAAAAATAAAGATAGTTGCAGTCGAAGCTGCAGATGCCGCGGGTCTAAATAGCTCTTTGAAAGCAAATAGAAGAATAAAACTCAAAGAGGTGGGTCTATTTGCTGACGGAGCAGCTGCTAAACAGATTGGGAAGCATAACTACAAATTAATTAAAGAATGGATTGACGATTCTATTACTGTAAGTACAGACGAAATTTGCGCAGCTGTAAAAGATACTTTTATTGACACTCGAACTATTCCTGAACCAACTGGAGCTTTAGCACTAGCTGGTTTAAAAAAGTACGTAATTAATAAAAAGATAAAAAATAAAAACTTAATCGCGACTTACTGTGGATCAAATCTCAACTTTGAATCTCTCGCTCATATTGTAGAAAGATCAAAAATGGGCGAGAAGAAAGAAATGATTTTTGGAATAAATATTCCTGAAAAAAAAGGAACATTCAGAAAATTATGCAAATCTATTGGTCAAAAAAATATTACAGAATTTAGTTATAGACTAGACAAAACACAAGAAGCAAAAATTCTGCTTGGGTTAGAATTTAATAAAGGGGAAAAAGAAAAAAAATCCTTTATTAAATCGATGAAACTAAAAGAATATAAAATTACAGATTTGAGCGATGACGAAATTTCAAAAGTACACTTAAGATACATGTCAGGTGGAAGAGCTCCGGAACTATCAAATGGAGAAACAGAGGAAGTTTTCAAAGTTGATTTTCCCGAAAGGCCAGGAGCTTTAATGCAATTTTTAGATCTACTAAAAGATAAGTGGAATATCTCTCTTTTTCATTATAAAAATCAAGGGTCAATCTATGGAGGAGCTTTAGTTGGATTTTCTATAAAGGATTCACAATTAAATAAACTCAATAAAGACTTATTGAATACAGAATATCCTTTTACGAGAGTTTCAGAAAACGCAGGCTATAAAGCATTCTTAAAGTAACCTTCAGGTGTTATTAATTTTCCTAATTTAAAATCATGTGGTTCGATATCGAATTCATCTAGAATTTGAAAGTCATATCCTAAACCCAAACATTTATTTGAGTTAATTCCCGATAATGAACAATCATAAAAACCCCCACCATATCCTAATCTGTAAAGATTTTTATTTACAGCTCTAAATGGAACCAATATTAAATCTAGATCATTTATATCTGAGGGATTCTCATTTTTTGAAGGTTCAAAAATACCAAATCTATTTTTTGTTAATTTATCTTTTTTTATATATCTAAAAAAACTTAATTTTTTTGCATCTTTTTCTTCAGGTATTTTTGGTAAGAATATTTGAATCCCTGTCTTTGTCAAAAAATCATTTATATGATCAGTGTTGGCTTCATTAAAAAGAGAAAAATAAGAACCAATTTTTTTACATTTTGAAATATCAACGAACTCTAAAAAATTTTTTAAAATTCTAGAATCTAAATTTTTTTTTTCTTTTTTAGATAGATTATTAAAATGCTTATTTATAAGATTTCTAGCTTCTTTTTTTGTCATTTCTCAAGGCTTTCCCAAGTTACCGCTATTGAATTTCCCTGAACCGAAAGTTCAGGTCGGGAAGAATCTCTTTCCATCAGGCTGCCCTAATGGGCGCTCAACAGGAGTTAGTATCAAATTCCCTATTTATTTTGTATCGGCTCAAAGTGTTATTCAATTGGCAAATAACCCAGGAAGCAAAAAAATTATAACAAAATTTAGAGTTTGGATAGCTCAGATATTTCATCCACTAACTTCAAACTCAAGCTATCGTCAACTGTTTCTTTTTTTGAATCCTCAGAATCGTCAGTATTCTTCTTTGTTTCAACAGGAGTTTTTTGAGGTTTAGATTCATTTTGTTTATTAGACTCATTCATCATTTCATTTGTAATTTCTAAACCTGCTAAAAGAGCTACTTTTTCAACTGAAAGAAATTTTGTTTGTCTTTTAAGTTTTTTAATTTTTTTATTTAAATAATCAGCTGCTTCCAGTAATGTCTCTTGTTCTTCTTCTGGACAATATAACTGGTAATCAATTCCAGCTATTTTTAAAGATATAATCTCTTTTGATTCTTCATCACTCATACAGACTCCAATTTATTTATTAGATTTTCAATTTTATTTTTGGTTATTTCAAGTTTTTCTTTTAAGTTTTTATTTTCCAAATTAAGCTTGGAATTTTTATTTCTTAAATCTTTATTTGCTTCACGCAATTTTTTTGACAGGAGTAAAAGTTCATTCAGATTTTTTTCTAAATTATCTTTGGACATGCTTAATTTTAGTCTTCTGCTAGAAGAGAAGCCACAATAATATAAAATACCTCTGATGAATGAACATTTAGAAAGAAGAAAAAAATTAGTGTCAGAGATGCCCAAGAATTCTTTAGCAATTATTTTTGGTTCAAATACTCAAATAAGAAACGGGGATGTAGAATTTCCTTTCCGTCAAAATAGTGATTTTCTTTATCTCATTGGGTTTGATGAGCCTAATGCTGTGGCAATAATAGAATCTGACGATTCTGGAGAATTTACTATATTCTGTCAGGATAAAGATCCTTCCAAAGAGCAATGGGAAGGAAACAGAATGGGGCCAAGTAATTGTAGAAAAATTGGTGCAAAGTTTGGTTTCCCTATTGAAGCATTCAGCGAAGAAATATCTAAATTTTTAATAAATAAGGAAAGAATATATTTCCAAAAAAATTTAAATAAGCTTTTAGAAGATGAAGTAAATAAAAATATAACCTCGTTGAAGAAAACCACTTCTAGAACTAATCATTTTATTCCAGAAGAAGTCCACTCTATTGACTTACTTTTACATGAAATTAGATTAATCAAAACCAAAGAAGAAATAAAAACAATCAAAGAAGCATGTGAAATATCTTCCGCTGCTCATATAAGAGCTATGAAGAATGTTTGTCCTAAAATGTATGAGTATCAATTAGAAGCTGAATATGTGCATGAGTTTATGAAAAAAGGTGCTAGAAATTGCGCCTATCCTTCTATAGTTGGTGGCGGAAAAAATGCTTGTATTCTTCATTATAGTGACAATAAAGATTTGCTCATGGATGGTGATTTAGTTCTGGTAGATGCAGGATGTGAATTTAATGGATATGCAAGCGATATTACAAGAACATTTCCAGTTAATGGAAAGTTTTCAAGAGCTCAACAAGCAGTATATGAAATAGTTCTAGATGCGAATATAGAGTGTATCAAGACAGTAAAGAAAGGCCTTACTCCCAATGAAACAGAAAAAAAAGCAATCGAAGTAATCACTCAAGGCTTGATTGATTTAAAAATTTTGAATGGAGAAATAAATGAATTAATTGAAAATGGAGCCTATCGAGATTTTTATATGCACAGAGTTGGTCATTGGATGGGGATGGATGTTCATGATGTTGGTAGTTATGGGAAAAATGGAAATTGGAGAAAATATTTACCAGGAATGATTACAACAATTGAACCAGGAATTTATTTTAAGGAAGATCTCAAAAATGTCCCAAAAGAATATTTGAATATTGGAATAAGAATTGAAGATGATGTGTTAGTAACTGAGGGTGATCCGGAGATTCTAACTTCTTCAGTTCCAAAAACAATAAAAGACATCGAAAAACTCATGAGTTCATAAATGGGCTTTGATATATTAATAATAGGGTCAGGAGTAGTTGGTTCAGCTTTAGCAATTAAAACTTCTCAATTAGGCTACAAAGTGGCTATAGTCGATTCGAAAGAAACTTTTCCTAATAGCTTCAGACATCTTTCCGTGAACCAAAAAAGTAAGGCTTTCTTCAATAGTTTAAATGTTTGGAAAAAAATTGAAAATTCTGCTTTTCCTTACGAGCAAATAAAAGTTTGGGATCAGGAAGGTACTGGCTTCATCGACTTTAATGCCCAAGAAGCAAATTTACCAAACCTTGGCTATATTATAAGAGAGGGAGAAATTCAAAAAAATTTAATAGGAGAATTTCAAAAGAATAATATTGAAAGTTTCTGGGGAGAGCCTCTTATTAAAATCGATCATTCTTCGGGTGCAATTGTCTGCAAAACAAGTAAACAAACTC
The DNA here is from genome assembly GCA_902635045.1 of uncultured SAR86 cluster bacterium. Classification (GTDB taxonomy): domain Bacteria; phylum Pseudomonadota; class Gammaproteobacteria; order Magnimaribacterales; family AG-339-G14; genus CASICS01. The sequence goes on along the minus strand of CACPMT010000003.1, from coordinate 2,116 downwards.
TTCAAGCCAAAATGATAATTGGTTGTGATGGTATGAATTCAAAAGTAAGAGAATTGGCAGAAATTAATTTTAGATCTTGGAGCTACAACCAAACCGCTATAGTTACAAATTTCAAGACTGAGATTAACGATAATTGCATTAAGCAAACCTTCACTTCTATTGGACCCCTTGCCCTTCTACCAATTAAGGAAGATGAATCTACTATGATTTGGTCAATAGATGATGATGTGTCTTATAAGTTCATCTCTATGTCTGAGAATGAATTTACTGCTGAAGTTAAAAATAAATTTAGTGAACAGATTGGCAAATTAGAAATGCTTTCAAAAAGACAACATTTTCCCTTACATCATCTTTCGGCTAAAACTTTTGCAAATAATGGCATTTTTCTAGTTGGAGATTCCGCGCACCATATCCACCCCTTGGCTGGCCTTGGACTTAATGCTGGTATTGGAGACGTTGAATGTTTAGCAGAATTGATAAAATTGAATGGGCTAGAAAAAATGAAAGAAATAACTTCATCCTATAATCGAAAAAGGATACCGATCAACTTAGGACTTGCAGCTAGCATGGAAGCTTTTAAAAGAGGTTTTAGCCAAAAGAATATTTGGGTTAAATTGTTTAGAAATACTGCTTTCAATATTGCCAACAAAGTATCGCCGCTAAAGAAAAAATTTATGGAATTAGCGACCGAGCTTTAATTTCAGAATCTAAACAAAACCAAAATACATTCCCGTCAAAAAGGTAAGAATGCATATAAAGCCAGATGCAAAACTAAGAACAAGTCTTTCTTTTGGACCCTTTTCTTTTGAGATCAGTGAAAGAAATAGGCTCATACTGACAAAAAAACTCCCAACAAAAATATACCACCATAAGATTTGTAAAAATGAAGAAAACGTAAAAATCCAATAAAATAAATCATATAAAATAGTCAAAACTTCAGGAATAAAATTAAAAAATGTTCCTACAAAATAAGTAATTACGAATATCGTTAAGAAAGATATCCCAGCATAATTTTTTAATCGCCCCATAGAATTTGCTTTTTCATTTGTAAAAGAACCAATAGAAGCAATTGCACTTCCGATAAATACAGCCCACCAAAAAAATTTAAATATAATCATTTTTAAATAATTGGCTGAAATACTACCAAAGAAACAATAATTAAAAGCAAAATAGTTGGAATTTCATTAACTATCCTAAAAAATCTTTCTGAGTATTGGTTTAAATCCTTTTCAAATTTTTTTAGAGAAAAGAATAAGAAAAAATGAAACAGTGTCATTAAAATTACAAATAAAATTTTTAAAATCAGCCATTTTTGAATTCCCAAATAGTAAATTAATGCCAATCCAGAAACCCACACTATTATCATTGAAGGCGTTGCTATAACTCCGTAAAGTTTGGATTCCATAACCTTGAAAACACTACTTATATAAGATTCATTATTATGTTTTGCGTGATAGACAAATAATCTAGGCAAATAGAAAAGCGCAGCCATCCAGGCTATCACCGACACAATATGTATTACTTTGATTGTGAGAAAAATCATTTACGACCACTTAGCTTCGGGAGGCATTGACATTAGAATAGCTTCTGTTGATCCGCCAGTTTTTAACCCAAACAAAGTCCCTCTATCCCAGATTAAATTAAACTCAACGTATCTGCCTCTTTTAATCAATTGTTTTTCTTTTTCATCTTTTGTCCACTTTTTATCTTTGTTAGTCTCAATAATTTCTGTAATTGCTTCTAAAGTCTTTTTTCCAACTTCTTTTACAAAGTTAAAGTCTCTCTCCCAATCGTTTGTATTTAAATGATCAAAAAAAATACCTCCTACCCCTCTGGCTTCCTCTCTATGAGGCAGGTAAAAATATTCGTCGCAATTTTTTTTAAATTCTTTGTAATAGTTTTTGTCAGTTGAATCGCAAGACTCCTTCATTTTTCTATGAAAAGTATCTGTGTCCTTTTGGTTCTCTAGGGTAGGAGTCATATCTGCACCACCCCCAAACCAAGAGTCATCTGTAACTAAAAATCTTGTATTGAAGTGAAAAGCAGGAACTTTAGGTGATTGCATGTGAGCAACCAAACTGATTCCAGAAGCCCAATAATTTGCTGATTTTTCTGT